>JADGGZ010000009.1 GCA_019689675.1 Rhodospirillales bacterium | reverse complement strand
GCCCAGACCGCGAAGGCGACTCCCGAGACACCCTCCAGCTCGGTCGGGTGCGCGCCGAGCTTCTCGTAGCTCCGCAGATGGCTGCCTTCTGCGAGGAGGTGGATGTCGACCTCGCCGAGGGTCGGTCCGAAGCGGTAGGGGTCCTCGAACTCGTGGCTGAGCCCCCCGCTGCTGTAGGCGCGCAGGCGATAGGGAAAGCGGCGCCGGCGCGACGACGGCAGCGGGCCCGCGAAGAAGCCGGCCGAGTGAACGCGCGGCAGATCGGCGACGACCTCGCCCGTCGCCCGGTCGAGCACCTCGACATGCTCGGCCCAGGGCTGGAATGTCCGCAGCACCAGCCCGTCCTCGTCTTCGTGCAGTCCGAGAAAGCCGAACGGGTCGCCGTGCCGCGCCTCGACAATGGCGAGGATAGCGCCGTCGTCACGTCCGAGAGGCATCGCTCTCCTCCTCCAGAAGCTCGAGAAGCCCGGCGATGGGAATGGCGATCCATGTCGGGCGGTTCGCCCGCTCGTAGGCGATCTCGTAAAGCACCTTCTCGATCAGGAAGAAGTCGAGAAGGGCGCGCCGCGTATCGGGGTCCTGCGGAACCGAAGGGCAGGATCGGGTCGCCTCCTCGTAGCCGGCGAGGAACTCGGAGACGGCCCGGCGGCGCCATGCCAGGGCGCACTGCGCGACGGCCTCGCTCCGCGCCGGATGCACTTCGGAAAGCTCCCTCACGATCGTTGCCTCGGCGTAGTGATAGGAGCGCAGCATTCCGGCGAGGTCTTTAAGCGGGGACGACTTGGCGCGGCGCTCGGCGAGCGGCCGCATCGGCTCGCCCTCGAAGTCGATGATCGCGAAGTCGTTGCGCACGACCAGCACCTGGCCGAGATGGAAGTCGCCGTGATACCGGGTCTTCAACGCCTCGACGGTCGCCGGGAGCGCGTCGATCCGGTCCATCAGCCGCTGCCGCTGCGCTGCCGAGATCTGTTCGATCTCGGGCAGCAGCTCCGAGGCCTGCCTCGACACGGCGTCCCTCCAGCGAGCGAGATCCTCCGGCGTGATAGGCTCCGGCGCGAAGGCCGGGTCGGTGTTCCCGTCCGGGCAGAGCGCGACGTGCATCTCGCCGGCCCGGCGGCCGAGTTGGCGCGCGAGCGTGAAGTAGTAGTCCTCGGCATCGACCGACGGCGCCTCGGCCGCTGCGGGCTCCGCCTCGCCGAGGATCCCGTGCTCGACGAAGCGCCGCAAGTAGCCGAGCGCATGGCTCCACGCCTCGCCCTGATTGCGCAGCCACTGGATGAGGACGGCGATCGTGGTGCCGCCGCGCTCCATCGTGCCATAGAGCGCAGGGGTCGCTTCGAAGCCCTGCTCCATGAGGAAGCGCATCATCTCGACCTCGGGGTGGATACCGTCGTGGAGCCGCCGGTACAGCTTCACGACGGCGTACTCCTCGATCAGCACCGAGGTGTTCGACTGCTCGCCGCCGATGCGCCGGATCACCGGGGGGTCGGGCGGCTCCTGCCAGGCCGCCGTGCGTTGAAAGCGCGGCAGTGCGGCGAGCGCGAAGCGCTCGGGGGCGTCCACGAGCGCGCCCGAGCGGCGGGACTTGCGCAGGTTCGCGATACGGTCGGACGGCTCTCCGGTCCAGTCTGCGGCGAGCGGCAGGAAATAGCGCTGGCGGTCGGCGTCCGCGAGCTTCGCTTCGGCGAGCGCGACCGCCACCCCGTCCTCCAGATCGCCGAGCGCCTCGAGCGTTTCGACCTCGACGCCGGCGATGCGGCGATCCTTTCCGGCGAACCAGCGCTGGCGGGCGAGGAACGGCGGGAGTACGTCGCGCTCGAACTGGGCGCGGTTGTGGCGATCGAGGAGATCGTCCCAGCCTTTCGGGACGACGAGGGTGACGAGCTCGGGCGAGGGCGGCGTGCGCCAGTGTACCTGCGACGGTGCCTGCCGCTCGAGCGCGAACCAGAAGAAACTGTGACCCTGGAGGGTGAGGAGGTAAGGCAACTCGCCGATCGGCGGAAACTCGCTCCGCCCGAAGAGCTCGACGGGCGTCCGTCCGGCGAATTCACCGAGGTCGAGCTCGACCGCCTGCGCGGTGCTGGCGAGATTGAACACGCAGAGCACGGTGTCGTCGTCGTGCTCGCGCAGGAAGGCGAGAATCTTGCGGTTCGCCGGGTAGAGGAGCCGGAACGAGCCGCGCCCGAAGACGCGCCGCGTCTGCCGCACGGTGATGACGCGCCGCATCCAGTTGAGAAGCGAGCCGGGCGTGCGGCTCTGGGCCTCCACGTTGACCGTCTGAAAGCCGTAGACTGGGTCCATGATCGGCGGCAGATAGAGCCGCGCAGGATCCGCGCGGCTGAAGCCGCCGTTGCGGTCAGGCGTCCATTGCATCGGCGTGCGAACGCCGTCGCGATCGCCTAGGAAGATGTTGTCGCCCATGCCGATCTCGTCGCCGTAGTAGAGGATCGGCGTTCCCGGGAGCGAGAACAGGAGGCCGTTCATCAGCTCGACCTTGCGCCGGTCGTTCTCCATGAGCGGCGCGAGGCGTCGGCGGATGCCGAGATTGAGGCGGGCGCGCCGGTCGGCGGCGTAGAACTCCCAGAGATAGTCGCGCTCGCGGTCGGTGACCATCTCGAGCGTGAGCTCGTCGTGATTCCTCAGAAAGATCGCCCACTGACAGTTTTCTGGAATGTCCGGCGTCTGCCGCATGATGTCGGTGATTGGTATCCGGTCCTCGGTCGCGACCGCCATGTAGAGCCGCGGCATGACGGGAAAGTGGAACGCCATGTGGCACTCGTCGCCGTCGCCGAAATAGGCGCAGACGTCCTCGGGCCACTGGTTCGCTTCGGCAAGGAGCATGCGGTCGGTGTAGCGGGCGTCGAGTTCCGCCCGGAGGCGCTTCAGGATCGCGTGCGTCTCGGGAAGGTTCTCGTTGTTGGTGCCTTCGCGCTCGATGAGATAGGGAACGGCGTCGAGCCGCATCCCGTCGACCCCGAGGTCGAGCCAGAAGCGCATCGTGTTCGCGATCGCGCGGAAGACGCGCGGATTGTCGAAATTGAGATCGGGCTGGTGCGAATAGAAGCGGTGCCAGTAATAGGCCTGGGCGACCGGGTCCCACGTCCAGTTCGAGCGCTCGGTGTCGATAAAAATGATCCGCGTGCCCTGGTAGCGCTGGTCGGTGTCGCTCCAGACATAGAAGTCCCGCAAGCGCGAACCTGGTCGCGCGCGGCGCGCGCGCTGGAACCACGGATGCTGGTCGGAGGTGTGGTTGATCACGAGCTCGGTGACGATGCGCAGGTCGCGCCTGTGGGCCTCCTTCACGAACTGCTTGAAGTCGGCGAGTGATCCGTAGCTCGGATGGACGTTGCGGTAATCGGCGATGTCGTAGCCGTCGTCGCGCAGCGGCGAGGGATAGAACGGCAGAAGCCAGATCGCCGTGACGCCGAGGTCGCGGATGTAGTCGAGCTTGGCGGTAAGTCCCTTGAAGTCGCCGATGCCGTCGTCGTTCGAATCGAAGTACGACTTGACATGCGTCTGGTAGATGACCGCGTCCTTGTACCAGAGCGATCCGCGCGCGGCCTCGGCCACGGCGGGTTGCGTGCGAAGCACGCCGGTATCGGGCATCGTGACGACCTCGGAGGCTATGGAGTCCGTCCGCATGAAATGGCGCGAAGCCCGCGTCCTTACCAGATCCGTATGAGGTGGATGCTTGGCCGGAAAAGCGTGCCACCCGGACACGGTTTCGTAGCGGCGCGGCCGCGGCGCTGGCGCGCCTTACGACCTTCGCGTGCGCGGTCCGCGGTCAGAGCGGCATCACCCGCCAGACCGCGGCGGGATTCTCGTGCGGATCAAGCCGGATATGGTGGTGCCGGCCCTGGCGCTCTTCGACCGCTCCGGTGAAGCATTCCTCGAGCCGGAAGCGCTCGGGGACGAGGTCGTGAGGAAACTCGAGCCAGGCCTCGTGGGCGGCGAACGGATCGAGATTGACGGCGCAGAAGACGAGGTTGTCCCCGGCCCACTTGGCGTAGAAGAGGACGTTGTCCTCGTGCGCCGGGCAGAATCGCAGGTTCCAGAGCTGCTGCAGGGCCGGGTTCTGCCGCCGGAACCGGTTGAGCTTGCGAATGTCCTCCTTGATGTTGCCCGGTCGGTCCCAATCCCAGACCTTGTATTCGTACTTCTCGGAGTGGAGGTACTCCTCCTTGCCGGGGATGGCCGCGTTCTCGCACAGCTCGTAGCCGTTGTAGATGCCGTAGACGCTCGACAGCGTCGCCGCGAGCACGAAACGCGACCGGAAAGCCGGCCGGCCACCCTTCTGCAGGATCTCCGGCAGGATATCGGGCGTGTTGGTGAAGAAGTTCGGCCGAAGATACTCGCGGCAGAAGCTCTGAGTGAGCTCCACGAGGTACTCGGTGAGCTCCTGCTTGCCGTTGCGCCAGGTGAAATAGGTGTAGCTCTGGGTGAAGCCGGCCTTCGCGAGATGACGGAGCATTTTCGGCCGCGTGAAGGCTTCGGAAAGGAAGATCGTGTCCGGGTGGCGGTCCTGGACCTCGCGGATGAGCCACTCCCAGAATGGCACCGGCTTCGTGTGCGGGTTGTCGACGCGGAACGTCTTGACGCCCTGGTCGCACCAGAAGAGTACGACGTCGCGGAGCTCGGCCCAGAGCGCGTCGCGGTCGCGGCAGTAGAAATCGACGTTGACGATGTCCTGGTACTTCTTCGGGGGGTTCTCCGCGTATCTGATCGTCCCGTCCGGCCGATAGCGGAACCATGACGGGTGCTGCTCGAGCCATGGATGGTCGGGCGCGCACTGGATGGCGAAATCGAGCGCGATTTCCATGCCGAGCGCGCGTGCCGCGTCAACGACGCGCCGGAAGTCGTCGAGCGTGCCGAGCTCGGGATGGATGGCCGTGTGTCCGCCTTCGGCGGCGCCGATCGCGTAGGGCGACCCCGGATCGCCGGGGCCCGCGACGAGGCTGTTGTCGCGTCCCTTCCGATGCACCCGTCCGATCGGATGGATCGGCACGAAGTAGACGACATCGAAGCCGAGATCCCTGATTTCGGGCAGCCGGCGAATGCAGTCGTCGAAGGTCGCGCTGCGCCCCGGGACGGTCCCCTGGCTCCGCGGGAACATCTCGTACCAGGCGGCGAACCGGGCGGCCTCCCGATCGACGTAGATTTCGAGCTCGCGCCGGTAGGTCACCGCATCGGAGCGGTCGGGGCAGCGTTCCATGAGCTGGCGGACCAACTCGGAGAGGAAAAGGTCGGCGCGCGCCGTTTCGTCCGAGGCATCGAACTCGGCGAGGATGCGGGCGAGGCGCCGCTTCTCTTCGCCCGTGGCGCGGTTCGCCGCCTCCTCGACGAGCGCGCGGCCTTCGAGGAGCTCGAGCGCGAGGCTCTGGCCTGCCGTCCGCTTCTTGCCGACCTCGTCGCGCCAGCTCGCCCAATGGTCAGTCCAGGCCTCGATCGTGAACACCCACAGCCCGAGCCGGTCGACCGTAAACCGGCCGGTCCAGCGGTCGTTGTCGAAGAAGCGCATCGGCGCCTCGCGCCATTGCGGCTCCTTCACCGGCCGATATTTCACGACCGCCGCGAGCTTGTCGTGCCCGTCA
The DNA here is from genome assembly GCA_019689675.1 of Rhodospirillales bacterium. Classification (GTDB taxonomy): domain Bacteria; phylum Pseudomonadota; class Alphaproteobacteria; order ATCC43930; family CGMCC-115725; genus JADGGZ01. The sequence goes on along the minus strand of JADGGZ010000009.1, from coordinate 34,609 downwards.
CGAAAAATGTCGGCCCAGACCTCGATCGTGTCGCCGCGGACTCGCTTCACGGGAAATCTTCCGCCGTCGAGCTCCGGATAGACCGCCTCGATGATGATGCGCGCGGTCGGGCTCCATTCCGGGTGCTGGCGCCGGCTCGTCACCTGCGCCGGCCGGGGCGCCGGGCGCGCCGGGCGGCCGTGAAGGACCCGGACCTGCAGGGGCTCGAGGAACACGCGGTGACCGACCCCGCCCTCCAGCTCGCCGGGCGTCACCTCCTCGAGGGCAAGATTGACGCCGCCGGCGGCGGCGAGGAGCGCATCGACCTCGATCTCTCGGCTCTGCGTCTTGTCGGCGTTGACGAGAACGAAGGCCCAATCGCTGCCGTCCTCGGTGCGCCGTGCGAGCGCCACGACGGGGTCGTGGCCAGGCGTCAGGCGCTGCTGGGGCCCTTCCTCGTTGAGCGCGGGCAGCGCCGCCTTCATCCGATTGATCCCGGTGATCCAGGGCGTGAGGTCGAAGCGCGGCTCCTCCCGGTCGGAAGGGCGCGTCGTCACGACGTCGAGACGCTTGCGCGCCCCGTACTCGAATCCCATCGGCATCATGACGCCGGACGAAAAGGCGGCGGCGAACGCGTAGGCGCGCCGATGCTCCGCCTCGTCGCCTTCGAGCCGCTCGGTGTCGTGACTCTCCGGAAAGCCGATTGACGGGGCGAGGTGACGAAACGCCTCGTACTGTTCCAGCAGCCAGCGGCTCTTCCAGTCCCACCACTTGACGCTGTTGAAGAAGTAGTCGAACCCCGCGGGCGCGAGGCCACGGACCGCCTCCAACGGGGCGCCGAGGGTCTCGGCGGCGAAGATCGACTCTGGCGCGACGCGCTTGGCCTCGCCGATGAGGCGCTGCCACGCCCCGGCCGGTACCTTGTACGCGGCATCGCAGCGAAAGCCACGGAACCCTAGTTCGAGATAGTGCCGCGTCACGTCCACGAAGAAGCGGGAGGCCTCCTCCTGCACGTCCGGCCGTTGCCAGTCGAGCTCGGCGAGATCGCCCCAGACGGTGACGTTGCTCGCATCCGCGGGGTCCATTGCCGCGGGGGACACGAGATCGCCCCCGTCCCCGCGCACGAACCAGCCGGGATGCCGGGCGACGAGCTCGCTGTCGCGCGCGGTGTGATTGACCACGAGGTCCATCATCACCCGGAGCCCGTGCCGGCCGGCCGCCGCGACGAAGTCGGCGAGGAGCTCGTCGTCGCTCTTGCCGGCACTGTCGCGGAACAGGGGATTGAGCCGGAAATAGTCTTTGACCGCGTAGAGGCTTCCGGAGAACCCGGGATAGTGGAACGGGTTAACCCAGACCCAGTTGAACCCCATTTCGGCAATGCGGGGCAGCTCGCGCGTCCACCCGGCTATGTCGCCGGCAAGGAGCGGGAAGAGGTTGTAGATGCGCGGCGCCTCTTGCATCACCACCTTGGGCGAGCGGTCGTCACCCAAACAAGGCCGGTCCGGTTCCGCAGTGATAATAGGATCGACGGCCTTCTGCGACCATCCGCCAGCAGGATCGAGCAAGGCACCTGTGGCCCGAGATGCTCTCGGCTGCGCCAACGGACCGCTTGCCTAGGATCGGTCCGACGCTGCGGCGCCGCGTTCCGCCGCACGGAATTGGGGGCGGCAGGGGAGGCGAGCCGCCTCCTGCCACAGGGACCGCACGGCAAACGCCCTCGCCGCCGCGACGTTCCCTCCAGGCACACCACCGCGAAATGGACGCGGGTCAACAACGAAGCGCCGCAGCGTTCGTTCCCCTCAGCGAACGTCCGCCGTGTCTGCCCCGTAGGTTCGTTCCTCGGAGATCGTGCCGTCCCCGGGCTCGACCACGACCCTGCTCGGCTGGTCGCGTTCGGCGAGATCGCAGGCGAGCCGCAGCGCCTCGTCGCGGGTGTCCTTGCGCCCCAGCGGCGCTGTGACGCCGTCCTTGCTCACGACCCAAAGCCCTTCCTCGTCCGGCGTGATGCGGTAGACGTGGCGTCCCAACATCTCTCCTCCTCTTGCGGCTCTCCCCCACAAACGCTTGCGGCGGGCAGGCCGGCTCGAAAAATCGCCGGGCCTGGAGGGGGTCCGGCCCGGCGAGTTTGCGGGTGGCAAACCCGCGTACAGGGAGACTTTGCCATGCCGGGCTGGGGGGAGGTCGAATCGCGGAGGCAGGCGCCCGGCAACCTGCTGTCCGAAGCACCGCCCCAAGGCGGTGCTCTCGCTGCACAACAGCGGGGCGATGCCGCCGTTCCGGCAGCCTGGGGCGATTTCAGCCCGCCGCGGCCTCGGCATAGGCGAGGCGAAGCCTCGGGGCGGCACCCTTCGAGGGCGGCAAAACCTCCTCGTCGGGGTTCATGCCCATGAGCTGACGCAGCATGTCCCGGCCGCGGCTGAGGCGGGAACGTACCGTACCCACAGGGACGTTGAGAACCGTCGCCACCTCCTCGTAGCGCATCCCCTCGAGGCCGACGAGGAGAATGACCGCCCGCTGCTCCTCCGGCAGCTTGGCCATAGCGCGCTGGAGGTCGCGCAGCTCCAGCCGCGTGCTCTGGCTCGGCCCCGAAGAGAGATTGCGCGAGTTCTCCTGGGCCGCGATCGCGGTACCCTCCCGGGCGGAGCGGCGGACCTGATTAACGAATTGGTTATGGAGAATCGTGAACAGCCAGGCGCGCAGATCCGAGCCCCGCTGCCAGAGATGGACCTTGCCGAGCGCGCGGGCGAGGCAGTCCTGTACGAGGTCGTCGGCGGTGTTGAAATCCCGGGTGAGCGCTCGCGCGTAGCGCCGCAAACGCGGAATTTCTTCTTCAATTTGCCGATAAACGCTGTCGGTCATAGCGCAGCTCGCTCCTCTTGCGTTGTCCGTCAGTCCTGTGTCGATCGCTCAACGGCGACGCGCTGACAGACGGACTGTAGCCGCGCGATGTAATCCGCTTATGACTCGGTGGAGGGTTTTTAGTAAGCAATTGTAACTGTCTGTAATCGGGGGGATACAAACGTCACGCTTTCGGTAGCGATTTATGCGTACTACCAGCGCGATATTGCATCGGCGAGGTTGTTACGACACATTCGTGCCATGGACACCGGGCACATCCTCGTCGTCGACGATCAGAAGGAGATCTGCGAGGTCGTCCAGGAGTACCTCTCCGGCGAGGGGTACAAGGTCAGCGTGGCGCATGACGGCTCGGGCATGCGCCGCGTCATGGGGCAGGCCGAGATCGACCTCGTCATCCTCGACCTGATGCTGCCAGGCGAGGACGGTCTCACCCTCGCCCGTTCGCTGCGCGAGACGTCGGATGTCGGCATCATCATCCTCACCGGCCGCGGCGAGACGGTCGACCGCATCATCGGCCTGGAGATGGGCGCCGACGATTACCTGCCGAAGCCGTTTCACCTGCGCGAGCTGCTGGCGCGGGTGAAGAGCGTCCTCCGGCGCGTCTCGGCCCGCACCGGCGCCGACAAGCCGAAGCAGCGGACCAAGGCGAAGTTCGCAGGCTGGAACCTCGACCTGGCGACGCGTGAGCTGGTCTCGCCGAAGGGCGAGGAGGTGCGTCTCACGACCGGCGAGTTCGACCTCCTCGCGGCCTTCGTCAACAACGCCAACCAAGTCCTGAGCCGTGACCGTCTCCTCGACCTCGCGCGGAATCGGGAGGCCGGGCCCTTCGACCGCACCATCGACGTCCAGGTCGGGCGCCTCCGACGCAAGCTCGAGGAAGATCCGGAGCGGCCGAGCATCATCAAGACGGTCCGCGGGACCGGGTACATCTTCACGCCGCAGGTCGAGGTCGAGTAGGCGGAACCGCGCGCTGCGCGGCTCCGTTTCGGGTGGGTACCCCCTTCCACCCACCCGAGGACGCCAATGGCCGAAAAGAAGCGCGGGCAGCCACCCCAGCATCAGGAGCGCGAGCCTGGACTGGAGCGCGACATGACGCCCCGGCCGCGGGCAGCCGCGCCGCGCCGCGAAGGCACCGGCAAGCTCGAGGGCAAGGTCGCGATCGTGACCGGCGGCGACAGCGGCATCGGGCGCGCCGTCGCTATCGCCTTCGCGCGCGAAGGCGCGAAGATCGTCGTCGCCTATCTCGACGAGCATCAGGATGCCGAGGAAACGAAGCGGCTCGTCGAGGAGGAAGCTGGCGGCGCGTGTCTCCTCGTCGCCGGCGACGTCGGAGAGGAGGCGCATTGCCGCGAGCTCGTCGAGCGGACGGTCGACGCTTTCGGCCGCCTCGACATCCTCGTCAACAACGCCGGCGAGCAGCACCCGCAGGACTCGATCGAGAAGATTTCGGCCGCGCAGCTCGAGCGCACCTTCCGCACCAACATCTTCTCGATGTTCCACCTGACGAAGGCGGCGCTTCCGCACCTCGGCGAGAGGGCCGCGATCGTCAACACGACCTCGGTGACGGCCTACAAGGGCAATCCCGTGCTGCTCGACTACTCGGCGACGAAGGGCGCCATCGTGAGCTTCACGCGCTCGCTCGCGCTGGCCCTCGCGGCTCGGAAGATCCGCGTGAACGCCGTCGCGCCCGGGCCGATATGGACCCCGCTCATCCCCTCGACGTTTCCGGCCGACAAGGTCGCCGAGTTCGGCACCGACGTGCCGCTCGGCCGCGCCGGTCAGCCGGACGAGGTCGCCTCCTCTTTCCTTTTCCTCGCGAGCGAGGACGCCTCCTACCTCACCGGCCAGGTTCTGCACCCGAACGGCGGCTCGATCGTGAACGGGTGAACCGGGCTCACCCTTGCGCGAGCCGCTCGACGGCGGCGCGGTGGACGCGCCTGTCGCCGGCGGCGATGACGCGCCCGTCGCCGTCGAGCCGCATCGGGCGGCCGTCCCACCCGGTCACGAGCCCGCCGGCGCCTTCTATGATGGGCGCCATCGGCGCCCAGTCCCACACTTTGAGATCGGCCTCGACGACGAGGTCGATGAAGCCCGCCGCGAGGAGACCATAGGCATAGCAATCGGCACCGTAGCGGACCATCCGTACCGCGCCGGCGAGCCGCGCCCATGCGGCCTCGTCGCTGCCTGCGAACATCGAGGGGGCCGTCGCGAAGAGGCTCGCCTCGGCGAGCAGCCGGCATTCGCGGGTGCGGATCTCCCTGCCGTTCAGCGTCGTCGGGCGTCCGGCGATGCCGACCCAGCGCTCGCCGCTGATCGGCTGGTCTATGATGCCCAGGACCGGCGTTCCGTCCCGAATCAGGGCGATGAGCGTGCCGAAGGTCGGAATGCCGCTGATGAACGCCTTGGTGCCATCGATGGGATCGATCGACCAGACGAACGGCGCGTCATCGCGAATGCGCCCGAACTCCTCCCCGATGATCCCGTGCGCTGGGTGCTCCTTCTCGACGAGCCGCCGGATCGTTTCCTCGGCGGCCCGGTCGGCGGCGGTCACGGGGGTCGAGTCGGGCTTGGCGTCGACCGCTACCGGCGTGCGGAAGTAGGGCCGGATCGCCGCTCCGGCGGCGTCGGCGAGGCGATGGGCGAAGGCGACGAGCGCGTCGGCGACGGTCGCCGTCATCGCCGCCTGCCTATTTCAGGGTTTCGAGATACTTGACCAGGTCCGCGCGGTCCTGCGCCTTCGGCAGGCCGGCGAAGGTCATCTTCGTCCCTTTGGCAAAGTCCTGCGGCTTGTAGAGCCACACGTTGAGGTTTTCGACCGTCCACTTCTCGCCCGACTTGGCCTTGAGCGCATCCGAGAAGGGGTAGTTGCGTTCGGCGGAGGCGATCGACTCGTCGAAAACCCCGAAGAGGTTCGGCCCGACCTTGTTGGCGCCGCCCTGCTCGAAGGTGTGGCAGGCGGAGCACTTGCTCACGAGCTTCTTGCCGGCGTCGGCGCTCGCGGAGGCCATGAGCGGCGCGATGGGCTCGGGCCCGGCCGGACCCTTCTCCTCGGCGGGGGCCGTCGCTTCCACGCCCGGTACCGGGTAGACGTTCTGCTCGAGGTGCTTCGGGTGCACCAACTCGCGCGCGATGAATCCCGACAAACTCGCGAGCACGCCGGCGGTGAGCACGGCAGCGGCGATCTTGTTGAACTCGAGCGAACCCGCCATCCAAATCCTCTTTCCTTGCGCGGAGCGCAGATAAAGCCGATTTTTCCTGACAAGACAAACGGAATGTGATCAAAGCCCGGGCCGTACGGCACCCTCGTCCTCGATGAACCCCATCGTCGCCATCCCGGCGCGCCTCGCCTCGACGCGCCTGCCTGGAAAACCGCTCGCCGACATCGCGGGGGCGCCGATGATCGTGCAGGTCTGGCGCCGCGCAGTCGAGGCCGGGGTCGGCCCGGTGGTCGTCGCCTGCGCCGAGCCCGAGATCGCGGAGGCGGTGGCCCGCGCCGGCGGCCGTGCGGTGCTGACGCGCCCCGAGCACCCGTCGGGCTCGGACCGGATTCGCGAGGCGGTCGAGGCAGTGGACCCCGAGCGCCGCCACGACATCGTCGTCAATGTCCAGGGCGACCTCCCGACGCTCGATCCGGCGCTCGTCCGCGCGGCCCTGGCCCCCTTCGACGAACCGGCGGTCGATATCACGACGCTCGCCGCGGCGATCCGGGAAGAGGCGGAACGCGCCGACCCCAACGTCGTGAAGCTGGTCGCCGCGTTCCCGGAGGACCGCCCGGGGACGCGGGCGCGGGCGCTCTACTTCAGCCGCGCCACGGTGCCCTCCGGCGCGGGCCCGCACTATCACCACATCGGACTTTACGCGTATCGCCGCGACGCGCTCGACCGGTTCGTCGCCCTGCCGCCGGGGCGCCTCGAGCAGCGCGAGCGCCTCGAGCAGCTGCGCGCGCTCGAGGCCGGGATGCGGATCGATGCCGTTCTCGTCGAAACGGTTCCCCTCGGCGTCGACACGCCCGCCGATCTCGCGCGCGCCCGCGCTCTCCTCGAAGCGAGCCATGCCTGAAAACACGATCGCCTTCCAGGGCGCCCCGGGCGCCTATTCCGATCTCGCCTGCCGCCGCGTTTTTCCGGAGCTGCGTACGTTGCCTTGCGCTGCCTTCGAGGACGCGTTTGCGGCGGTGCGCGATGGCCGAGCGCGCTGCGCGATGATTCCGGTCGAGAACTCGGTCGCCGGTCGCGTCGCGGACGTGCACCATCTCCTGCCCAATTCGGGGCTGCACATCGTCGGCGAGCACTACGAGCGCGTGCACCATCACCTTCTCGCGCCGAAGGGCGCCAGTCTCGACACGGTGAAGGTGGTGAGGAGCCATGTGCACGCCCTCTCCCAATGCCGCAACATCATCCGTGAGCTCGGGCTCCAGGCCGTGGTCGCGGCCGATACAGCGGGCGCGGCGGCAGAGGTCGCCAGGCTGAACGATCCGTCCCAGGCGGCGATCGCTTCCGAGCTCGCGGGCGAGATCTACGGCCTCCAGTCGCTGCGGCGGAACATCGAGGACGCCGCGCACAACACCACGCGCTTTCTCATCCTCTCGCGCGAGGAAAAGCGGGTTTCGCCCGGCGGGCTCGTCGTGACGAGCTTCGTGTTCCGCGTGCGCAACGTCCCGGCCGCGCTCTACAAGGCGCTCGGCGGCTTCGCCACGAATGGCGTCAACATGACGAAGCTCGAGAGCTACATGGTCGACGGCTTCTTCGCCGCCACCCAGTTTTGGGCCGACGTGGAGGGGCACCCCGACGAGCGCCCCCTGAAGCTCGCGCTCGAGGAACTCCGCTTCTTCTCGAAGGAGCTGCACATTTTCGGCGTCTATGCCGGCCACCCGCTCAGAAAGGAAGTGACGCAAGTCGAGGGCGATTGACGAGCGGATAGGACGAGGCTTTTCGCGTAAAGCGCGAGAAGGGAACGGCCGCCGCGGGTGCCCGTTCCTGCGCGGTGACGCGCCCGCTGCTCTCGCTTCTCGGGGCGAGCTTTCTCGGCGCTTGTACCGTTGCGCTGCCCGAGGCGCCTTCCTGCCCTACCGCCGTCCCGGTCGTCACCGCGCGGATCGAGCCGGGAGAGGTGCTGCGGCGCGATCTCGGCATGGCGGAGATGCGCGAGGAGGCGGTGCGCCTCCTCGAGCCGGGCGGGCTCGTGCGGCCGGCGCTGCGACGCTACGTCGGTCAGAGCCTCACGAAGACTCGTCTCGACGCACGTCTCACGACTTCAGAGTCGGTGCTGCCCGACGGCAGCGTGTGCGCGGTGCCGCAACGGATAGATGTCGTTTTACGCTTCGTCCGTCGCGAGCTGCGCGTCGCCAGCGAGGCTCGCGGCGACGCCTGCCTCGAGCGAGAGGTGGAGACCCACGAGCAGCGGCACGTCGCGCTGGACGATGCGATGATCGCGGACTTCCGCCCGGTGCTGGAGCAGCGCGTGGGCGAGCTCGGGCGCAATCTCGCTCCCGCCCTCGCCCTCGATGCCGAAGCCGCGAAGGCCGAGCTGTCGCGCCGGCTTCGCGCCGAGGTGCGGCAGATCTACGATGGGTTCGAAGCGATGCGGCTTCGCCGCCACCGCGCGGAGATCGACACCCCGGCGGAGTACGCGCGCGTCACGACGATCTGCGAAGGTCGCGTCAATGCGCTCACGGCGCGGCGTCGCTAGCTCAAGGAGCGCCCGCGATGAAAGATGGCTCTTGCACGATGGCGCGCACCGCGCCTCCACCGGCCTCCGCGGAAAGAGGCAATCGCAGTGCGAGCACGAGTTCGAATCCGGGATGAACCTCGACCGAGAGGCCGGATCCGGCGACCGCGAAACGACTCGGCGCGTCGGCGGCCGAGAGATGAAGGCGATAGGAGCTGCCGGCGTCGAGCTCGACGAACGGGTACCAGCGGCCCTCGCGCGCGAGGAGGTAGACGTCCGCCCCGGCCGGCACGCGCGCGACCGGCACGCCGGTCGCGAAATCGATTCCCGCCTGATAGCGCTCCGTCATCGCCGCGACTTTGCTGGCGTAGGCGGCGGGGTCGACCCGATAGGCCTCGTTGAGAAGCGGCCGGTCGGCTCCGGCGCGCCAGGCCAGCAAGATCAAGAGCATCACTCCCGCCCAGCCGAGGAGAAGCCCGATCCAGGCGAGCTCGGCCCTGGGCGGGGGTTCGTTTTCTGCGGCGATGGACATTTGCGGACAGCCTGCGACATGCCGCCGCGCGACTCTTTGATCCAGCGCAAAGCGCGCATACCGGGGCTCGATCCGAGCAATCGGTGCTTGCGTCTCCGGCCGGGGCGGGGCAAACAACCCCCGGGACGCCCGCTCTTCAAAATACTTCCAGTTTAGGGAGGTCCGAAAGGAACCGTCATGCGCCTGTCGACAATCGCTGCGGCGAGCCTCGTCGCCATTTTCTCTGTCGCCGGATCGGCCTACGCAAATGACGCTGGCGAAAAAGTGTTCAAGAAATATTGCACTGCCTGCCACACGGTCGAAGCGGGCAAGAACAGGGTGGGCCCGAGCCTCGCGGGTATTGTCGGACGCAAGGCCGGCAGCGTTCCCGGCTTCGCCTATTCGGACGCGAACAAGAACTCGGGCGTGGTCTGGGACGAGGATAAGCTCAACGAGTACCTCGAAAACCCGAAGAAGTTCATGCCCGGCACGAAGATGGTCTTTGCCGGCATCAAGAAGGAGGAGGAGCGCAAGGCGCTCATCGACTTCCTCAAGGAGCAGAAGTCCTAAGCGCCGGCACGTTGCGCTTCGCTCGAACGGGCCCGCCTGACGGGCCCGTTTCGTTTCGGAAAACCCCCGCCGCGCGAGGCGGGGCTGGCTTCCACACGCCGATGATGAGCGCTTCGGCATAGATCCTTCCCTTCGCCGCGCGTTCCGCGCGAGCGTCGGGACTTCACGACCTTCGCGCTGTTGTCCCTCGGTCTGCATGCGACAGGAGGGAGCAATGTTCGACGCCAGGCATCTCCTCGGCACGCTTCTCGGGACCGGGATGGGCGGCATGAACCGGCGGTCCGGATCCCCCGGCGCCGATCGCGGCGCGGGCGAGGAGAGCGGCAGCGGCTTCGGCAACATTCTGGAGTCGGTCGGCAGACTGTCGGGCGGCGGCGCCGGCTCGGGCCTCGCGACCCTGGGCGGGCTGGCGGGGCTTCTCGGCGTAGGCGGCCGGCTCGGCAGAGGCGCAGGGCTCGCTGCGCTCGGAGGGCTCGCGCTCCACGCGCTGAAGAACTACCAGGAGCAACAGGGCGAACCGCAGAGAGCGGACGTGCCGGAGGAAGCGGAGGAGGCTGCCGGCGCGATCGGCGATGAGCAAGCGATCGTGATCGTCCGGGCGATGGTTGCGGCGGCGAACGCGGACGGCCGCATCGATCCCGATGAGGAACAGCGCATCATGGGCCGGCTAGAGGAGACCGGTGCAAGCGCGGAGGAGCGCGAGTTCCTCCGCCGCGAGCTGAGCAATCCCGTTGGCGTCGAAGAGATCGCGAAATCCGTGCGAACGCCGGAGTTCGCGCAGCAGGTCTACGGCGCCTCGCTCGTCGCTGTGACCGCCGACACGCCTGCCGAGCAATCCTACCTGCGCTACCTTGCGGACAGGATCGGGCTCGACGCGCAAACGAGAGCGTCGATCCACCACCAACTCGGCGTGCCGCCGCTCGGCGGCTGACCGCCGCACGCGCCGGCGGGATCGTCGAATAGCGCGTCTGCGAGAGGGGCTCCCAGGGCTCGCGCGGACGTGGCGTCTTCGGGGGATGGCTTAAGAACGATGGGCGGAACGGCTTTGCCGGCGCCGGCGGACGAGATCGATTACGATCCCGGCAAGGAACCCTGGGATGATCGCGGCGAAGCCGATCGACGCCGCGCCCATCTCGCATCCTCCGGAATCGCCGGGTGTGCCGCAGTGAGGATCGAAGAGATAGCCGAGCGTCAGGACGAGAGCAAAAGCGAGGGTGGGGAAGACGACGAGCCCGATGAGCCCGCATAGAAGAGATCTCGCGACGACGCGCAGCATGACGACTCCTCGCAGGGGATTGCTTGTCAGCGCATCTGGAATTCGTGCTTCTCGATGACGAGATCGACCCTCCAGGAGCCGTCTCCGCCTTCCATCGCGTGAGAGCGCAGCTCGGCACCGATGCTGATGAGGCGGGGGCCGTCAGGCTCTCCCGGGAAGCTCCACACGAACTCTCGCGGATGGAATTGGAGCATGGCGTCGAAGTTCCCCTCGCGGCCGGGAACGTAGGCGACTAGGCGGCCGAGCGTCCCTTCGCGATGCGAATCGAGCTCGGCCCAGTAGAGGACGGGCCGCCCTGCGAGGTCGAGTTCGATGCCGACCGCGATGCTCTTCACCTTGTGCGGAATGAAGGCGTTGTCGAGCGTGATGCGCCGGCTCCGGACGGGAGCGTCGACAATTCTGCGAACCCTGCCTTCTGCATCGGTCGTGAGCGATTCGCCGGCCCGGCGCGACCGCGATTCCGGCTCGCTGCCGACGACCAGCCGGACCGGCCTTTCGGCGATCGGCGTGCCGTCGTGACGCACGAGCTGAACCGCAACGTCGATTCGATCGGCATGCGCCGCGCCGGTGGGGAGAGTGCCCGCGGCGACGAGCGCGGGAATGAGGTTCTTGACCTTACCGAGCATGCTCGCCCCTCTCAGCAATCATAGCCCTCGTGCCGATCGATTCGGACTCGGGGAAGCCGCCGAAGCATCTCCACCGCGGCCGCGATCTCGGCCGAGCCCTGACGGCTCATGACTCGCCAGCGGCCGAGCTGAAGCAGGGAATAGCCTGCGCCCTTGGCGGGAAGCAGCTCGACCCACTCGGCCACGACCTTCGTTCCGAGCGCATGCGCGCAGGACTCCCACAAAGTCGACGCGCACCAGAGCCCGGCCGTCGCGTTGATCCAGATCGCGAACGAGGAGGGGTCGAGCCGTCGCGACACGAGGTCGGGCGTCGCCAGCAGTTCCGGCGCGTGAAGGCAGAGCCGCCGGTGACGACGCAGCCTCGCATCGGCGTCTTCGGACCCGTCCTCCCCCGAACCGTAGATCGGGTCCCCGGGCCAGGCGAGCGCGTATGTCCGCAGCTCCGTTATTCCGGATGCGGCCTCGGCCAGTCGTTCGGAGCGGCGGCGCCATTCGTCGAGATAGGGTGCGGCGGCGGCATCGTCCGACCATGAGATCCAGAGGGCTCCGCTCGAGCGCACGTCGCCGATCCTTCTCGGCGCGCCGTAGACGGACAAGGCGATGCCGAAGTCCCCGGCTGACCAGTCTGCATTGAACACCACGCGGTCCTCAGGGCGCGCGGCTTCGGGCAATGGGCGTCGCTCGGATCTCTGCGGCGGGCCGAATGCGCCGATGGCGGCCGCAGCCCATTCCGCCTCGTTCCGCCCGATGTCGGCGAGATCGTAACGGACGCTCAGAACCGGCCGATCCGGGCGCGGACCGCTCGGGCATGCGAAAAGCGTCGGGAGGCCGTAGGCGTGAGCACACGGCACGGCGAGCGCAGAGCCGCCTTTGCCCGGGCTCTGCCCGAGCATCCGGGCAGCGTCCGCGAGCGTCGTCCCCCATGGAATCAGCGTTTCGCCGACGCGAAATCCTCGCCCGATTTCCTGCAGATCGCTCCCCCCGAAAAGTGCTGAGGAAGAGAGTAGATCGGCTCGCATTTCTCCAGAAGCGCGAATCGAACGCTCTGCGGCGGCAGCCCGCGCCGCGTCGAGATTGCGGCTCCGCTCTGCCGGCGGGCCGGTCTCGCCCGCTACGGCATCGCCGCAAAGGGTCTTCTGGAGCAAAACTTCCAGTCGAATCGTTGTTGGAAATTTTGTTCCTACACTGCTACTCTGCCGGCAGGAGGACGAACGATGAGCGATGCGGGCGAGGTGGATCTCTCGAAATACGTTGCGACGATCGAGACCCGCGTCGACAGCCACTATGCGAACGAAGTGGTTTCGCTCGGCATCATCACCGAGCTCTTCGGGATGGCGGGCGGCAAGCTCTCCTACATGCTGGACGGCGACGGCGGCTTCATGCGCGCCTTCGAGAGCCTCGAGTTTCTCGCACCCGTGTATCAGGGCGACTACGTCCGGGCGACGGCGCGCCTTCTTGCCGTCGGCCGCACGTCGCGCCGCAGGCAATACGAAGCTCACGTCGTCGCCAGAACTTACGGCGTCGGAACGGAGCCGTCCCACGGCGAGATCCTCGACCCTCCGCTTCTCGTGGCGCGCGCGATCGGCGTCACGGTAACGCCGAAGGAGCTGCAGCGGATCACGCCGGCTTCGTTGCGGCGCGACTGAGGGGGAGCCGTGCTGCGCGAGAAGGTTCTTGCCGAGAAGGTGCCGCCTGTCGAAGAACGGCGGCGTCAGATCGAGAGCGAGCCGCTGCCGGAGAACCTCGGCGCGCTCCTCGACGAGGCTGCCGCGGCCGTGCCGGACGAGCCGGCGTTGGTTTTCTTCGACAGCGACGAGACGATCGCCTATGCGGCGCTTCGGGAGAAGGTCAACCGACTGGCCAACGGATTGCGCTCGATCGGGGTGCGGAAGGGAACGCACCTCGGCGTGATGCTGCCGAACGTCGCCGCGTTTCCCATCACGTGGCTTGCGATCGCGCGGATCGGCGCCGTCATGATCCCCGTCAACGCGCGCTACACCGGCCGTGAATTGCACTATGTGCTCGACGACGGAGAGGCGGATTTCCTCGTCATCGACGAGACGTTTCTCCCGGCGTTCGACGAGGTGGCCGCCCGACTGCCGCGACTGGGGGCGGGGCGGGTCGTCGTGCGCGGAAGCCCGCGTGCCGGCGAGCGGTCCTGGTCTTCTCTTCTCGAGGGGCAGGCCGCGGAGTTCTCAGGGGATGCGCCGGCCCGAGACGACCTGCTCAACATTCAATACACGTCCGGAACGACTGGCTTTCCGAAAGGGTGCATGCTCACGCAGCGCTATTGGCTGACGATCGGCAAGGTCAATGCGCGTCGGGACGGCCGTGTCTACAAGCGGATCCTTGCGGCGACGCCTTTCTTCTACATGGATCCGCAATGGCTGATGCTGATGGCCTTCTATCAGCGCGCCACCCTCTACGTCGCCGCGCGGCAGAGCGCCTCGCGCTTCATGGATTGGGTGCGGCGGTACCGCATCAACTTCACGCTCTTCCCCGAGCTCGTCTACAAGCAGCCCGCGACCCCACACGACGCCGACAACGAGATCATTCGGGTCAACATGTACGGCGTGCGAAAGGAGTTCCACGCCGACATCGAGCGCCGGTTCGACTTCGTCGCACGCGAGGCCTTCGGCATGACCGAGATCGGCTCGGGATTGTTCATGCCGATCGAGGCGACCGACATGGTCGGCTCGGGGTCCTGCGGAATTCCCGCGCCTTTCCGTGAATGCCGCATCGCCGATATGCACGGCAACACGCTGCCGCCCGGCGAGGTCGGCGAACTGCTCGTGCGCGGGCCCGGAATCCTTCTCGGCTACTATCGGAAGCCCGAAGCGACCGCGGCCGCCTTCCACGGCGACTGGTTCCGGACCGGCGACCTCTTCAGGCAGGACGAGCGCGGCTACTACTACATCGTCGGACGGGTCAAGGACATGATCCGTCGCGCCGGCGAGAACATCGCGGCGCGCGAGGTCGAGGCGGTGCTCTGCCAGCTCCCCGAGATCGCCGAGGCGGCGGCTGTGCCGGTTCCCGACGATACGCGCGGCGAGGAGGTGAAGGCGTACATCGTCCTACAGCCGGGCTTGACGCCGCGGGACGTGCCGCCGGAGCGCGTCATCGCGCATTGCAGCGCGGGTTTGGCGACCTTCAAGGTGCCGCGCTACCTCGAATACCGCGCATCGCTGCCGAAGACGCCGTCCGAAAAGATCGCCAAGCACGTTCTCAAGGCCGAGTCTTCCGACCTCCGCCGGGGCAGCTGGGATCGGCTCGAGGGCAGATGGATCACGGAGTAGAGGAACGTCGATGCTGATAGACTACGGAAGCGTCCCTCCGGTTCCCGAGTTCAGGAAGACGGGTCCGCACCTCAGCAATTATCGGCGCGTCTACGAGGCGAGCGAGCAGGCCGCCGCGCGATCGGACATCGGGCCCGACGCACTCGCCAAGTATCTCGGTACATACGAGCGCCTCGGCGTGCGGCACGTCGTCGTCAAAGCGCGCGATGTCGAGACGACGTTCGGCTTCCGCGTCTCCAACGAGGACGTCGCAGCGTTCTGCCGCGCACACGGCCCCCGTTTCATCGGCTTCGCCGGCGTCGATCCGAACAAGGGGATGGTCGCAATCCGCGAGCTCGAGCACGCCGTGAAGGAGCTGGGGCTTCGCGGTCTCAATCTCCAATGCTTCGAGCACAAGCTGCGGATCAACGACGCCAAGATGTATCCGCTTTACGCGAAATGCATCGAGCTCGGCATTCCGGTCAACCTTCACTGCTCGATCAATTTTTCCACGTCCGTGCTGATGGAGTACGGGCACCCCCGATTTCTCGACGAGGTCATGGTGCACTTTCCGGAACTCCGGGTCTGCGCCTCTCCGCCCGGGTGGCCGTGGGTGCACGAGCTCATCGGGGTCGCGTGGCGTCATGTGAACGTCTTCATCGGGCTCGTGGCGGTGCGCCCGAAGTACCTCGGCGTCGCAAACTCGGGCTACGAGCCGCTGCTGCAGTACGGCAACTCGATCCTGCAGGACAGGGTCATCTTCGGCTCGGCATTTCCGATGCAGCCGGTCGAACGGGCCGTGTCGGAGGTCGAGGCGCTCGGGCTCAAGCCCGAGGTGAAGCGGAAATGGTTTCACGACAATGCGGCGCGGTTCCTCGGACTCGACTGAAAGGTTACGGCACCGCGCCGGGAGCGATCGCACAAAAACGGGAGGAAAGGAATGCGTCCAGGTATTCTGAAAGCAGCATTTGCGGTGACCGCCCTGCTCGGCAGTTCCCTCGTCTTCGCGCAGAACGAGCCGCCGAAGCCGGACAAGATCGTGATCAACGATTCCGGCGGCGATATGCAGGCGACGATGCGGAAGGTCTTCTACAGCGAGTTCGAGAAGCGATACGGCATCCGGGTGGTGAACACCAGCCCCGTCGATCTCGGCAAGCTGCGTGCGATGGTTCAGTCCGGCAACGTCGAATGGACGGTCACGGAGATCGGCGGCGAGGATGCCCAGCGCGCGGAGGAGTCCGGCCTCCTCGAGAAGCTCGACCTGTCGATCATCGATTTGTCGAAGTTTCCGAAGCATCTGCAGAATCGTCAGTACGTCTTCCCGAAATCCGTCTATTCGACGGTGATGGGATATCGCACCGACGTTTTCCCCGAGGGCAAGCGGCCGAAATCCTGGGCGGACTTCTGGGATGTCGAGCGCTTTCCCGGCCCGCGCACGATGCGCAACGCCCCGTACGACAACCTTGAGTTCGCGCTGCTCGCGGACGGCGTGCCGCCTGAGAAGCTCTATCCGCTCGACGTGGACCGGGCCTTCCGCAAGCTCGACCAGATCAAGAAGCACGTGACGGTCTGGTGGACGACCGGCGCGCAGTCGGCCCAGCTGCTGGTCGACAAGGAGGCTGTTCTCGGCACGGCATGGAACGGTCGCTACTACTCGGCGATCAAGCAGGGCGCCCCGATTGCCATCGAGTGGAACGGCGGCAGCATCAAGGAATCCGCCTTCGCCATTCCGAAAGGCGCCAAAGACGCATATTGGGGCCAAAAGTTCCTGGCGCTCGCCACGGATGCGAAGCTTCAGGGCCTCTACGCGGACATCATCGGGTACCCGGGGCTCAATCTCGAGGCGATCAACTACACCGACCCCAAGGTGGCGCCGTACCTGCCGACGCATCCCGACAACCTGTCGAAGCAATACTGGGTCGATATCGCCTGGTGGAACAAGAACGCCGCGGCGATGAACGAGCGCTGGCAGCGCTGGATGCTCCAGAACTGATGCACGTTTCGAAGGTCGAAGCGCGCGCCCCGGATCTCGAGGTTGCGGGTGCGGTGCGCCGGTTCGGCACGGTCGAGGCGCTCGCTGGGATCGACCTCGCGGTTGGTGCCGGCGAGCTCCTCACCATTCTCGGGCCGAGCGGGTCTGGCAAGACGACGCTTCTGAAAGTGATCGCGGGGTTCGAGCGTCCGGACCGCGGGCGCGTGCTCCTGAAAGGCCGCGACATCACCTGGTCGTCGCCCGCCCAGCGCGGCATCGGGATGGTGTTTCAGAACTACGCCCTTTTCCCGCATATGACGGTGGCGCAGAACGTCGCCTTTCCCCTCGAAATGCGGCGCGTGCCGCGGGCCGAGGCGCGCCGCCGGGTGGACGAGGCCCTGCGTCTTGTCGATCTCGCCGGTTACGGGGAGCGCCTGCCGAAACAGCTTTCCGGAGGCCAGCAGCAGCGGGTCGCCCTCGCTCGGGCGGTGGTGTTCGATCCCGGATTGCTATTGCTCGACGAACCGTTCGGTGCGCTCGATCGCCAGCTCCGAGAACAGATGCAGCTCGAGGTGAAGCGGCTGCAGCGCCGTCTCGGACTGACGGCGCTGTTCGTCACCCACGATCAGGAAGAGGCGCTGGTCCTTTCTGACCGTATCGCCGTCATGAATCGGGGCAGGATTGAGCAGCTCGGAACGCCGCAGGAGATCTACGCGCGGCCGAGCACGCGGTTTGTCGCGCAGTTCATCGGCGAGTCGAACCTCTTCCGGGCCCGCGTGAGAGACAACGTCACCGCGGTCCTCGACGACGGGCGCCCGATGCCGTTGCCGAGAGGAACGGGATTCGCTCCAGGCAGCGAAATCGCAATCGTGATCCGGCCGGAGCGGCCGCGCCGGATCGAGGCGGGGGAGGATGCCGACTTCGTCATGGAAGGCGTCGTCTCCGAGATCGTCTATGTCGGGGAGTCGCTGAAGTACCGTCTGCGCGACGACGACGGGCTCGAGCTCCTCGTGCGGTGGCCCTTCCGCGAGACCGGCTCCCGCCTCGGCGTCGGGGACCGAGTCGCGATCGGCTGGTCCGCCGAGGACGCGCATGTCGTGAGCTGGTGATGGCCGAAGCCGCTGTCCTTCCCGGAACGGCCGTGCCCCGCAGGTGGTGGAGCCCGCATTCCGGGCCCGCTCTTCTCGCGGCGGCTCCGCTTTTGTTCCTTCTCGTCTTCTTCCTCTATCCCGTCTTCCGCCTGATGCTCCTCAGCGTCGAGGGCGGGACGACGGCGCATTTCGAGAAAGCGTTGACCGACGGGCTGTACGTCGCGGTGCTGCTGCGGACTCTCGAAATCGCGGCTTACGTCACCGTTCTCTGCCTCGTGCTCGGCTATCCGTTCGCGTACTTTCTCGCCACTGCGACGCCGTTCTGGGCAACGATCGGGTTCGTTTTTCTGCTGCTCCCGTTCTGGACCAGCATCCTCGTGCGAACCTACGCATGGATGGTGATCCTCGGCAGGAACGGGATCATTAACCGCTTCCTGCTCGATACGGGCCTCGTGTCCGACCCGATACCGATGCTGAACAATCTTGCCGGCGTGCTCGTCGGCATGGTTCACGTCCTTCTTCCTTACGCGGTCTTCCCTCTCTACAGCGCGATACGGCGCGTCGATCCCGGCCTGCTGCTCGCCGCCGAAGGGCTGGGCGCGTCGGGCTGGCAGGTGTTCAGGCGCGTGTTCTTTCCGCTGACGCTCCCCGGCGTCCTCGCGGGAAGCAGCCTCGTCTTCATTCTCTCCGCCGGCTTCTTCATCACGCCCGCGCTTCTCGGCGGCGGGCGCGTGATCATGGTCGCCGTCCTCATCGAAAAGCAGGTGCGCGAGCTCCTCAACTGGGGATTCGCGGCGGCGCTCTCGATCGTCCTCCTCGGGGCCGTGCTGTTCGTCTACTTCCTTCTTCGTCGCCTCATGCGAAGCGAGCTCGAATGGAGCTGAAACTGAGACGCGGCGGCGCGATGCGGTTGGCGCTCGGCGTCTACGCGACGTTCCTTTGCGTCTTTCTCATGCTGCCCCTGGTCGTCGTCGTGCCGATTTCCTTCAGCTCGTCGTCGTACCTGCAGTTCCCGCCGCCCGGGTGGTCGCTACGCTGGTATCGCGCCTTCGCGGACGATCCGGTCTGGATGGGCGCCGCATGGCGCAGCTTCCAGGTCGGCGTTTCGGCGACGCTCCTCTCGACCGTTCTCGGGACGCTTCTCGCCTTCAGCCTCGTACGCGGGCGCTACCCGGGCAAGCAGCTCGTCGCGCAGATCGCGGCGACTCCCTTGATCCTCCCGACGATCATCTACTCGATCGCGGTCTACAGCCTCTTCGCGACGCTGAAGCTGATCGGGGACTGGCGCGGCATCGTGCTCGCCCATACCGTGCACGCACTGCCTTTCGTCGTCATCATCGTCGCTGCGGCGCTGCGGACCTTCGACGTCTCGCTCGAGCATGCGGCGATGGGGCTCGGGGCGAGCCGGCTCCGCGCGGTCTGGCGGGTGACCCTCCCGCAGATCCGGCCGGCCATCGTCTCCGCGATGTTTCTCGCCTTCATCTCATCCTTCGACGAGCTCGTAATCGCGATGTTCCTCGGCGGCTCGAACATGACGCTGCCGAAGAAGATGTTCGATAACATCGTCAACGAGATCGACCCGGTCATCGCTGCGGTCTCGGTGCTGCAGATCGTTCTCGTCTCGGCGATACTCCTGGTGGTCGCGCGGTTCGGCAGCGGCGCGCGGCCGCCCGACTGAAGCCGGGAAAGAGGTTCAGGGATGGGCAGTCTGGAAGAAATCGAGAAGCGGATCGAGGCAGCCTATCCCGAGCTCGGTCCGCAACTGCGCCGGGCGGCACGGTTCGTGCTGCGTGCGCCGGCCGAAATCGCACTCTACCCTTTGCGAAGCGTCGCCGAACGGGCAGAGGTCGCGCCGACGACCCTGGTCCGTCTTGCCGAGCAGATCGGGTTCGGCAGCTACAAGGCCTTCCGCGATGCGTTCCGCGACACGCTGCGCTCCGGCGCCGGACGGTATGCGACCGGTGCCGAGCAACTCGTCAGGCAGCGCGCACGGGGCGGATTCGAGGTTCTGTATCGTGACGCCGGCGACATTTTGGCCGAAAGCATCCGCACGACTTTCGCGATGATTCCGGCGCAACGGGTCGAGGAGGCGGGCCGCGCGCTCGCCCGGGCTCGCCGCATCTATCTCCTCGGCATGAGGAGCAACTACTCGCCCGCGTTCTATTTCCACTACGTCATGCGCACCTTCACCACGAACGTCTTTCTTCTCGAAGACCGGCTCGGGATGCTGATCGACGAGTTGGGCGAGATCGGTGCGAAGGACGTGCTGCTGGTGATCAGTTACGAGCCCTATGCGCTGAACGCCGTGAAGGCCGTCGACTACGCGCGCGACGCAGGGGCCTGCATCGTTGCGTTGACCGACAGCACCGTTTCGCCCGTAGCCGCTCGGGCGAATCACCTCTTCGTCGTGCCGACGACGAGCACGTCGTTCTACCAATCGATGATTCCTACCATCGCGCTCCTGGAGAGCTTCGTCTGTTACCTCGCCGCCAAAGGCGGCCAGAAGACGGTGCAACGGGTGAAGGACGAGTTCGCGCGCCGCGAAGGGTTCGGCGTCTACTGGGTGGACGGGAGGCACGGAAACGGCAGGGAAGCGCTGCCGGGTGACCGTGAAGAAGCGACGGGCGGGGAAACCGGCGGACGCCGGGAGCCGCGCCGACGAAGCATGCCGCGCGGCAGCCGAACTTCCGCAGCCCGCCGATCGGAGCGATCCTGATCATCTTTGCCGGGAACAGTCGTCCGGGCAACGGCCGGAACACGAGACCACCGAGGAGCGGGCGGCAAGAAAAAGGCCGGAGCACGAGGCTCCGGCCCAGTGGTGAACAGGGAGGCTTCACGTCTGGGAGACGTGAGGGTCCGAAGACCCTCTTCCCGGGAGTTCATCCCCGGAAAGCTCGTGTGCCGGAACCCCGGCGAAACTCTTGCGGTGCAACAGCTTCCGCGCCCCGGAAGATGGCCAAGCAGGCCTGCTTTAGCCACCCCGATTTGCGGTGGGCTCCATTGCAAAAACCGCAACTCTGTTCCAGAGTCGTTCTCGCCCCGCGGGAGGAGGCGACAGATGGCGCGTATCCTGGACAGCGGTGAGAGCGCGGCGGTGCTCGTCGAGCGGCTGCGCAGCGGGCTCGGCGAGGATTGGACGGTGGTCCCGGCCCCGCAAATCGAGGGCGCGGGAGAGGTCGTTGCGGTCGTGCTCGGCGAGCGCCATGGAGCGGCCATCGTCGTTGCGCTCGGTCGCGTCGCCGAAGCCTCGCCCGCCGAGGCGGCTGCGGCGTTCCGTCACATGCTCGACTCGCTCGGGGTGACGCGCGCGCTCGGCGGCTATCTCCCCGTCGTAGGGCTCGCGATCGATCCCGAGCGCGCGCGGGATCCTGCGGGTGCGCTCCGCCGCGCCTTCCTCGCGGAGCCGCCGATCGGCGTCCGCACCCGCTGGACCCAGCGCGTCGCGGCCTTGTTCGAGGCGGAGCCGCCGCGAACGGCGCGCCTGGCCAACGCGCCTCCAGTGCTCCATGTCGACCGCGAGGACGCCTGGCGCGTCAGCCGGGAGGCGAAGCCGATGGCGCCCGTCGGCGCCGCCGTCGCGCCGGAGGAGCACGCCGTTGCGGCGGGGACCGGGCGCGAAGGCGGCGCCCTCTCCTGGACCGGGATGGCGCTCGCGGTGATCGTGCTGGCCGCGCTTCTCGGCGGCATGGCGCTGCTCTCCTACGGCAACGGGCCCGGGGCGCCGTCTTCGGCGCAGCTCCGCTGAGCTGACGCCGCCCTCAGCGCGTCGAGCGCCGCGCGGGCCGTGTCGTAGGGCGCCGCCGCGCGCATGACGGCGCCCATCATCGCGACTCCGGCCGCACCCGCCTGCATGACGCCGGGGATCGAGGCCGTCTCGACGCCGCCGAGGGCGATGACGGGGCAGGGCGCGCGACGCTGCGCCTCGGTCAGGGCCGAAAGCCCGAGCGCCGGGCCGTATCCCGGCTTGCTCGGGCTCGCGAAGATCGGGCTCAGCGTCACGTAGTCGGCTCCCGTGGCGGCCGCGGCCTCGGCGACGCTGTGCGTCGAGACGCCGATGATCGCCTCGCGTCCGAGCCGCCGTCGCGCTGCGGCGATATCGGCGCCGGACGGGAGGTGGACGCCCGCGACGCCGAGCTCGGCCGCCAGCGCGGCCTCGCCGTGGACGAGGAGCACGAGCGGCGCGGGCGCATGCGCTGCGATGCGGCGAAGAAGGGCCTGCTGCTCGGCCGGCGGAAGATCCTTCTCGCGGAGGCTGATCCAGCGCACGCCCGCCTCGACCGCCTTCGCGACGACAACCTCGAGCGGCCTGCCGCTTGTCTGCCGGCGATCGGTGACGAGGAGGAGCGGCGGGCGCGGAAGCGGGCGCATCAACGGTCAGGCGCCGACGAGTCCCAGCTGAGGGCTCGACGGCTCGGCGTGATTGCGCTTCGGAATGCGGCCGGCAAGATGCGCCGCGCGGCCGGCTTCGACGGCAGCCCGCATCGCGCGTGCCATGAGGGGCGGGTTGCCTGCCTTCGCGATCGCCGTGTTGGTCAGAACGGCCGCGCAGCCGAGCTCCATCGCGAGCGCGGCGTCGGACGCGGTGCCGATGCCGGCGTCGAGGATTACCGGCACGGAGCTGCGCGCCGCGATCCTTTCGATGGCGGAAGGGTTGGCGATGCCGCCGCCCGAACCGATCGGCGAGCCGAGCGGCATCACCGCCGCCGCGCCGCGGTCGGCGAGCTTGAGGCATGTCACGAGATCGTCGTTGCAATAGGGAAGGACGACGAAGCCCTCTCTGACGAGAGTCTCGGTGGCGGCGAGGAGCTGCTCGACGTCGGGGTAAAGCGTCTCGCGGTCGCCGATGATCTCGAGCTTGATCCAGGACGTGCCGAGCGCCTCGCGCGCGAGCTCCGCGGTGAGGACCGCGTCGCGGACGGTCGCGCAGCCGGCGGTGTTCGGAAGGAGGCGCCAGCGGCTCCCGAGGAGCTCGGCGAGGCTCTCGCGGCCGCCGTCGAGCCGCATCCGACGAATCGAGACGGTGACGATCTCGGCGCCGCTCGTCTCGAGCGCGTCGAGCAGCACCTGCTGGTTGGGATACCCCGCGCTGCCGACGAGGAGGCGCGAAGCGAAGCTCTCGCCGGCGAGGCGGAGCGGGTCGGAAGAAGGCGCCATTCGCTTCAGCCTCCCTCGAGCGGCCTGATGATCTCGATCTCGTCGTCGGGCCCGAGCGCCGTCGTCTCCCACGCGTCGCGGCGGACGACCACGCCGTTCACCGCGACGGCGACGAACTTCGTCCAGGCCGCGATGCCGTGCCGCTCGAGAAGCGCTGCGACGGTCGCGGCCGGCTCGGGTTCGATCGCGCCGTTCACCTTCATGCCGGCTCCTTCCTCTCGAAGCGCTGGAGCGCGAAGGGGCGGATCGCTTCCGGCGTCTTTCCGTCGAGGATGAGCGCGCTCAGCGCATCGCCCGTGATCGGCGCCAGCAGAATTCCGTTCCGATGATGGCCGGTCGCCATGACGAGGCCGTCGATGGCGCAGAGCCCGAGGATCGGCGCGTCGTCGCGCGAGCCGGGGCGGAAGCCGACCCACATCTCGTCGATCGCCAGCTCCTCGGCGCCCGGCAGGGCGCGCCAGACTCCGTCGAGGAGGGCGAGAATGCCGCCTGCGGTCAGCGAGTCGTCGAAGCCGCGCTCCTCGACCGTCGCGCCGACGAGAAGGCGGCCGTCGCGCCGGGGGACGAGATAGGCGTTCGGCGCCCAGACGACGTGGCGCAGGAGCGGCGCCGAAGGATCCATTCGCAGCGCCAGCATCTGCCCCTTCACCGGGCGCACCGGCGGCCGCACCGCTTCCGGCAGGCCGGGAACGTCCGGCGAGGCCGCGCCGGCGGCGAGCACGACGACGTCGGCCCGGCGCAGCGTCCCTGCCACGACCACGCCGCGAGCGACGTTCCCTTCGATGTCGATCGCTTCCACCGGCGTGTTCTCGTGAAGCCGCCCGCCGGCGCGCCGGAACGCCGCGGCGAGCGCGCGCGCGACCGAACGGTTGTCGACCTGCACGTCGCGCGGGCTGAAGCAGGCGGCGGCGACGCGGGGCGAGAGATGAGGCTCGCGTGCGAGCGCGGCGGCGCCCCCGAGCCATTCGATCTCGAGCCCCAGCCGTCGCTGCAGCTCGAACGTGAAGCGGAGCCGCTCGACGTCGTCACGGGTGAGCGCGATGACGAGCGTGCCCTCGTCTCGGTACCCGACCTCGATGCCGGAGGCCGCCTCGAGCTCGGCGGCGAAGCTCGGCCAGAGCGCCTGGCTCGCCTGCGTCAGCGGCAAGAGCGCCTCCTCGCCCGGCTCGCTCTCGACGCCGGCTGCGAGCATTCCCGCGGCTGCCCAGCTCGCGCCGCGCCCGGCCTCGCCCTTCTCGTAGACATCGACCGCGCAGCCGGCGGCTGCGAGGCGCCAGCCGATCGAAAGCCCGATCACTCCGGCGCCGACGATCGCGACGCTCGGACGGGAGTGGTGCGTGGCAGGAGCTTGGTGCATCGCTCTCCCTTCGCTGGCATTACCCAGACAGGTTCGATGGGTGTGATCTCAGCCGTCCCTTGCGGGACGGCACCCCAGGCGAGACACAATTGAGCAGGCGAGCGCCGGCAGCGCAAGTGGGAAGGCGTTTTCCTTCCCCGGCGGAGGCCGCGAGGGAGCGGACGCGGTCGGCTCAGCCCAGCTTTCCCTCGGCGACCTTGCGAATGAGGAAATCGCGGAAGACCGCGATGCGCTTCGAGTTGCGCAGCTCCTCCGGGTAGACGAAGAACGCGTCGATCGGCGGGCCGTCGAGCTCCGGGAGGATGCGGACGAGCTGACCAGACTCCTGCGCCAGATAATCCGGCAGGGCGGCGATTCCGAGCCCCGAAAGGCAGGCGCGGTAGATGCCGTAGGTGCTGTTGACCTCGAGGATCGGCCGGCGCGGCCTCTCGGGCTTCGCGCCCGCTTCGATGAGCCAGTTCGGGTTCGCGATCGGCGCCCGGATGCCCTCGCCGTAGATGATGATGCGATGGTCGTCGAGATCCTCGGGCCGGCGCGGCGTGCCGTACTTCTTGAGGTACTCCGGCATCGCGTAGACGTGGAAATGGATCGTGACGAGGTGGCGCTGCACGAGGTCGGGCTGGCGCGGCGCCGACATGCGGATCGCGACATCCGCCTCGCGCATCGAGAGGTCGAGCTCGCTGTCGTCGACGAGAAGGCTGAGCTGAATCTCGGGGTAGAGCTCCTTGAACTCCCTGAGACGCGGGGTGAGCCACGTCGAGCCGAAAGCGATCGTGGTCGTCACCTTGAGCGGTCCCGACGGCCGGTCCTTCGACTCGGACAGAAGGGCCTCCGTCATCGCCAGCTTGCCGAAAATGTCGCGCGCCGTCCGGTAGAGGAGCTCGCCCTGCTCGGTGAGGATGAGGCCGCGGGCGTGCCGATGGAACAGCGGCACGTTGAGGCTCTCCTCGAGCGCGCTGATCTGTCGGCTCACCGCCGACTGGCTGAGGTTCAGAGATTCGCCGGCATGGGTGAACGACCCCGCTTCGGCGACAGCGTGGAACACCCTCAGCTTGTCCCAATCCATCGGGTGCAAGCCTCCCCAATCCTTCTCGGGGGCACGCCCCCGTCCTGTTGCGTTACTGCGCGGCCTCGAATACCGGCGCAGCCTCCTCCGCGGCGAGGAACTTTTCTGCCTCGAGCGCGGCCATGCATCCCATCCCGGCCGCCGTCACGGCCTGGCGGAACACCTTGTCCTTGACGTCGCCTGCGGCGAAGACGCCGGGCACGCTGGTCGCGGTCGAATCGGGACGGGTCCTGATATAGCCCTCGGCATCGGTCTCGAGCTGGCCACGGAACAGTTCGCTGGCCGGACTGTGTCCGATCGCCACGAAGAGCCCGTCGACAGGCAGAACGCGCGTCTCGCCGCTTCGCACGTCCTTGATCCTGACGCCGGTCACGCGCGGCGGGTTCTGCTCGCCCAGGATCTCGTCCACGACGTGATTCCATATCACCTCGATCTTCGGGTTCCGGAACAGGCGATCCTGCATGATCTTCTCGGCGCGCAAGCTGTCGCGGCGATGGATCAGCGTCACCTTCGAGGCGTGATTGGTGAGATAGATCGCTTCCTCGACTGCCGTGTTGCCGCCGCCGACGATGGCGACCTCGCGGCCGCGGAAGAAGAATCCGTCGCAGGTCGCGCAAGCCGAGACGCCGAAGCCGCGAAAGGCGTCCTCGGATGGAAGCCCGAGCCAGCGCGCCTGCGCTCCGGTCGCGATGATGAGGGTCTCGCCGACATAGACGTCGCCCGAATCACCTTTGGCGACGAAGGGCCGGCGCGAGAGGTCGACCTCGGTGACGATGTCGTGGAAGAGCCGCGTGCCGACGTGCTCGGCTTGCTTCTGCATCTGCTCCATGAGCCATGGGCCCTGGATCACGTCGGCGAAGCCGGGGTAGTTCTCGACGTCGGTGGTGATGGTGAGCTGTCCTCCGGGCTGCAGCCCCTGGACGAGAATCGGCTCCAGATTGGCGCGCGCGGCATAGATCGCCGCGGTGTAGCCCGCTGGCCCCGAGCCGATGATGAGGACCTTCGCGTGATGCCGCTGCGTCATGGGAAAGCCGAGAATAGATGGGATTCGGGACCAGAATCACAAGATCTGGGATCAGAACCCGAACATGTGGTCGAGGCTAAAGCGCCCCTCCTGGTCGATCAAGCCATGGTAGCCGAAAAGGCGGCAGGTCGTGTCGCGGACCATCGCGTAGGCGCCTGACTTCCCCGGGAAAATCTCCGAAACACGAAAAAAGATGCTGCCCGAGCGCGGGATGCGGACGCGCTCGCGTGCCTGCTCCCGGCCCCGCGAATCGAAAAGCACGAGCTCGGTTTCGCTCGACTCGTTCCAGGTCGAGGAGACCGGATAGATGAGGTGGCAGATCGTGTCGTTCGGCGCCTCCCCGATGCGGAGGAAGAGGCGCGTGGAAAGCCCGGGCGGGCGCCCGGCGTAGGATTGCGGCTCGCCCTTCCAGGTGAGGACGGTGTTGAAGATGTGCGCGCCGAAGCTCGTCTCGGCTGCGTGCCCCGACTCGTTCCGCTCGTAGCGGAAGAGCGCGTGAAGCCAGCCGTCCGCTTCGCCGCCGTCCGAGAAATCGTAGACGAGCTCGACATGACCGTAGCCGGAGGGCAGCGCCGGCGCTTCGTCGACGAGCGGGCATTCGGCGCGCGGCACCCGTCCGAGCACCCGCCGCCCCGCCTCCTTTCCGCTCGCGTCGTACCAGATGGCGGCGATCGGCAACTCCTTCTGTCCCCGCGCCATGGGCGTCGGCAACAGGGCCGAGCGCCACTCTCGCTGCGGCAACACGGGGGCCGGAAGGAGAAAGCCTTTGCCGAAGTGATTTCGGAGCTCGGCTATGCGCGGCTCGGCCCGGAGATCCGTGCGCTCGACGTTCGGGTGCGAAATGCGCGTTCGCCCGGCGCGCTCGATCTCGTAACGCGGCCGCACGATCCAGCGCCCGGCCTCGATCTCGAGCTGCTGCGGCCAGCGCGCCCCGGGAAAGAACGCGGCAACGTCGAGCGGCAGGCTGGCGAAGGGCGGCACCTCGCGATCGAGGGTCTTCACCGTGTCGCGCCCCATGAGATTGAGACCGATGGCACCCTTCGGAATCGCGACCGGATGGCTGTTCTGTAGCCACAGCACCACGCGCTCGTCGTCGCGCGGCGCAGGCAGGCCCGCATAGAAGTCGGCCGGCCAGGAATTGGCGTCGTGGGTGCAGGAGAGGCTCTCCCCGCCCCAAGTGTCGAGCGCGTACTTGACGATGTCGTGTCCCGCAGCGCCGACGATGTGGAGAAAAAGCTGTCCCGTGAACGGGGGAAGATCGAAGCGGGCGCGAATCTCGCGACTGTCGAGGACGAGCACCCCTTCCGGCCTTTCCGCCCATTCGGCAACGACGTCGCCGCGCGCGTCGAAGAGGAGGCAGCGCACCTCCGTGCCCTTGCCGCCGTAGCCGGGCCAGTAGTTCGCCGTGACGAGCCGGGTGTGAAGCCCGCCTTCGTCGCGGAAGAAGGCGAAATTGGTCGCGAAGTTGAGCGGGTCGAGGTAGAGGCGCCGATTCGTGAGCCACTCCGCGGGCAGCCGCATCTCGTCGAGCGTCAGCACCGCCGCACCCCGGGGCACGAGATGCGCGATGTGCTGGACGAGCCGCTCGGCGTCGAAGGCGGCGACGAAAACCGTGGCGACGCCGCTTCCCGCGAGCTCGGTGACAGGCCGCGCCGCTTGCCCGAGGAGCATCTCCCCGATGCGTTCGACGTCCTGCACGAAGCAGCCGGCGAGATCGAGTCCGCCGAGGTCCCAGACCGCGGCGAACCCCTCGGCGAATCCGAGCGGATCATAGACGGCGACGGGCCCGCCGCGTGCGAGGCGGGCGAGCAGCGCGCGTGCCGCCGGCGCCGTCTTGGGGTGCGTCACCGCCTTGTAGAAGGCGTTGCCCCCCTTGGCGTTTGAGAAGGTCTCGATCCGGAGCTGGCGCATGCCCGGCATGCGATAGCGCGAGGAAGGGGAAGCGGCAAGTGTCGCGCCCGGGTTCCGGCAGGGGCCGGCCGTCGGGATCACGCTACTCTTGGAAGGAAGTCGGAATCGGCTTGGTCGCCGCCGTTCAACGGAAAGACGATCGCGCTCTTGAGCCCTCCGCCCGTTCTGTTGGTGCGCTCGAGCCTGCCGCCGATTTGCTCGACCAGGGATTCGACGAGCGCGAGGCCCGAGCGCCGGCGCGTTTCCGGTGCGAGGCCCTTGCCGTCGTCGGCGACGACGAGGCGCCCGGTTCCGGCCGCAGCATCCACGTCCAGCCTCACCTCGACCGTGCCGCCGCGCTCGGGAGAGAAGGCGTGCTTGAAGCTGTTGGTCGCCATCTCGTTGACGATCATGCCGAGCCGAACGGCGACCCGGAGCGGCACCGTCGCCGGCGCGATGCGCCGCACGACGGCCACGTTGTCGGGTCCGTGGAGCGCGCTCACGAGATTCTCGAGATAGAAGGAGAGGCTGACGTTTCGCGCCACGTCGTGGGCCGCGAGATGCTCGTGCGCGTCGATGATCGAGGCGACGCGCGCGGCCAGCTTTTCGAAGCCCTGGCGCGCTTCGGGAGGTACGCGCCGCGCCTCCATCTCGATGAGGCCGGCGATCGCATGGAAGTTGTTGTTGACCCGGTGATGCAGCTCCCGGAACAACACGTCGCGCTTGCGCAGCAGCACCTCGCGGTCGAGCGACAGCGCGGCGCGCTCCGCGGCGATGCTCCGCTGCCGAATCGCATGCGCGATGAGGTTCGCGAAAGCCATCAGGAACGGCGTTTCCTGGCTCGCCGCGCCGTCGCTCCGCTCGCTGTCGACCTCGAACACGCCCCATGCTTCGGTCTCGAAGGCGATCGGCACGTCGAGAAGCGAGAGGATCCCGTGCTCGCGCAGGACGTCATGATATTCGTACTCCGAGCTGCTCGGCAGATCGGCGACCGACACCGGCTCGAGATTGCGAATGCATCGACCGGCGGGCGAGCGCATCCCGGCCGGGAGCGCCGTTCCGATGACGCCGGTACGCCAGCCGAGTCCGGCGACGATCAGGAGGTCGTCGCGCTCCGGGCGGTAGCGCAGGACCTTGGCGTGGGTCACGCCGGTGCCGCCGGCAGCCAGTTCGCAAGCCTCGTCGAGGAGGGAGGCGAGATCGCACTCGGAAAGCGCGTGCCTTCCGAACTCGGCGAGGATCCGGTTGTGCGTGCGGCAGCGCTCGAGGGCGTCTGATGGCCCCGCCATGACGGAGGCAACGTCGGTCCTGAACCGGCGGTTCCTGTGCGAGGCACTGCGACCCTGGCCCCAAGATCTGGTCCGACCACGCGAGTCGGACCCGGGACGTTCCGCGAACGATATCAATATGTTGCGTTTTTACCGATGAAGGCTGTTGCGATCCTTGGCGGGTTCGGTCATATTTGTTCCGTGTTAGGCATCAAAATGACCGTTCCGATATACAATTCCCGGTAACCTCTGGAACCAAGCATGAACTTGCTTTCCGATTAGGACATGTCCCTGCATTTTCCCTGCATTTGCAGGCGAGACGGCCCTCGCGGGCTCCCCGCCGCGACTGCGGGGGTGCAATTTCCTTGCAAGCTCGGGCCGCATCGGGTTTCAAGGGCGGGCGCATGACGACCCGCAACACTTTCCGCGCCGGCCCCGACGAGCGCGGCCATTTCGGGATCTACGGCGGACGCTTCGTCGCCGAGACGCTGATGCCGCTCGTCCTCGAGGTCGAGAAGGCCTACGAGGCGGCGAAGAAGGACCCGTCCTTCCAGGCCGAGCTCGACTGGTATCTCGAGCACTATGTCGGGCGGCCGAGCCCGCTCTATTACGCCGCCCGGCTGACCGAGCATCTCGGCGGCGCGAAGATCTACTTCAAGCGCGACGAGCTCAACCACACCGGCGCGCACAAGATCAACAACGTCCTCGGCCAGGCGCTGCTCGCGCGCCGCATGGGCAAGCGCCGGGTCATCGCCGAGACCGGCGCGGGTCAGCACGGCGTCGCGACCGCCACGGTCTGCGCGCTCTTCGACATACCCTGCGTCGTCTACATGGGCGCCACCGACATCGAGCGGCAGAAGCCCAACGTCTTCCGCATGAAGCTTCTCGGCGCCGAGGTGCGGCCGGTGACGTCGGGCACCGCGACCCTCAAGGACGCGATGAACGACGCGCTCCGCGACTGGGTCGCGAATGTCGACACGACGTTCTACATCATCGGCACGGTGGCCGGTCCGCACCCCTACCCGGCGATGGTGCGCGACTTCCAGTGCGTCATCGGCAACGAGACGCGGGCGCAGATGCAGCGCCTCGAAGGCCGGCTTCCCGATACGCTCGTCGCCGCGATCGGCGGCGGCTCCAACGCGATGGGGCTTTTCCATCCCTTCCTCGACGAGCCTTCCGTGCGGATGATCGGCGTCGAGGCGGCCGGCAAAGGCCTTTCGACGGGCCTTCACGCCGCATCGATGAACGGTGGGCGGCCCGGCGTCCTCCACGGCAACCGCACCTATCTCCTCCAGGACGAGGACGGTCAGATCAAGGACGCGCATTCGATCTCCGCCGGGCTCGATTACCCGGGCGTCGGCCCCGAGCACGCCTGGCTCAAGGACACCGGACGCGTCGAGTACACGGCGATCACCGACGACGAGGCGATCGAGGCCTTCCAGCTCTGCTCCAAGCTCGAGGGAATCATTCCCGCCCTCGAGCCGAGCCACGCTTTGGCGCAGGTCATGAAGACCGCGCCGACGCTGCCCAAGGACAATCTCCTCGTGATGAACATGTGCGGGCGCGGCGACAAGGACGTCTTCGCCGTCGCCGAGCGGCTCGGGGTGAAGCTTTGACCGGTCGGATCGCGCGTCGCTTCGCGGCGCTGAAGGAGGAGGGGCGGGCAGGGCTCGTCACGTATCTCATGGCGGGCGACCCCGACATCCCGACCTTCGCGAAGATCTTCGAAGCGCTGCCGGAGGCGGGCGCCGATCTCATCGAGCTCGGCATGATGTTCTCCGATCCAATGGCGGACGGGCCGGCGATCCAGGCCGCGGGGCTGCGCGCCCAGAAGGCCGGGATCACCCTGCGCAAGACGATCGGCCTCGTGCGCGATTTCCGCACCAGGGACGACACGACGCCGATTGTGCTCATGGGCTACTACAACCCGATCTACATCTACGGCGTCGAAGCCTTCGTGCGCGATGCGAAAGCCGCCGGAATCGACGGGCTCATCATTGTCGATCTCCCGCCCGAGGAGGACGAGGAGCTGGCGAAGCCGGCCTTGAAGGGCGGGCTCGACTGGATCCGCCTCGCGACTCCGACGAGCGACGACAAGCGCCTGCCGGTCGTGCTCCGGGACGCTTCGGGCTTCGTCTACTACGTGTCGATCGCGGGCATCACCGGCACCAAGTCGGCGAGTGTGGAGGCGGTCGCGGAGGCGATGACGCGGCTGCGCCGCCATACCACGCTTCCCGTCGCGGTCGGCTTCGGCATCAAGACGCCGGAGCAGGCGGCCGAGGTCGCGCGTCTTGCCGACGCCGCCGTCGTGGGCTCGGCCCTCGTCCAGAAGATCGCCGATACGGCGGCGAAAGGCGGCGACGTCGCCGCCGCGGTGCTCGCCGACGTGCGTGCGCTCGCGGCAGGGGTGAGGAAGGCGCGGCGATGAGCTGGCTCACGAACTTCGTGCTGCCGAAGATCCGCGCGGTCGTCACGCCGAAGCGCGAGGTCCCCGACAATCTCTGGGACAAGTGCCCGAAGTGCGAGCAGATGCTGTTCCATCGCGAGCTGGAGCAGAACCTCTTCGTCTGCCACAACTGCGGCCACCACATGCGGCTCGATCCCGCGCGCCGCCTGAAGATTCTCTTCGACGACGGGCAATACACGAAGATCGAGCTTCCGAAGACGGTCCAGGACCCGCTCAAGTTCCGCGACCGCAAGCGCTATTCCGAGCGTCTCAAGGAAGCGCAGGCGAAAAGCGGGCCGGGTTCCGATGCGCTCGTGGTCGCGCACGGCCGGATCGGCGGGCATCCGGCGGTGGCAGCGGTGTTCGACTTCTCGTTCATGGGCGGCTCGATGGGAATCGCGGTGGGCGAGGGGCTCATCGCCGCGGCACGTCTTGCCGTGCTGCAGGAGGCGCCGCTGATCGTCGTTCCCGCGTCGGGCGGCGCGCGCATGCAGGAGGGAATCCTCTCGCTGATGCAGATGCCGCGTTCCGTGCTCGCGGTCGAGGAGGTGAAAGAGGCGGGGCTCCCCTACATCGTGGTTCTGACCGACCCCACGACCGGGGGAGTCTCGGCGAGCTTCGCGATGCTCGGCGACGTGACGCTCGCCGAGCCCGGCGCCGTGATCGGCTTCGCCGGGCAGCGCGTGATCGAGGAGACGATCCGCGAGAAGCTGCCCGAGGGATTCCAGCGCTCCGAATATCTTCTCGAGCACGGCATGGTGGACATGGTCGTCCACCGCAAGGAGTTGCACGAGACGCTGGCGAGGCTGATCGATCTCCTGCGCCGGCCGCACCCGAGCGCGGAGGTCGTGCCGCTGCCGCAGCCCGCTGCCTGAGGGGCGCTTTCGCACGGAGGTCGGCATCGCCATACTGAAAGAGGGAGGGTTTCGCTCGAGGTGACAGTCTTGATCTCAGGTTTCCGCTCGTTCTTGGTCCTCGCGATTGCCGCGTTCTTCGCGCTCGCTCCCGCTCTCGCCGAGGCACGCGCCGGGGGCGGCAAGAGCTTCGGCAGCCGCGGTGCGCGCACCTATCAGTCCAATCAGGCGCAGCCGATGCAGCGTTCGGTGCAGCCGGCGCCGGCTCCCGCGCAATCGGCCGCGCGTCCGGCGGCGACCCCGATGGGCCAGACCGGCTTCTTCCAGCGCAATCCTTTCCTTACCGGCATGCTCGGCGGGTTCCTGGGCGCCGGCCTCTTCGGGATGCTGTTCGGCGGCGCCTTCGGCGGCGCGGCCGGATTCGCGGGGGCGCTAGGGCTTCTCCTGCAGCTCGCCCTGATCGCGGGGCTCGCCTATCTCGCCCTCCGGATCTGGCGCTCGATGCGCGAGCCAGCGCCGGCGGCCGCGGGCGCGTCCTCTTATGCGCGGACAACCGGCCCGTTACCCGGGATCGGCGGCTTCGGCGGCGGTGCGGTGCCGTCGGCAAGACCACTTGATCCGATCGAAATTCCGGTCGAGGAGAGCGACTACGACGCATGGAGCAAGCTTCTCCTCGCCATCCAGGAGGGGTGGAGCCGCGGCGACCTCGCCGCCCTGCGCCGCTGCGTGACGCCGGAGATGCTCGGCTATTTCTCGGACGAGCTCAGCGCGCTCGCGAGCCGCGGCGTCGAGAACCGGATCGAGAATGTCGAGCTTCTGAAGGGCGACGTCGAAGAAGCGTGGTCGGAGGGCGAGATGGAGTACGTCACCGCCCGGCTGCGCTGGCGCGCGCTCGATTACACGGTCCGGATCGACACCGGCGAGGTCGTCGAGGGCAATCGTGAGGTGCCCACGGAAGCGACCGAGGTTTGGACCTTCGTGCGCTCGCGCGGCGGCAACTGGCTCCTCTCCGCGATCCAGCAGGCCTGATCAGGGCAGGTCGTCGATCGTCGGAGCGGGCCGGCGCAGCTTCAGGATCTGCTCGACGGAGCCGGGCTCGGGCGGGTCGGCCTTCGCGACCACGAGGAGTCCGGCGCTCGCCGCGGCGACCAGGAGAGCGAACACCCATGCGGCCGCGAGCTGGCGGCGGGGCTGAGTCGAACGGGAAGCGGGCATCGCGCGTGGGAGTGCGTTATCTTGCCGCGCGGCAAGCTAGGCCGAAGCCGTTAAAGGATTCCTGCTTCCCGGCGCGCCCGCTCGCGCAGCTTGAACCGCTGGACCTTGCCGGTCTCGGTCCTCGGCAAGGCGTCGACGAAGGCGATAGCCCGCGGGTACTTGTAAGGCGCGATCTGTCGCTTGACCCAATCCTGCAGCTCGCGGGCGAGCCCTTCGGGTTCCGCTCCGGGCTCGCGTGGAACGACGTAGGCCTTGACGATCGCGCCGCGCTCGGGGTCGGGGGCGCCGACGACCGCGCACTCGGCGACGGCGGGATGGTCGAGGAGGACGGCTTCGACCTCCGGCCCCGAGATATTGTAGCCGGCCGAGATGATGAGATCGTCGGTGCGCGCCTCGAACCAGAAGTAGCCGTCGCCGTCGCGGCGGTAGGCGTCGCCGGTGAGATTCCAGCCGTTCGAGACGTACTGCTTCTGCCGCTCCTCGTCGTCGAGGTAGCGGCAGCCCGTGAC
>JADGGZ010000114.1 GCA_019689675.1 Rhodospirillales bacterium | reverse complement strand
ATCTCCCGCCCGCATCAACCGGAGCGCGATCGCCCTTTGAGCGAGTGGGCCGAAGTCAAGGACCAGCTGTGGCATCACGCCCACAAGCATGACGACAGCGATCCGATCCGCGCGCTCAATCGGATCCTGCACGAGATCGCCCCGGACTGCCCGGAGGTGAACGAGGAGGCGTGGCGGGCCGCGCGGATGACGCTGCCCATCGCCGACACGCCGGACCTGGTCCGCAAGCACCGGAAGAAGGCGCCGCGCGTTTCGGACCGCCCGCCGGTGCTCGTCAGGCATCGCGGAACGATGTACGTCGTGGACGGCACCAACCGGATCAATCTGTGGCTCGAGGAAGGGCGGCAGAGCGCCGAGGCGATCGTCCTCGAGCCGGCCGCCCCGACCGAGGCCCGGAACGGGATGGCCGCGCCGCAACGCAAGTACAAGCCGCCGAGGAGAAGTCGAGTGAAGGTGAAGGCCCGGATTCAGCGCGTCATCGACCGCGTGCAGTTCGCGTTCGACGTCTTTCCCGGGCTCACCTATCAGCCGCTGCCGTGGATCGGCTATCCCCCAGGCCAAGCGCGGGATCGGCACCTATCAGCGCTGGGAGGCGATCGAGAAGGCGCTCGACGGCGCGGAGCCGCGCTCGGCGCTCGACGTCGGCTGCAATGTCGGATTCTTCACGCTGTCGCTGGCGCGGATGGGCATTCCCGCGATGGGCGTCGAGCTCGACCCCTCATCGGTGCGGATCGCCCGCTTCGCGGCGCGCAAGTGCAAGCTCAAGAACGTCACGTTCGCGCAGATGGAGGTGACGCCGGCGACGATGTGCCTCCTCCCGCATGTCGACCTCGTCGTCTGCCTCTCGGTGCATCATCACTGGTCCCGCATGTTCCGCTTCGAGGCCGCGACGCGGATGCTCGCCGAGCTCTGGGAAAAGTGCGGGCAGACGATGTTCTTCGAGACCGGCGAGAGCGAGATGCCACCGCACTACAACCTGCCGCCGATGGAGCCGAACAGCCGCGAATGGCTGACGCGCTATCTCGCGGCGACGTGCCCGGGCGCGGAGATCCGACATCTCGGCACGTTCAAGGCCTTCGGCCCCGGCGGCTCGGAGACCGAGAACGTCGTGTCGCGCAACCTCTTCCAGCTCGTCCGGCGGGGGTAATAGGGCGCGGCGGTTTTGAATGGGACGGCTGCCGCTGGTGGTCGCTCGCTCCACCCGATTTGCCATGTCTTAGGGTGAGACAGTCAGAGTAACGCGAGAATTGCGACAATACCCGCGACCACCGCGGCGACGATCTTCGCGACATCAACCCGTACGCTGATGTTCACCCTTGCCATAGGTCGACCATGGCGCAACGGCGGGCGAGTGTCACGGTACCAAAGGTGTCATTTTCACACTTCGGCGTTGACTCCGGCGGCCTCCATTCCAGCGCCGCGAACAGCCTGTTGAGGGGCTGACTACTACCTGCGCGCGGTCACGATCCAGGCCGCCGATCGGAGCCTCACGCCTTCCAACGTCTCGAAGGGCGCCAGGGCCTCGCGGACGCTGGAAACTACCTTCTCGCGAAGCGCGGCGTCGGCCTGCGACAGCGCGTTGCCGAGGGGGCCCACGCCCGTCAGGGTCGCCACGGCCTCGTCCAGGCTGCGCCCGCCCATTTCGAGGTCGACGGGCTCGAGCGCGACGTCGCGGAAGCCCGCCTCGGAGAGGATGTTTCGGACGCGGTCGGGATTGGCGAAGGCGAATGGACCGGGGGCATCCGGATCCGGCGGCGGCACCGGCGGCAGATGGCGCGACGCCGCCGCCATCGGAGTCGCGACCCACTCGTTTTCCGCCACCGCCCGCCAGCACACGAAGGCGAGGCGGCCATCGGGGCGCAGCGCGCCGTAAAGATTGCGGAAGGCCGCGACGGAATCGGCGAAGAACATGACGCCGAAGCGGGAGAAGACGCAGTCGGCACCGCCCGAGGGGAAGGAGGCGGTCTGCGCGTCCGCCTCGAGAAAGAAGACGTTGCCCGCGCCGCTCTTTTCGAGCCTTTCGCGCGCGACGGCGAGCAAGGGAAGCGAGACGTCGATGCCGGTGACGGCGCCCTCGGGCCCCACCCGCGCCGCGATCTCGAAGGTCGTATTGCCCGTGCCGCAGCCGATATCGAGAACGCGCTCGCCGGGACGGAACCCCGCCCGGTCCATCGCCCTGCGGCCGAGCGGCTCCAGCTGATACTGGACGCGATCGAGGTTCGCGAGCCACCGCGCCCCGCCGTCGCCGTTCCAGTGCTCGATCTGCGCCGCGTTGACGGGCTCGACACCGCTTTCCGACATGGCGCCTCCGCGTGAGGTTCGCGACCGGGGCGTGGGGTGCCCTTCGGCGATCCCGCCTTCAATCTAGCCCGCAGCGACGGGTTTGCGAGAAGCGCGGCAACAAGGGGCGCTGACGGGGGCCGCGCCGCCCCTCTAAACTCTCGCGCGAAATGGTCGCGCGCGTTCCTACCGTGGCTTTCGCCGGCACCGAGGTTCTCGACGTCGAGACGCAGGTGACGATCCAGGGCGGGCTGCCGGCGTTCAGCCTCGTCGGGCTCGCCGACAGGGCGGTCGCGGAGTCGAAAGAGCGCGTGCGCGCGGCCTTGGGCGCGATCGGGCTCGCGCTGCCGCCGAAGCGCATCACGGTGAACCTCGCGCCCGCCGACCTCCTCAAAGAAGGAAGCCATTTCGACCTGCCGATCGCGCTCGGCCTCCTCGCCGCGATGGACGTCGTGCCGAAGGACGAGCTGCAGAACTACATCGCCTTGGGCGAGCTCGCGCTCGACGGGTCCCTCACCGCCGTTCCGGGCGTCCTTCCCGCGGCGATGGGCGCGGCCGAGCGCGGGCGCGGCCTCATCTGCCCCGCGGCGAGCGGCAGCGAGGCGGCGTGGGCCGCGATCGAGATCCTCGCCGCGCCCTCGCTCCTGGCGCTCGTCAACCACTTCCGGGGGAACCAGGTCCTGCCGCCGCCCGAGGCGCGGGCCGCCGAGGCACCGGCCGAGACGCT
Organism: Rhodospirillales bacterium; assembly: GCA_019689675.1. Lineage (GTDB taxonomy): Bacteria > Pseudomonadota > Alphaproteobacteria > ATCC43930 > CGMCC-115725 > JADGGZ01. The sequence goes on along the minus strand of JADGGZ010000114.1, from coordinate 9,607 downwards.
CGACCTCAAGGACATCAAGGGCCAGGAGACGGCGAAGCGCGCGCTCGAGATCGCGGCCGCCGGCGGGCATCACCTCCTGATGATCGGGCCGCCGGGCTCGGGCAAGTCGATGCTGGCGAGCCGGCTTCCCGGCATCCTGCCGCCGCTGACGCCGGAGGAGGCGCTCGAGGTCTCGATGATCCATTCCGTCGCGGGGCTCCTTCGCGACGGGCGCATCGCGCGCGCCCGCCCGTTCCGCGACCCGCACCATTCGGCGAGCCAGGCCGCGCTCGTCGGCGGCGGGCATCGCGCGAAGCCCGGCGAGATCAGCCTCGCGCATAACGGCGTCCTCTTCCTCGACGAGCTGCCGGAATTCAACCGCGCGGCCCTCGAAGCGCTGCGCCAGCCGCTCGAAACGGGGCGCGTCACCGTCGCCAGGGCGCAGGCGCATGTCTCCTACGCCGCGCGCGTGCAGCTCGTCGCGGCGATGAACCCCTGCCGCTGCGGCCATCTCGACGACGCCGCGCTCGCGTGCTCGCGCGCGCCGCGCTGCGCGCAGGACTATCAGGGGAAGATCTCGGGGCCGCTCTTCGACCGCATCGACCTCCATGTCGACGTGCCGGCGGTGCGACCCGCCGACCTCGCCCTGCCGCCGCCGGCCGAAGGCTCGGCCGAGGTCGCCGCCCGCGTCGCCGCGGCGCGCGCGATCCAGGCGGGGCGCTACGCCAAGCTGCCGGAGGACCGCCGCGTGCGCAGCAACGCCGAGGCGGACGGCGCGCTTCTCGACGAGGTCGCGGCGCCCGACGCGGAAGGAAGGCGCCTCCTCCTCGAGGCGGCCGAGCGGCTGAAGCTCTCGGCGCGCGGCTATCACCGGGTGCTGCGCGTCGCGCGGACGCTCGCCGACCTCGACGCGAGCCAAGGCGTGCGCCGGCTCCATATCGCCGAGGCGCTCTCCTTCCGCCGGGTCGCGATCGGCGAGGCGCGGTAGGGGGACGGATCCGCGGCGTCGCGGGAGACGACGACGGGAAGCCGCGCGGCCGATACGCGCCATTCACATTGCGTCGCAACAAATTACGGAACGAGCGCGTGCTTAGCCGCTTGCGCCGGCGTTGACCTCGGCGAGGAGATCGGAGGCGTTCCATGGCTCCATCCGTCCGCCGGGCACTTATGGCGATCGCGCGCTACGAGCCGCCGCCCGAAAGGATCGACGAGGCGATCCTCGCCGCGATCAACGTCACGCTCATCCTCGCCGCGCACGGCGACGACCGCGTCTCCGACGGCTTCAACCGCGACCTTTTCCTCAACGGGCGCAGCTTCAGCGCTGCAGTGAGGGAGTAGCGCGCCCGGCTATCCCGCCGCCTCCGCTTCCGTATCCCGTTCCTGTACGGAGACCCGCCGCTCCCGCATCAGAATGGCGCGGTCGATCAGCGCGCGAACAGTCGCATCGACGTTCGAGAAAAGAAGCGCGTCGTGGAACCGCGACGGGCCGAGCGCCGCGTAGAGCTTGCCGAAAACCTCGTCCGCGAAGCTGCTCGACACGACATGAATACCCGACATGTCGAGGACGACGCGCTTGCGAGCGGACATCGCGATCAGGTTCTCGAGCCTGGTTCGAAACATCTCTCCCGCCCGCCGGCTGCCGAAATTTCGCCAGTCCCGCTTCACCGGCACTACGGGAATCCCGCTCTCGTCCTCGTAACGGTTCTCGATGTAGTCGACCGGCGCGGCATACGGCCTCGAAAAGGCTAGAGCTTCCGTCAAAGCGAACGTGTTCCGGTAGTTGAGGGAGGCGCGCACCATCGTGCCCGGGAAAACGGTCGGGCTGCGATCGATCCTCATGCCGCCGCGCGAGCGCCCGGTTTCCTTTCGGACATGATTGCTCGACGAGTAGTGCAGCCGGGCGAAACCGGACTCGATCTCGAAATGGCCGCCCGAGACGAGCGAGATGCGGTAGCTCCCGTAGAGCCCGTTGCCCGCGTTCGTCGCAGCGTCCCGCGTGACGCCCTCCTCGATCGCCGCTTGCAGCGCAGCGCGGTCGTCCTTCAGTCCCGGCAATGCCGTCCGCAGCGTCTCAGGAATGCCGACGCCGCTGTCGCATACGATGTACTCGACAAGCCGCTGCTGGCCGCGAAAATGGCTTACATGAATCAGCCCGCCGACGGCTGAACGAGCGTGGTTCAGAACGTTGTCGGTGATCTCGTTCAAGGCCCATTCGAAAGCCGAAAACTGGTCGCGCGAGAGGTCGGGCACGGTCGAGAGCACATGCTCGACGACCGTCTGCACGACCGCGAAGTGCTCGTCGCCATCGAGAAAGCCGAGGGTCGGCAGTCGCTTCGCCGCGCCCTTTGCCCGGAAGGGCGGCGGGCGTTCCATGCGGAAATAGTGCAGCCATCCGTTCCCCGACATCGTTCGCAGCAGCGCCGAATTTTCCGGGTCGACGACGCGCACGTCGGCGCCGGAAGACCGGTAGCGCGCCGCAAGGCAGATCAGGGGCAGCGCCTGCGGCGCCCGTATCTCGGTGACCTTCGAGAAGTCGAGGCAGAAAGCTCCGAAATTCGCCGCGCATTCCTGCGCGGCCGCCGCGATCTTGCGGATGTGCTTGCTTCTGACGGGCCCAACCAGCCCGATGACGTCTCCCTGCACAGGGATCTCCGGCATCGCGTCCGGCGCCTGCGTCATCCCATTATCGATTCGATCGAGAGCACGACGGCCTTGCTAGACCGCCGGAGCATCGACGGCAAGAAACGACGGGATTGCGTGCTCCTCTACGAGCCTCGCTCGAACGCCGACAAAGCGCGGTCGGCGCCGAGCGCCCCGCGTCTCCGACGGCTTCAACCGCGACCTTTTCCTCAACGGGCGCAGCTTCGGCGCGCCGGGGCAATAGCGCGCGCTCAATCCGCCGCTTGCGGCTCCACGCGGCACGCGCCCGCCGCGCACCCTTCCCCCTCCTCCGCCGCGCCCAGGGTTTCGGGCACGGTACCTTCCGCGATCAGCGTCGCGATCGCGGCGCCGAGGCGCATGTCGTCGAGATGCCCGAAGGCCTGCATCCGCAGATTGCCGCGCCGGTCGATGAGGAGCGTCGTCGGCGTTCCCTCCATCCGGTAGGCGCGCATCGTCAGCGGAAGGGGGCCGCCCTCCGGGTCCGGCGCGTCGAGGCCGACCGGAAAGCCGAGGTGGTACTCGTGGAGGAAGGCGGCGAGCGCCTCCTTCGTCCCCTGCGCCGCGTGATGCTCGAAGACGGTATGGAGGCCGATGACGGCGAGATCGGATTCCGCGAAGGCCTCCCGCGCGCGCGAAGCCTGCGGCAGGGCATGGGCGACGCAGCCCGGACAGAGCATCTGGAACGCGACCGCGAGCACCACCCTGCCGCGGAAGGACTGGAGCGTGATCGGCGCCGGGGCGCCGAACCACTCGGCGACGCGCCATTCCGGCGCCGGGCGCGGCGCCATCAGAAGTCGCCGTCCTTCACGTAAGGCCGGGACCAGAGGATCGCCTGCAGGAGGACGGCCTTCGTCCAGGCGGCGTGCATCGCCTCCACCTCCGCCACGCTGTGGCCCTTGGTGGCGAGGAACGGCTTCATCGTGACCGAGATCGGGATCGCGAGCGCGATGAGGTGGCGCATCGGGATGTGCGGCGCGGCCTCGACCCCGTCGGTCCGGTTCTTGCCGGTACGATGGTGACGGCGGCCGATCTCCTCCTGCCAGGCGAGCCAGGCCTCGTCGTACTCGGCCGCGCAGGTATCGAGGATCCACTGGCCGAAGCGCTTGCGCACGGAATCGAGATAGGACGGGACCGGCTGGCCGGTCGCCGGATTCTTGAAGTAGGCGAGGAGATGCGGCTGCGCGGCGACGAAGCCGTACCAGATGTCGAGAATCGCCTCCACCTGGTCCTCGACGACGGCGCGCGCCTTGCGCAGCGCCGCCACGTCCTCCTCGCCGAAGAGGAGCGAGGCCTGGAGCTCGCGGAGCTCCGCCATCGTCAGCGGCGACGGCGGCAGAGCCGGATCGCCGAGCCGGTAGCCGGGAATGGCGCTTGCCGACATGGAACAACCTCCCTTGATGAAGTTGCTACTAGCAACTAGTCTGGAATCCGCATCACGGGTCGTCAATGGATAATTTCGAGTAGCAATTATGTCTCCCCGCTCGCCTGCCGCGCTCGAAGCCGCGCATCTGATCGACCGCCTCGAACGGCTCGCGCGGCTCGGCGAGGACGAGCCGCTCAACGCCGCGCAATGGGAGGCCTTGCGCTACCTCGCCCGCGCCAACCGCTTCTCGCGCACGCCCGCGCTCCTCGCCGACTATCTCGGCTCGACGCGGGGGACGGTGTCGCGCACGCTCGCCGCGCTCGAGGCGAAGGGGTACGTCGAGCGGGTCCCGAGCGCGCGCGACGGCCGCTCGGTCGAGCTCGCCCTGACGAAGCTGGCGGAGGAGGCGATGAAACGCGACCCGCTGCTCGCGCTCGCCGAGGACATCGAGCGGGCGACGGGGGACGGGGCGGCGGCGCTCGCCGACGCGCTGCGGCGGACGCTCCGTCACGCGATCGCGCGGAACGGCGGGCGCGCCTTCGAGGCATGCTTCTCGTGCCGGCACTTCCGCGCCGGCGTCCACGCCTCGCCGCGCGCGCCGCATCACTGCGCGCTGCTCGACGAGCCTCTCTCCGACGCCGACGGCACCGCGATCTGCGCCGAGAACGAGCCGGCGGCCGCGTGAGCTGAGGCGCTACAGCACTTCTTCGGTCTCGGGATCGATGAGGTGCATGTGGCGGAGATCGGCGACGAGCCGCATCTTCTCGCCGACCTCGCGCGCGCTCGACGGGTCGACGCGGCCGCACACCTCGGCGCCGTCCATGACGAAATAGACCATCGTCTCCATGCCCATCGGCTCGACCACGTCGAGCGCGACGTCGAAGACCTGCTGGTCGGGATGCAGCATGCCGCGCGGCTCGGTGATGTGCTCGGGCCGAAGCCCGAAGAGGACCGGCCGCCCGACGAAGGGCCTGTAGCGCTCCGTCCTGTCCTCCGGCACGCGGAAGGCGATGCCGTTCGGCAGGCGCACGGAAAGCGCGGCGGCGTTCGCCTCCAGCGTCGCGGGCACGAAGTTCATGGCGGGCGAGCCGATGAAGCCGGCGACGAACTTCGTCTTCGGCGCGTGGTAGAGCTCGTGCGGCGTGCCGATCTGGTCGATGCGGCCCTGGTTCATGACGACGACGCGGTCGGCGAGCGTCATCGCCTCGACCTGGTCGTGCGTGACGTAGACGGTCGTCGTCATGACCTTCTGGTGCACCTTCTTGATCTCGGTGCGCATCTGGACGCGGAGCTTCGCATCGAGGTTCGAGAGCGGCTCGTCGAAGAGGAAGACCTTGGGGTTGCGCACGATCGCGCGGCCCATGGCGACGCGCTGGCGCTGCCCGCCCGAGAGCTGCTTCGGCCGCCGGTCGAGGAGGTCGGTGATGTCGAGGATGCGCGCCGCCGCCTCGACGCGCGCCTTGATCTCCGATTTCGGGAAGCGCTTGAGGCGCAGCCCGAAGGACATGTTCTCGAACACCGTCATGTGCGGGTAGAGCGCGTAGTTCTGGAACACCATCGCGATGTCGCGGTCCTTGGGCGGCACGTCGTTGACGAGGTCGCCGCCGATCCAGATCTCGCCCGCCGTCGTCTCCTCGAGGCCGGCGATCATGCGCAGCGTCGTCGACTTGCCGCAGCCGGAGGGGCCGACGAGGACGATGAACTCCTTGTCGGCGATCTCGAGATCGATGCCGCGCACGGCGGGCGTCTTCTCGAACATCTTCACCACGCGGCGGAGCGCGACTTCGGCCATCGACTCACCCCTTGGTCGCGCCGGCGGTGAGGCCGGCGATGTAGTAGTCCATGAGGAACGCGTAGACGATGAGCGGCGGCGCCGCGCAGAGCAGCGAGCCCGCCATGATCTGGCCCCAGTTGTAGACGTCGCCCTTGATGAGCGTCGTCACGATGCCGACCGGCAGGACGAGCTGGTCGGCCGAGGTCGTGAAGGCGAGCGGATAGAGGAAGTTCGCCCACGACACGGTGAAGGCGAAGATCGTCGCCGCGATGATGCCGGGCAGCGCCACCGGGATGAAGATCTTCGTCAGCATCTGGATGTAGCCGGCGCCGTCGATGAGCGCCGCCTCGTCGAGCTCCTTCGGAATCGAGGCGAAGTAGCCGATCATGATCCAGGTGCAGAAGGGGACGCTCAGCGTCGGGTAGAGGATGATGAGGATCCACCAGTGGTTGATGAACTCGATCCCGGTGACGTCGCGCAGGAAGGCGAAGATCTTGAAGAGCGGGATGAAGAGCAGCGTCTCCGGGATGAGGTAGGTGAGAAAGACGCCGGTCGCGAGCGTCGCCGAGCCCCAGAACTTCATCCGCGAGAGCGCGAACGCCGCCGGCACGCTGATCAGCATCGTGATCGCCACCACCGTCACCGAGACGACGACCGAGTTGCGGAAGAAAACGAGAAACTGGTTCTGCGTCAGAAGCTCGACGTAGTTCTCGAGCGTCGGCTGGTAGACCCACCACGGGTTCGTCACCGCCGAGATCTCGCCGCTCGACTTCAGCGACGTCACCAGCATGTAGATCGGCGGCGTCAGGAAGAAGATCGCGAAGATCACGAGGAAGACGTAGGACCAGAAGAGCGCCTGCCGGCGGCTCTTCTGGATGCTGCCGCGGCGCGCCGGCTTGAGGCCGCCGAGCTCGCCCGCCGTCACTGCGGTCATGGGCTCACGCCTCGATCGTGCGGCGGCGCACGCCGCGCAGGATGAAGATCGCCGACACCCCGAGGATCGGCAGCATGAAGAGCGACACCGCGGCGCCCAGCGGAATGTCGTTGCCCTGGATGCCGAGGAGGAAGGCCCAGGTGGCGAAGACGTGCGTCTGGTCGACCGGCCCGCCGGCGGTGAGGATGCGGACGATGTCGAAATTGGCGAAGGTGACGATGAGGGAGAACAGCACCGTGATGGCGATGATGTTCCGCATCATCGGCAGCGTGATGTACCAGAGGCGCTGGAACCAGTTGGCGCCGTCGATCGCCGCCGCCTCGTAGAGCTGCTCCGGCACGGATTTCAGCGCGGCGAGATACATGATCATGAAGAAGGGCGCGCCGTACCAGACGTTGACGAGGATCACCGAGAACCGCGCCCAGAGCGGATGCCCGAGCCACGGCACCGGGTCGACGCCGAACTTGCCGAGGAGCCAGTTGAACGCGCTGTAGGAGGGATCGAAAAGCCAGAACCAGCCGATCGTGCTGATCGCGGTCGGGATCACCCACGGCACCATCAGCATCCCGCGCCACTTGCGCTGCCCCTTCGTCGGGATCGTGTGGACGAAATGCGCGACGAAGAAGCCGATGAGCGCTTTGAAGAACACGGCGCTGATGGCGAAGATGCAGGACTGCTTCACCACCATCCAGAAGGTCGCGCGGCGGAACAGGAACTCGAAGTTGCCGAGCCCGACGAAGCGCTGCATCGACTTGTTCAGCGTGGCGAGATACATCGAATAGAAGGCCGGATAGATCACCAGCGCCACGATGAGGACGATCAGCGGCAGCGTCATCGCGAAAGCGATCGTCGACCGTCGCCGCATGAACTTCTGGAGGCTCGTGTGCCGCACGCCTGCGGGCACACGGACCGCTTCTGCCGCGAGCTCAGCCATTCCCACCTCTTTCCTCGGACCCGGTTCGCCCGGAGCGGAAGGTGCCGGAAGCGGCGCCGGCGCGAGGCCGGCGCCGCGGACACGGCTTCATCCTAGGTGCGCATGAAGCCTTCGAGCTCGTCGGCCGCCCAGGCGATCGCCTGGTCGATCGACTGGCCGCCTTGCGTGCACTTCGCGACCATCTTCGTCATCGTCGCCTGCGTATAGATCTGCGCTGCGATCTTCGGCGGCGCGGGCGCGGCCGCGAGCGAGACGATCTGCTTGCCGCGCGGCGGGTAGTGGTAGACCGTCCCCTTCGGCGGCCCGACCTCGCGCCAGGTGGGGAAGTCAAGCGCCTTCGCGTAGGCCGGGATGTCGTAGCCGTTGCTCGCCGCCACCATCTTCTCGATCGACGAGAGCTTCGAGAGGTGGACGAGCAGGCTCTTCGCCGCCGATTTGTTCGGCGAGAAGCTCCAGATCGCCCAATAATACGGAAGCCCCGGCGAGTAGCGGCCCTTCGGCCCTCTCGGCGTCGCGAAGTGCCAGCAGTCCTTCGCCACCTCGGGGTTGTCGCGCTTGGCGACGGACCAGGCCGAGGGCGGGTTCATGATGAGGGCGCCCTTGCCGGCGACCAGCCACTTGTTGTTCGACGCGTCGTCGTAGGCGAAGACGTCGTTCGGCAGGAACGGTACCAGCTTCTTGAACCAGTCGAGCACCTGCCGCGTCTCGTCCGACTTCACCGTGATGTCGCCCTTCTCGTTGACGAGCTGCGCGCCGAAGCTGGCGAAGACCGCACCCACCCAGTCGACCGAGTCGGTCGTCTGGCCGAGGCCGACGCCGAAGGGGAAGCCCGCCTTGTGGCACTTCTCCGCGGCGGCGAGGAACATGTTCCAGTCCCACTTCTCCGCCAATTCCTCGTTCGTCCCGTCGGCGGGATAGGCCGTGGTCGGATCCCAGCCGACATGCTGCTTGAAGAGCGAAATGCGCGCGACGGGAGGCTTCACCTGGCTGCCGTTCGTGGCCGGCACCGCGACCCACTTGCCCCTGCTCTTGCCGAGATACTGCGCCGCCTCGCTCGCCGCGCCGTTCTCGGCGATGATCTTCTGCATGATGTCGTCGACGGGCTCGAGCGCGTCGGCCTTGTCGAGCGGCTCCCAGGTCGGCATCTGAATGATGTCGTGACCCGAGCGCGCCTGATGCTCGGCCGCGATGGTGATGAGGTTCTTGTTGCCCTGCGAGGTGATGTAGTCGATCTGGAGATCGACCTTCTCCTTCTCCCCCCATTCCTGGCAGAGCTTCGTCAGCGTATCGTTCGCGCCCGGGACCCAGTGGTCCCAGAAGCCGATCGAAAGCCGCCCGGCGGCATGCGCGCCGCGGACATAGGGCGCCGCGACGACGGCGGCGGCGCCGAGCGCCGTGGTGCGAAGAAGCTTGCGGCGCGAAAGACGCGATTGAGCCATTCCCTGTTCCTCCCTTGCTCCTGACCGGCCCGCGCCGGGGCGCATTCTCTGCAGGTGCTTTTCTTTTTTGGCGCGCGGACTCTTCGCCCCGGCGCAACTGAGACAGAATAGCGCAGAGCGCAAGAAAATCTTGCAAAAATTCTGCAACTCGAGGCTGGCGCGCGATTCGGTCCGGATGACGTTCGCCTGAACGTTCGATTGCCGATCGCCGGAACGCGTCAACCCTCAGCATAGACGTCGAACTCTCGCCGCGCCGCCGGGTTCCATCCCTGCCCCGGCCACCGGGGTGCAGGAAGGAGCACGTCGTTATGCCGATCGCCGCGCGGCTTCTCGCCGGAGTGAGCGTCTTCTGTTTCGTCTTCTTGAGCGCGCCCCCGGCCGGTGATCTCGGTCTCGGCAAGGGCGCCTTCGCGCAGTCGGGCGGCGGCGGTGGCGGCTCCGGCGGCGGTGGCGGAGGCTCGGGCGGAGGCGGAGGTTCCGGTGGCGGCGGCTCCGGTGGCGGTGGCTCCGGCGGGGGTGCCTC
>JADGGZ010000113.1 GCA_019689675.1 Rhodospirillales bacterium | reverse complement strand
TCGCGCCGGCCAGTCGGGGCTCGTGCTCGTCGCCGCCGATCCGGTCCGTCTCGGCCCTGCGCTTCGCTGGGAGCCGTCGCGGCGCGGCGAGCTCTTTCCCCATCTCTACGGGACGCTGCCCCTCGAGGCTGTGCTGAGCGTCGAGGATCTGCCGCTCGGCCCCGATGGCCGGCACGTCTTTCCGGATCGCGAATGAACGTCGCATCGCTGCTTCGACTGCTGCCGCCCGAGACCGCGCACGAGGCGACGCTGCTCCTCGTCGAGGCGGGTTTCGCGCCGCGCTATCCGGGCGACGATCCCATTCTCGCGACCCGCGTCTGGAACCTCGATTTTCCTAATCCGGTCGGGCTCGCCGCCGGCTTCGACAAGGATGCGCGCGTGCCGGACGCGATGCTCGGGCTCGGCTTCGGCTTCGTCGAGATCGGTTCGGTGACGCCGCGTCCTCAGCCCGGCAACCCGCAGCCGCGGCTTTTCCGCCTCGCGCCGGACCGCGCCATCATCAATCGGATGGGCTTCAACAACCGCGGGCTCGCCCATGCCGCCGCGCGGCTCGCGGCGCGACGCGGCCGGCCCGGCATCGTCGGCGCGAACATCGGAAAGAACCGCGACTCGGCTGATCCTTTCGCCGACTACGAGCAGGGAGTCGCGACGCTGGCGCCGCTTGCCGACTTCCTCGTCGTCAACGTTTCCTCGCCCAACACGCCGGGTCTTCGCGAGCTGCAGAAGAAGCGCACCGTCGAGGCGCTCGTCGAGCGCCTGCTGGCCGCGCGCGCGAAGGCGGTTCCGCAGAATCCGCCGCCGCTCCTCGTCAAGATCGCGCCCGATCTCGCGCCCGAGGAGCGCGCCGACATCGCCGAGGTGGCGCTCGCCACCGGGCTCGACGGGCTCATCGTCTCGAACACGACGACCGCCCGCCCGCCGGAGCTCAGGAGCCGCCATGCGCCGGAGCCCGGCGGGCTGAGCGGGCGTCCGCTGTTCAAGCCCTCGACGGACCTTCTCGCCGAGATGCGACGCCTCACGCGCGGGCGCGTGCCGCTCGTCGGCGTGGGGGGCGTGTTCTCCGGCGCCGACGCCTATGCCAAGATTCTGGCCGGTGCGAGTCTCGTCGAGCTCTACACGGCGCTCGTCTACGAGGGGCCGGGCCTCGTCCGTCGCATCAAGAGCGAGCTGGCCGCGCTTCTGCGCCGCGATGGATTCAGGAGCGTCGCCGAGGCGGTCGGCGCCGGAAGCGAGCGGACGCCGGCCCCGACTTCGTAAGATCACAAGAAAATCTCTGGCTGCCGGGCGATCATTTTGCTTCATTGCAAGCAATCGCTGTCTAACTTGGTTAATGTTGGTAAAACCAGAAGTAAACAAGCGCGGGGGTGACGCGCGCAAAGGTTTTGCCTGGAAGAACGTTCAGGGGGTTCGATGACTGACATCTCCGAGACCGACTTCGCGCGTATCGCGGCAGAGCTTCGCCTCGCCTCGGCCGAGGCTGCCCGCGCCGCCGAGCGCGATCCCGAGAGCTCAGAGGCGTTGCGGCGAAAGGCCGAGCACCTCGCCCGCGCCGCGACCAGAATCCTGGCGGACGCGCGCGCCCGCGAAAAGTTCATCCTGCCAAACCCGGGGGTCGACGGCTGAACTTTCCGGCCCGACCCCTTGCCCCGGGCCGGCCGTAGCGACATGCCCTGACAGAGCCCGCGCGGCGCCGTTCGCGCCCGATCACCGGCCGTACCGGCTCGGCGCGGCCGGGCGATAAGGTTGCCGCGCGCGTCCTCTCGGTCGCGCTGGTGCGGCCGATGGCGCTCTGCTAAGCCCCTCCGCGATGGCGGAGGATCTGCGCGAACGAGAGGATGTCGGAGGCGATGAGCCGGCCGAGGCGACGCGTCCGGGCCGGGCGCTCTACGGCCTCTCGCCGGAGCTCGAATCGGCAGTCGCCGCCGCCCTCGAAGAGGGCCGCGCCGACACCGCTCGGGCGCTCATTGCCGAGCTTCATCCGGCCGATACGGCCGATCTGCTGCATCGCCTCGACAGCGAGCCGCGCGCGCGTCTCGTCGAGGCCGTGCGCGACTCCTTCGATCCCGAGGTGCTCGCCTGGCTCGAGGAGCCGGAGCGCGAGGAGATCGTCCGGCTGCTCGGTCCCGAGCGGGTCGCCGCGGCGATCGCCGTGCTCGATACCGACGACGCCCTGGTCCTCCTCGAGGCTCTCGACGAAGCGGGCCAGCGCGCGGTTCTTCGCGCTCTCGATGCGCCCGACCGGGCGCTTCTCGAGCAGGGCCTCGAATTTCCCGAGGACAGCGCCGGCCGCCTCATGCAGCGCGAGCTGGTGGCGGTCCCGCCGCATTGGACGGTGGGGCAGGTGATCGACTACCTGCGCTCGGGCAGCATCCTTCCCGACGCGTTCTATGCGATCCACGTCGTCGACCCGCGGCATCGTCCGATCGGGACGATTCCGCTCGCCAGGCTCCTGCGCGCGAGCCGCCCGACCAACGTCACCGACGTCATGGAGCGCGAGTTCCATCGCATCGCGGTCGCGACCGACCAGGAGGAAGTCGCCAATCTCTTCCGGCGCTACGGGCTTGTCTCGGCCCCGGTCGTGAGCGAGGCCGGCCGTCTCATCGGCGTCATCACCGTCGACGACGTCGTCGCCATCATCAGCGAGGAGGCGGAGGAGGACATCCTGCGACTCGGCGGCGTCGGCGACACCTCAGTCTTCCGTCCGGTGAGCGAGATCGCCTATGCGCGCATCCGCTGGCTTGCGATCAATCTCGTCACCGCCTTCCTCGCCGCGTCGGTGATCGGGATCTTCGAGAAGACCATCGCGAGCGTGGTTGCGCTCGCCGTGCTGATGCCGATCGTGGCGGGGATGGGCGGCAATGCCGGCACGCAGGCCCTCACCGTCGTCGTCCGCGGCATTGCCGTGCGCGAGATCGGTTTCGGCGATCTCTGGCGCGTCCTGCGCAAGGAGGTGGCGGTCGGGTTGTTCAACGGCGCCTTCCTCGCGACCGTGACGGGGCTCGTTGCCGGGATCTGGTTCGGCCAGCCCTTGATCGGCGGCGTGATCGGCGCGGCGATGGTCATCAACCTCGTCGCGGCGGGCGTCGCCGGCGCGCTCATTCCGCTGACGCTCGAGAAGCTCGGCTTCGATCCGGCCGTCGCCTCGCCGGTTTTCCTCACCACCGTCACCGACGTGGTCGGGTTCTTCGCCTTCCTCGGACTCGCGACGATCGTTCTGCTTTAGGGTCTCCGCGTGCCGGCGCCTCTCGGCACGCTGGGACCGCGCGGATCGGCAGGGACGGGAAAAGGCTTTCGCTCGGTCATTCCCGCCTTGCGGCTCTTTCCTTATTGGGTATAATCGTGCCCGTGTTGTTGCAAGACAGATTCCGGCGCAACCGACGGGCGAGCGCCTTCCGAGGCCCCGAGGCCTGCATTTTCCCTGCATTTGCAGGGCGAAGGGCCGTCACGGGCGCGAGGGATGCGAGAGCCCCTTTCCTGTAAAATTCCTGTTTTTTCAGGAAAGGGTCCGCATCCACCCCGGTTCAGCCGGCAATCATGCTCCTGAGGTTCGATGCCTCGAACTCGATCTCGTCGAGCCGGTTCTTGACCACGTCGCCGATCGAGACGATGCCGCAGAGCACGCCGTCCCTTATGACCGGCAAATGCCGGATCCGCTTCTGCGTCATCATCCCCATGAGGTCCTCGATCGCGTCCTCGGGGCTGCAGGCATGAACGCGCCGCGTCATGAGGTCGCCCACTCGCGTCGATAGAAGCGCAGCGCCGTGGTCGGCGAGGCCCCGCACGATGTCCCGCTCGGAGATGATGCCGTCGACCTTCAGCCCGTCCTCGCTGACGACGAGCGCGCCGACGTCGCGCTCTCCGAGCCGCCGCACCGCCTCGGCGATCGTTGCGTCGGGGCCGATCGTCGCAACGTCGCGCCCTTTCGTCCTGAGGATGGTCTCGACGTTCATCGCTCCCTCCTGGCGAGGCTGCAGGACGTGGAAGGGTACCACGCCCGGCCCCGCGGCCGCGTGTCCATTCCGTGACGGCCTCGCGCGCGCCGGCGAAAAAGGTTAGAAGCCCGGGAAGAATGGCCCAATCCAGCTCCTTGAAACTCGGCATAGCCGGGCTCGGCACGGTCGGCGCCGGCGTCGTCCGCCTCCTCGAAAAACACGCCGATCTCGTGGCCGCGCGCGCCGGGCGTCGCCTCGTGGTCGCCGCCGTTTCCGCACGCGACAAGAGAAAGGACCGCGGGCTCGACCTCGCCGGGGTCCGCTGGTTCGCCGATCCGGTGGCGCTCGCCGAGGATTCCGAAGTCGACATCGTGGTCGAGCTCATCGGCGGCGCGGAGGGCGCCGCCCGCGCGACGGTCGAGGCGGCCCTCGCCAAAGGAAAGCCGGTCGTCACCGCCAATAAGGCGCTCATGGCTCATCACGGGACGGCTCTTGCGCGCCTCGCCGAGGAGCGGGGGGCGCCGCTGGCGTTCGAGGCCGCGGTCGCGGGTGGAATCCCGGTCATCAAGGCGCTCCGCGAAGGGCTTGCCGCCAACCAGGTGACGCGCGTCTACGGGATCCTCAACGGCACCTGCAACTACATCCTCTCCACGATGCGCGAGACCGGGCGCGAGTTCGCCGAGGTGCTGGCCGAGGCGCAGAAGCTCGGCTACGCCGAGGCCGATCCCGCCTTCGACATCGACGGCATCGATGCGGCGCACAAGCTCGCGCTTCTCACGAGCCTCGCCTTCGGGACCGAGGTCGATCTCGCCGGCGTCAGCGTCGAGGGCATCCGTCACGTGAGCTCGCTCGACATCGCCTACGCGGCCGAGCTCGGCTACCGGATCAAGCTCCTCGGCGTCGCCCGCGTCACCGAGCACGGAATCGAGCAGCGCGTTCATCCGACCATGGTGCCGATCGGCACCCCGATCGCCCATGTCGAGGGCGTCTACAACGCCGTCGTGGTGGAGGGCGATTTCGCCGGGCGCGTCGTGCTTCAGGGACGCGGCGCGGGGGCCGAGCCGACCGCCTCGGCCGTCGTCGCCGACCTCATCGACGTCGCCGCCGGGCGCGCGGTGCCTACTTTCACCGTTCCCGCGCACGCGCTGAAGCGCATCCCGGCGGCGCCCATGGAGCGCCACACCGGGGCCTACTACGTGCGCCTCATGGTGGTCGACAAGCCGGGCGTCATCGCCGACATCGCCGCGGCGCTGCGCGACGAGCGCGTCTCGATGGAGGCGATGATCCAGCGCGGGCGGGCGCCTGGGGAGGCCGTGCCCGTCGTTCTCACGACGCACGACACCGACGAGGCGGCGATGCGCCGCGCGCTCGGTACGATCGGACGGCTTGCCACGGTGCTGGAGGAGCCGCGTATGATTCGCATCGAGCACCTCTGATCTGCTAGCGACGAAAGAAGGGAGACGCCCCATGCCCGAGACGACCTCGAAAATGGACCGCAACCTGGCGCTCGAGGTGGTGCGCGTCACCGAAGCCGCCGCGCTCGCCGCCTCCCGCCTCATGGGCCGCGGCGACGAGAAGGCTGCCGACCAGGCGGCGGTCGACGCGATGCGCCGCGCCCTCAACTCGCTCGCCATCGATGGAACCGTGGTAATCGGCGAGGGCGAGCGCGACGAGGCGCCGATGCTCTATATCGGCGAGAAGGTGGGTACCGGCGCGGGCCCCAAGATCGACATCGCGCTCGACCCGCTCGAAGGGACGACCATCACCGCCAAGGGCGGGCCCAACGCGCTCGCGGTCGTCGCCATGGCGGATGCCGGCGGCTTCCTCCACGCGCCCGACGTCTATATGGACAAGATCGCGGTCGGCGGCGGTCTTCCCGAGGGGGTCGTCGATCTCGATGCGAGCCCCGGCGAGAACCTGAAGAATCTCGCGAAGGCCAAGAAGGCCGACGTCTCCGATCTCGTCGTCTGCATCCTCGACCGCCCGCGCCATGCCGAGCTCATCCGCAAGGTGCGCGAGGCGGGCGCCCGGATCATGCTGATCAGCGACGGCGACGTCTCCGGCGTCATCGCCACCTCGCTCCCCGACAGCGGCGTCGACATCTACATGGGCTCGGGCGGCGCCCCAGAGGGCGTTCTCGCGGCGGCGGCGCTGCGCTGCATCGACGGGCAGTTCCAGGGGCGGCTGCTCTTCCGCAACGACGACGAGAGGAACCGCGCTCGCGGTCACGGCATCACCGATCTCGACCGGAAGTACAGCCTCCACGATCTCGCCAAGGGCGACGTCATGTTCGCCGCGACGGGCGTTACCAGCGGCACGATGCTGCGCGGCGTGCGCCGTTTCCCTGGCGGTGCCGAGACGCATTCGATCGTGATGCGCTCGAAGAGCGGCACGGTCCGAGTCATCGAGGCCAAGCACAACTTTACCCGCAAGGAAGGGTGGGAGATGGTGAAGATCTAGCTCCGGATGGACGGAGGGATCTCCGCCTCGGCCTTCCTCGGAGTCGAACGCTCGCTCTGCGGAAAGCGCTGGCGCCAGCGGCCAGCCGATGCGCGCGCGGCGCTCGCCTTGTCGCAGCGCCACGGGTTGCCCGAGATCGTCGGCCGCGTTCTCGCCGCCCGCGGCGTGCCTCCCGAGGAGGCCGAGCGCTTCCTTGCGCCGCGCCTGCGGGACCAGCTGCCCGATCCGAGCCGGTTCCGCGACATGGAGAAGGCGGCCGGGCGGATCGCGGCCGCGGTGATGGGGGGCGAGCTCGTCGCCGTCTTCGGCGACTACGATGTCGACGGCGCGACCTCCTCGGCGCTGCTCGAGCGCTTCCTGCGATCGGTCGGCGGCCGCGTGCGCGTCTACATCCCCGACCGCCAGAAGGAGGGCTACGGGCCGAACCTGCCGGCGCTCCTGCGCCTCAAGGAAGAAGGCGCCACCGTCGCGGTGACGGTCGACTGCGGCATCACTGCCTTCGAGGTGCTGGCGAAAGCGACCGCGGCCGGACTCGACATCGTCGTCGTCGACCACCATGTCGCCGAGCCTTCCCTTCCGCAGGCCTTCGCGGTCGTCAATCCCAACCGGCTCGACGAAGCGCCGGGCTACGGCAATCTCGCCGCGGTCGGCGTCGCCTTTCTGCTCGCCGTCGCGGTCAATCGCGCGCTGCGCCGCGCCGGCTGGTACGTCGCGCGGCCGGAGCCCGACCTCTTGCAGCTCCTCGACCTCGTCGCGCTCGGCACGGTCGCCGACGTCGTGAAGCTGACGGGGCTCAACCGGGCGCTCGTCGCGCAGGGACTCAAGGTGATGCAGCGCCGGTCCAACTGCGGCATCGCCGCGCTCGCCGATATCGGGCGGGTGTCCGGGCGGCTCGACGCCTACGCCGCCGGCTACATTCTCGGCCCGCGCGTCAACGCCGGCGGGCGCGTGGGCGAGGCGTTCCTCGGCGCGCGGCTTCTCGCGACTGACGACCCGGCCGAGGCCGCCGCTCTCGCGGCGCGGCTCGACGGCTTCAACACGGAACGTCGGGAGATCGAGGCCGGCGTCCTCGCCGCAGCGATCGAGGCGGTGGAGCGCGAAACGGTGCCCTCGCCGGTGGTCTTCGTCGCGGGTGAGGGCTGGCACCCCGGGGTCATCGGCATCGTCGCGAGCCGACTCAAGGAACGCTACAACCGCCCCGCCTGCGTCGTCGCGCTCGAGAACGGGACCGGGAAGGGCTCCGGCCGGTCGGTCTCCGGATTCGAGCTCGGCGCCGCCGTCATCGCCGCGCGCCAGGCGGGCCTGCTCGTCAATGGCGGCGGTCACGCCATGGCTGCGGGCTTCACGGTGGAGCGCGATCGCATCGCCGCGCTCCGCGACTTCCTTGCCGCGCGCGTCGAGGCGACGCTCGGCAGCGAGCCGCTCGTCCCCGAGCTCGCGCTCGACGGCGCCGTGGCCGCGGGCGCGGCGACGCCCGAGCTCGTCGCGACGCTGGAAACGCTCGCCCCCTTCGGCGCCGGCAATGCCGAGCCGCGCTTCGCGCTGCCCTCCGTGCGCGTGGTGCGGGCCGAGGTGGTGGGCGGCGCCCATGTTCGCGCCGTTCTCGCCGATGCGGCCGGCGCCGCGCGCATCAACGCCATCGCCTTTCGCTGCCTCGACACGGCCCTGGGGCCGGCCCTCCTTCAGGGCGCGGGCGCGACCTTCCACGTCGCCGGCACGCTCCGCGCCGACCGGTGGAACGGCGAGACGCGCGTCCAGCTTTGCCTCGAGGACGCGGCGCCCGCTTTCGGCTGATCAGCGCGCGAGCCTTTCGATGAGGCCGAGCGCCATCTCGGGAGCGCGCGCCTTCTCGCCGCCGATGAAGTAGACGAACCCGTCTCGGCCTCGGAAACGGGCCGCCCAGTCGTCGAGCTGCCGTGGGGTGTAGGGCGAAGCCTTGAGGCGGGCGTAGACGAAGGGCGCGGTCGGTTCGTCGATGAGCTCGTACCCGTCGTCGTCGATGACGGCGATGGCGACTTCGTGTTCCCGGAAGGCGTCGAGAGGCCCCGGATGCGCGAGCTCGACCGCGTGCTTCATGTCGCGAGGCAGCTTTTCGAGGAACGCGGCGAGCGTCGCGTCGTCGGGGCGCTTGCGCAGCTGCCAGAGAATGGCGCCGCGTTTCTGCCCGAGCTCGTCGATGCCGCTCGCCAGAAAGACGTCGAGCCCCCGGCCGAGCTCCGCGCCCTGCGTCACGAAGCGCGGGCCTTTCAGGGAGAAGACGAAGTCGTCCGGCGTCGCCGCGCGCCACTTACGGAAAGTTTCCGGGGTCTGGCGGCGATAGAAAGTGGCGTTCACCTCGATCGAGGTGAGGCGGCGGCTCGCGTAGTGGAGCTCGTCCTTGCGCGGCAAGTCCTTCGGGTAGAAGGTGCCGCCGCGCCAGGGCGCGAAATCCCAGCCTCCGATGCCGACCCGGATCAACGGGCGGCTCCGAGCCGGTGCCGCTTACGCGGCCCGGGTCTCGATGCCCTTGCTCTTGAGGAGGTCCTGCAGCTCGCCCGACTCGAACATCTCGCGGACGATGTCGCAGCCGCCGATGAACTCGCCCTTGACGTAGAGCTGCGGAATCGTCGGCCAGCTCGAATAGTCCTTGATGCCCTGGCGGATCGCGGGGTCCTGCAGGACGTCGATCCCTTTGAACTTGACCCCGAGGTGGGTGAGGATCTGCACCACCGCGGCAGAGAAGCCGCATTGCGGGAAGACCGGCGAGCCCTTCATGTAGAGCACCACCGGGTTCGAGCTCACCTCGCTCTTGATCCGGTCGAGGACGGTCTGGTCGGTCATGGCTTGTCCCTCAGTCTTCAGGGGCGCTGGTTTGCAGCGCCAGGGCGTGAAGTTCGTTGCCCATGCGGCCGCGCAGGGCTTGGTAGACGAGCTGGTGCTGCTGGACGCGGCTCTTTCCCCTGAACGCCGAGGAGACGACGTGAGCCGCATAATGGTCGCCGTCGCCGCGCAGGTCCTCGATGGTGACGCGGGCATCGGGGAGGGCCTCCTTGATGAGGCGCTCGATTTCGCCGGCATCCATCGCCATCGCTCAGTGTCCCGACATGTAGTTGGGCAGCCAGGATTCGTGGACCTGACGCAGCTCGGCCACCGATATGGCCCTCCCGCCGGGGAGTGTCAACGCGCCGCCGCCGGTGCGCCCCACGACGCGTGCGGGAACGCCCGCGGCCTGCGCGCGGGCGAGCAGCGTTTCGGGCTCGCGCGTCGTGAGGAGATAGCGGGACTGGTCCTCGCCGAAAAGAAAGCCCGGGGTCGTCTCGACCTCGAGCGTCGCGCCGACGTCGCCGGCCATCGCCATCTCGGCAATCGCGACAAGGAGCCCGCCGTCGCTCAAATCGTGGCAGGCGGTGACGCGGCCGGCGAGGATCTGCTCGCGCACGAAATCGCCGTTGCGCCGCTCGGCCTCGAGGTCGACCGGCGGCGGTGCGCCGGCCTCCTTCCCGGCGATCTCGCGCAGGTAGATCGAGGCGCCGAGATGGCCCTTCGTCTCGCCGACGAGGAGGATCGTCTCGCCCGCGCCCTTGAAGGCGATCGTGACCGCGCGCGTCACGTCCTCGACGAGCCCGACGCCGCCGATCACGGGCGTCGGCAAGATCGCCTGCCCGTTCGTCTCGTTGTAGAGGGAGACGTTGCCGGAGACGACGGGATAGTCGAGCGCGAGGCAGGCCCAGCGCATCCCCTCGATGCAGCCGACGATCTGGCCCATGATCTCGGGCCGCTCGGGGTTGCCGAAGTTGAGGTTGTCGGTGATCGCCAGCGGCAGCGCGCCGATCGCCGTGAGATTGCGCCAAGTCTCGGCCACCGCCTGCGCCCCGCCCGCCGTCGGATCGGCGACGCAGTAGCGCGGCGTGCAGTCCACCACCGCCGCGATGCCTTTGTTCGTCCCGGGAATCCGCACCAGCGCGGCATCGCCCCCGGGCCGGATCACCGTCTGTCCCATGACGAGATGATCGTACTGCTCCCAGATCCAGCGCTTCGATGCGAGATCGGGGCTGCCGAGAAGCCGGCGCAGCGCATCGATCGGCTCGGCCGTGGGCGCCTCGACCGGCTCGGCTTTCGGCTGCGGAAGCCACGGGCGGTCGTAGACCGGCGCCTCCGCCGACACCGGGCCGACCGGGATGTCGCAGACCGTCTCGCCGCCTTTCTTGAGGACGAGACGCCCGGTCTCGGTGACCCGCCCGATGACGGCAAAGTCGAGCTCCCATTTCTCGAAGATCCGCCGCGCCGCCTCCTCGCTGCCCGGCCGGAGGATCATGAGCATCCGCTCCTGGCTCTCGGAGAGCATGATCTCGTACGGGGTCATGCCCGTCTCGCGCACCGGCACGCGGTCGAGGTCGAGCTCGATTCCGAGCCCGCCCTTGCCGGCCATCTCGACCGAGGAGGAGGTGAGACCGGCGGCGCCCATGTCCTGGATCGCGACGATCGCGTCGCTCTCCATGAGCTCGAGGCAGGCCTCGATGAGAAGCTTTTCGGTGAACGGATCGCCGACCTGCACGGTCGGACGCTTCTCCTCGGAGTCGTCGCTGAACTCGGCGGACGCCATCGTCGCGCCGTGGATGCCGTCTCGACCGGTCTTGGCTCCGACATAGACGACGGCGTTCCCCGGCCCGGCGGCCTTCGAATAGAAGATGCGGTCGGCCTTCGCGAGGCCGATCGTCATCGCGTTGACGAGGATGTTTCCGTTGTAGGCGGGATGGAACTCGCACTCGCCGCCGATCGTGGGCACGCCGACGCAGTTGCCGTAGCCGCCGATGCCGGCGACGACGCCGGCGACGAGATGGCGGGTCTTCGGATGCTCGGGGCTGCCGAACCGGAGCGCATTGAGGTTGGCGATCGGGCGCGCCCCCATCGTGAAGACGTCGCGCAGAATGCCTCCGACCCCGGTCGCCGCGCCTTGGTAAGGCTCGATGAAGGACGGGTGGTTGTGGCTTTCGATCTTGAAGACCGCGGCGAGCCCGTCGCCGATGTCGACGACCCCGGCGTTCTCGCCGGGGCCGCAGATGACCCGCGGACCGGTCGTCGGAAGCTGTCTCAGCCAGCGCTTCGACGACTTGTAGGAGCAGTGCTCGCTCCACATGACGGAGAAGATCCCGAGCTCGACGAGGTTCGGCTCCCGGCCGAGAATGTCGAGCACCTTCTTGTACTCGTCGGGCGTCAGGCCGTGGCTGGCGACAATCTCGGGGGTGATCGTCAAGCGAGCGCCTCCGCGAGGCCGCGGAAGAGGCCGATGCCGTCGGTGCTTCCCTGAATGGGGTCGGTCGCGTCCTCGGGATGCGGCATCAGCCCGAGGACCGTTTTCGTCTCGTTGAAGATGCCGGCGATGTTGCGCGCCGAGCCGTTCTTGTTGGCTTCCTTCGTCGGCACCCCGTCGGCCGTCACGTAGCGGAACGCGACGCGGCCCTCGCCTTCGAGCCGGTCGAGCGTCTCGGGGTCGGCGAAATAGTTGCCGTCGCGATGCGCGACCGGAACGCGGATCACCTGACCGGTGGAATAGCCGCTGGTGAAGACGGTCTGGCTGTTCTCGACCCGCAGATGCACGTCGAAGCAGTGGAATTTCAGCGTCTCGTTGACGAGCAGAACGCCGGGCAGGAGGCCCGCCTCGCAGAGGATCTGAAAGCCGTTGCACACGCCGAGGATCGGGGTTCCGGCGGCAGCGCGCGCCTTCACCTCGCGCATGATCGGCGAGTGCGCGGCCATTGCGCCGCAGCGCAGATAGTCGCCGTAGGAAAAGCCGCCCGGAATGACGATGAGATCGACCTTGGGCAGCTCGGAGTCGGCGTGCCAGACGCGCAGCGGCTTCTTGCCGGTGATGCGCTCCAGCGCGTCCAGCATGTCCGTCTCGCGGTTCGAGCCCGGGAAGGTGATGACGGCGGCCTTCATGGCGCGGGAATACCCCGCATAGGGCTGCCGATCAAGCGACCGCGGTGCAGCCCTGCGGCTTCAACTTCCGCGTTGTCGAGGCGGGATGTCTGGCCAGCATTTCCGCAGGGCGGATCGGCCGGCGAACCAGCTCCCCGCCACAGTTCGGACAGCGTCCGGCGAGAATCCCTTCCGCGCAGACCCGGCAGAAGGTGCACTCGAACGAGCAGATACGGGCATCCTGCGAATCGGGCGGCAGATCCCGATCGCAGCATTCGCAGTTGGGACGAAGCTCGAGCATCGGGCCCGAGCATGGCTCGGGCCCGACGCGAGTGCAACTCGCGCTATCTCCGGCGCGAGCTCGACCGACGCCCCGCCTTGCGACCGGCCCTCTTACCCCCCGCAGTCTTA
>JADGGZ010000112.1 GCA_019689675.1 Rhodospirillales bacterium | reverse complement strand
CTAGCCCTTCGGGCTTCGACGGGCTTCGGGAGCTCGCCGGGGGGCGCTGCGCCTGTAAATCGCCTGTTAATTCAGGACGCGCAGGGAGCGCGCCTCCCCGGGGCGATGACGGCGCAGCCGCCGCCCGAGACTGTTTTTCGCCTGTTTTTTACAGTCTCCGCGGCAGAAAAACAGGCGGGCGCCGGCTGGCCGCCGTCCCCCGCCGGGTCCCGGCTTTTCGCATGCGCGAACGCTGGTGTTGATGGACGGAACTCGCTAGTTTTCGCCGATCATGCAGAAATGGTCCCCGGAAACCTGGCGGACGCGGCCGATCCGCCAGGCGCCGGCCTATCCGGATCCGAAGTCGGTCGAGGCGGTCGAGCGGACGCTGAGGAACTTCCCGCCGCTGGTCTTCGCCGGCGAGGCGCGGCGCCTCAAGGCGGCGCTCGCCGACGTGGCGGCCGGCCGCGCCTTCCTGCTCCAGGGCGGCGACTGCGCGGAAAGCTTCGCCGAGTTCCACCCGAACAACATCCGGGACACGTTCCGCGTCCTCCTGCAGATGGCGGTCGTGCTCACCTACGGCGCCGCCTGCCCGGTGGTGAAGGTGGGGCGCCTCGCCGGCCAGTTCGCCAAGCCCCGCTCCTCCGAGACGGAAAGGCAGGGCGACCAGGAGCTCCCCTCCTATCGCGGCGACATCATCAACGGGCCCGATTTCAGCGCCGAGGCGCGCCGCCCCGACCCGCAGCGGATGCTGCAGGCCTACAGCCAGGCGGCGGCGACCCTGAACCTCCTGCGCGCCTTCGCCCAGGGCGGCTATGCCGACCTCCACCGGGTCCATTCCTGGAACCAGGGTTTCGTCGAGAAGAGTCCGGCGGGCGCCGCCTATCGCGAGCTCGCCGACCGCCTCACCGAGACGCTCGACTTCATGTCGGCCTGCGGCCTCACCTCCGAGACGACGCCCCAGATCCGGGAGACCGATTTCTATACGAGCCACGAGGCGCTGCTCCTGCCCTACGAGGAGGCGCTGACGCGGATCGATTCGACCACGGGCGACTGGTACGACTGCTCGGCGCACATGGTCTGGATCGGCGAGCGCACGCGCCAGCCGGACGGCGCGCATGTCGAGTTCGTGCGCGGCATCAAGAACCCGGTCGGGGTGAAGGTCGGGCCGGGCGCCACCCCGGACGAGCTCCTCCGCCTCATCGACATCCTCAACCCGGCGAACGAGCCCGGCCGCCTCACCCTCATCACGCGGATGGGCGCGGGCAAGCCCGCCGAGAAGCTCCCCGCGCTCGTCCGCGCGGTGCAGCGCGAGGGCCGCGTCGTCGTCTGGTGCTGCGATCCGATGCACGGCAACACGCACACCTCCTCGACCGGCTACAAGACGCGGAGCTTCGACAAGATCCTCGCCGAGGTGCGCGAGTTCTTCGCCGTGCACGAGGCCGAGGGCACCTACGCGGGCGGCGTCCATTTCGAGATGACGGGCCAGGACGTCACCGAATGCATCGGCGGCGCCCAGGCGATCACGGAAGAGGGGCTGCGGGACCGCTACCACACCCATTGCGACCCGCGCCTCAACGCCAGCCAGTCCTTGGAGCTCGCCTTCCTCCTCGCCGACGCGCTGAAGCGCAAGCGCCGCGGGTCCGGCCGGGCGCCCCAGGTGGCCGCCGCGGAGTAGGGCGCGTGGCCGAAGGCAACGGCAGGCGCAATCCGCGGACCCGCCCGGAGGACGTGCCGGTCCTCACCGACCAGTACTTCCTCAAGACCAAGGAGGTGGTGCGCCGCTTCGGCGACCGGCGCGTCACCTATGCCGTGTTCATGCGCCGGCCGGTGATCTTCGCGCCCCGCCTCATGATCGAGTTCCTCGAGCAGATGGCGGCCGACCGCGGCACGCGCTTCGAGATCGAGACGAACTACGCCGAGGGCGCCTGGGTCGGGGCGGGCGAGCCGATGCTCTACGTCACAGGGTCGCTCTACCATCTCGTCGATCTCGAGACGCTCTTCCTGCAGAAGCTCGGGCCGGCATGCGTCGCCGCCTACAACGCCTACGTGATGGCGACCGAGCTGCCGAAGGTCGCCTTCTTCGCCATGGACGCGCGCCACTGCGCCGGCGAGGAGATGGCGGCGATGATGGCTTACGCCGCCTCGGTCGGCTCGAACGCGGCGCGGCGCGAGACCGGGGCCACCGGCTTCGTCGCCAACGCGACCGACGCCACCGCGCACTATTTCGGCAACGAGAAGGGCCGCGGGACCATGCCCCACGCGCTCATCGGCTATGCCGGCTCGACCGTGCGCGCGGCGGAGATGTTCCGCGAGAGCTTCCCGGACGAGACGCTCACCGTCCTCGTCGACTATTTCGGGCGCGAGATCTCCGACTCGCTCGCGGTGTGCCGCCGTTTTCCCGACCTCGCGGCGAGCGGCAACCTCGCGGTCCGGCTCGACACGCATGGCGGCCGCTACGTCGAAGGGCTCGACCTCTCGAAATCCTACGAGATTCTCGAGCGCCGCGCCCCGAAGTCGATCCGCGGCTACCGCACCGAGCAGGAGCTGCGCTTCCTCGTCGGGACCGGCGTCTCGGCGGCGGCGATCTGGGCGATGCGGCAGGCGCTCGACGAAGCCGGCTTCCCGAAGGTCAAGATCGTCGTCAGCTCGGGCTTC
Source organism: Rhodospirillales bacterium (assembly GCA_019689675.1). Taxonomy (GTDB): domain Bacteria; phylum Pseudomonadota; class Alphaproteobacteria; order ATCC43930; family CGMCC-115725; genus JADGGZ01. The sequence continues at coordinate 10,069 of JADGGZ010000112.1, read as the reverse complement.
ACCCCGGCCAAGTGCCGGGTCATGGCCGTGGCGGAGGCGCCGATCGACGTGATCGGCACCGGCTCCTACCTGCCCGAGATCTGGTCCGAGACCTACGCCACCGCCGATATCGTCTCCTACGACGGCGAGCCGAGGGTGAAGAAGGGGCGCGAGTTCCTCCTGCGCAAGCCCGGCCAGTAGCCTTGGCCCTTAGCTCTCCGCGCGCGGCTCTGCTAAGAGCTAGCGGCTAACGGGGCCACAGCAGTTCTGTCGATGACCGACACCCTCAAGATCGCCGCGGCGCAGCTCGATCTCACCGTCGGCGACGTCGCCGGGAACCTCGAGCGCCTGCGCCGCGCGCGTGCCGAAGCGGCGGCGCTCGGCGCCGACCTCGTGCTCGCGCCGGAACTCGCCATCGCCGGCTATCCGCCGGAGGACCTGGTGCTGAAGCCGGCCTTCGTCGACGCCTGCATGGCGGCGGTGCGGACGCTCGCGGCCGAGCCCGGCCCGGCGCTCATCGCCGGCTGCCCGTGGCGGCAGGACGACAAGGTCTACAACGCCGCGCTGCTCCTCGACGGCGGCGCCATCGCGGCGACGCGCTTCAAGCACGAGCTGCCGAACTACGGCGTCTTCGACGAGAAGCGCGTCTTCGCGCCGGGGCCGGCGCCGGGGCCGGTCGTGTTCCGCGGCGTCCGCCTCGGGCTCATGATCTGCGAGGACATGTGGATCCCCGACGTCACGGAGACGCTCGCGGAGACGGGCGCCGAGATCCTTCTCGTGCCGAACGGGTCGCCCTTCGAGAGCGACAAGCGCGACGTGCGCGTCCAGCTCGCCGCGCAGCGCGTCATTGAGAGCGGCCTGCCGCTCCTCTACGTCAATCAGGTCGCGGGTCAGGACGAGCTCGTCTTCGACGGCGGCTCCTTCGCGCTCGACGCCGAGCGCCGGCTGCGCTTCCAGGCGCCCGATTGGGAGGAGCTTGTCGCGCTCACGACCTGGCGGCGCGCCGGCGACGGCTGGACGGTGGAAGGCGAGCTGACGCCGCCCACCGAGGGGCTCGCCGGGATCTGGCAGGCGATGATGCTGGGCCTGCGCGACTACGTGCGCAAGAACCGCTTCCCCGGGGTCGTTCTCGGCCTCTCCGGCGGGATCGACTCGGCGCTCTCCGCCGCGGTCGCGGTCGACGCGCTCGGCCCCGACGCGGTCCACTGCGTCATGCTGCCCTCGCCCTACACGAGCCGCGAGAGCCTCGAGGACGCCGCCGAGACGGCAAGGCTCCTCGGCGTCTCCCTGCGCACGATCTCGATCGAGCCTGCGATGCGCGCCTTCAAGGAGATGCTGGACGAGAGCTTCAAGGGCCGGAACGAGGACATCACCGAGGAGAACATCCAGTCCCGCGCGCGCGGCGTCACGCTCATGGCGCTCTCCAACAAGTTCGGCTGGATGGTGCTCTCGACCGGCAACAAGTCGGAGATGTCGGTCGGCTACTCCACCCTCTACGGCGACATGTGCGGCGGCTACTCGGTGCTGAAGGACGTTTACAAGACGACGGTCTTCGAGCTTGCGCGCTGGCGCAACGGCGCGCTGCCGAAGAACGCGCGCGGGCCCGCCGGCCGCGTCATTCCCGAGCGGGTCATTGCGAAACCGCCCACGGCGGAGCTGAAGCCGAACCAGACCGACCAGGATACCCTGCCGCCCTACCCCGTTCTCGACGACATTCTCGAATGCCTCGTCGAGCTCGAGCTTCCGGTCGAGAAGATCGTCGCGCGGGGGCACGACGAGGCGACGGTCCGCAAGGTCTGGCGGATGCTCGACACGGCCGAGTACAAGCGCCGCCAGGCGCCGCCCGGGGTCAAGATCACGCGCCGCGCCTTCGGCCGCGACCGGCGCTATCCCATCACGAACGGGTTCCGCGCCTGAGCCCGGTCCTCCGATTCGCGCCGAGCCCGACCGGGCGCCTCCATCTCGGGAACGCCCGCACGGCGCTCGTCAACTGGCTCTACGCCCGCAAGAGCGGCGGGCGGCTGATCCTCCGCCTCGACGACACCGACACGGCGCGCTCGACCGAGGCGTTCGCCGCCGACATCGAGGCGGACCTCGCCTGGCTCGGCCTCGACTGGGACATGAAGGTGCGCCAGTCGGAGCGGCTTCCCCGCTACGAGGAGGCGCGCGCGCGTCTTGCCGCCTCGGGGCGGGCCTACGAGGATGCCGGCGCCTGGCGCCTCAGGATCGAGCGCAAGCCCGTCTCCTGGACGGACCTCGTGCAGGGACGGAAGGAATTTCACGGGCGCCACATCCCCGACCCGGTGCTCGTCCGGTCCGACGGCACGCCGCTCTATCTCCTCGCCTCCGTCGTCGACGATGCGGAGCTCGGCATCACGCACGTTCTGCGCGGCGAGGATCACGTCTCGAACACCGCGGTGCAGATCCAGCTCTTCGAGGCGCTCGGCGCCCCCGTTCCCGTCTTCGGCCATCTCGCTCTTATCGCCGGCGCCGCCGGCGACATGCTGTCGAAGCGCACCGGCAGCCTCTCGCTCGCGGCGCTGCGCGAGAGCGGCATCGAGCCGATGGCGGTCGCGAGCCTCCTCGCCAAGCTCGGCACCTCCGACCCGATCGAGCCGCGCGCCAGCATCGAGGAGCTCGTCGCCGAGTTCGACATCGCCAAGTTCGGGCGCGCGCCGCCGAAGCTCGACCCCGAGGAGCTCGGCGCTCTCAACGCCAGGCTCGTGCGGCAGCTGCCTTACGCCGCGGTCGCCGATCGCGTCCCTGACGGTCCCGACTTCTGGGAGGCGGTCCGCTCCAATCTCGCGACGGTCGCCGAGGCCGCCGACTGGTGGCGCGTCGTCGAAGGGCCGGTTCCACCTCCGCCCGAAGCCGAGCACGCCTTCCTTGCCGAGGCGGCGCGCGCGCTCCCGCCCGAGCCGTGGGACGAGACGACCTGGGGCGTCTGGACGAAGGCGGTGGCGGCGGCGACCGGCCGGCGCGGCAAGGCGCTCTTCCTGCCGCTCAGGCTCGCGCTCACCGGTCGCGAGCACGGGCCGGAGATGAAGGCGCTTCTGCCGCTCATCGGCCGCACCCGGGTGCTCGCGCGCCTCGTCGCGTGATATCCTCGCGCGGGCAGTCGAGGAGACGATCATGGATGCCGGCGGTTCCTCACCGCGCAACGTTCTCGGCGGGCCGCTCGCCGAATGCTGCCGCAAGCCGATGACGGGCTTCTACCGGACCGGCAGCTGCGAGACCGGGCCCGAGGATGTCGGTCTTCACGTCGTCTGCGCCGAGATGACGGAACGCTTTCTCGCCTTCAGCCGCGCGCGGGGCAACGACCTGTCGACGCCGGTGCCCGAATTCGGCTTTCCGGGCCTCAAGCCGGGCGACTGCTGGTGCCTCTGCGCCGCGCGCTGGAAGGAGGCGCTCGAGGCGGGCGAGGCGCCGCGCGTCCGGCTCCTCGCGACGCACGAGGCCGCGCTCGAGGTCGTCGAGCTCGCCGACCTGAAGCGCTACGCGCTCGACCTTTCCTGATCGCCGCGTCGCGCGGCTCTCACCCGAGCCCCAGAACGTCCTTCATGCCGTAGAGCCCCGGCTTCTTGCCGGCGAGCCAGAGCGCGGCTCGGATCGCGCCGCGCGCAAAGATCTGACGCGTCGTCGCGCGATGCCCGAGCTCGATCCGTTCGCCTGCCGTGGCGAAGATGACGGTGTGCTCGCCCGCGACGTCGCCGCCGCGCAGGACCGCGAACCCGATGTCGCCCGCCCGGCGCGGCCCGGTGTGCCCGTCCCGCGCGCGCCGCGCGACGTCGTGAAGGTCGACGCCGCGCCCCTTCGACGCCGCCTCGCCGAGCGCGAGCGCGGTGCCGGACGGCGCGTCGACCTTCTTGTTATGGTGCATCTCGACGATCTCGATGTCCCAGTCGGGGCCGAGCCGCCGCGCCGCCTCCTCGACGAGGCTCGAGAGCAGCGTCACGCCGAGGCTGACATTGGCGGCGCGGAGGATGGGGGCGCGGCGCGCCGCCTCGGCGATAGACTCCTCCTGGCCGCGATCGAGGCCGGTCGTGCCGATCACCGCCGCCTTGCCGCGCTCGGCGGCGAGACGCGCGTGGACGACGCTCGCCCCCGGCGCGGTGAAGTCGACGACGACGTCGGACGCATCGATCAGCGCCGCCGGGTGCGGGCTCGCCTGAAGCCCGATCGGTCCGATGCCTGCGAGCTCGCCGATATCGCTGCCGAGGAACGGGCTGCCGGGCGCCTCGCAGCCGCCGGCGACGCTGGCGCCTCCCGCGGCGTGCGCTTCGGCGACGAGAAGGCGCCCCATCCGCCCGGCGCAGCCGAAGATTCCGATTTTGACCATGATTCCGCCCCTCCGACGATCGCTCCCGCTTCGTGTAGCATTCTTCGCCGCGAGGGAGGAGACGGATGGATTTCGGCTATTTCACGCTCAGCGACAATCGCTATCCGGGCAACCAGCGCAGCCCCGAGCAGCTCATCCGCGAGATCTATCAGCAGGCGCTCTATGCCGAGGAGGTGGGGCTCCATTCGGCCTGGATCGGCGAGCACCACTTCAACCTGCTCGGTGTCAACGCCTGCCCGCACATGCTGCTCGCGCAGCTCGCCGGCGCGACGAAGCGGATCCGCCTCGCGCCCGCCGTCGTCCTTCTTCCAGTGCATCATCCGCTTCACGTGGCCGAGGAGTGGGCGACGCTCGATCTCCTCTCCGGGGGGCGCGTCGACTTCGCTGCCGGGCGGGGCTACGACCGCAAGGAGTACGCGCCCTTCCAGGCGCCTTTCGAGGATTCGGCGGCGCTGTTCGAGGAAGGGCTCGAGATCGTTTGGCGCGCGTGGACAGAGCCCGGCAGATGGTCGCATCGCGGCAAGTACTACCAGTTCGACGACATCGAGGTGCGCCCGCGGCCGATCCAGCGTCCGCTCCGCCCCTACGTCGCCTGCTTCTCGCGGCCGTCGATGGAGCTCGCGGCGAGGAACGACTGGAACATCATCTACGCGCCGTTCGCGGCGGCGATGGTCTACGGCTCGCTCGCCGACGCGGTCCGCATCTACCGCGAGACCTGCGAGGAAAAGCACCGCCGCGCCCCGCGGCGCTCGATGTGCTCCTACTTCATCCACATCGCGGACGATGCGGCGGGCGAGGCCTACGGCCGCGAGGCGCTCGTCCGCTACTTCAAGGACGCGCTCGTCGCCGCCTTCCCGTCCGATCCGGCGAAAGTGCCGCCCACCTACCGCTACTTCCTCGAGATCGTCGACATCCTCAACAACATGAAGCCGGAGAACCTGACCTCGAAGTCGATTCTCGTCGGCTCGCCGCAGAAGATCGTCGACGATCTCGCTGTGGTCGAAGCCTCGGGGATCAGCGAGGTGATCCTCTACTTCAACTACGGCCTCAAGCCGCACGCGATGGTGAAGGAGCAGATGCAGCGCTTCATGGAGGAAATTGCTCCTGCCTTCGACGGCGCGCACAAGCGGCTCGCCGCGTCCGGGGTTCGAGGGTAGCGGCGCGCGTTAGCCGTTATCCCGGAAGGCCGGGTAGAGCGTCATTCCCCCGTCGACGTAGAGCGTCGTTCCGGTCACGTAGTCCGCCTCGTCCGAGGCGAGCCAGACCGCCGCCTTGGCGATGTCGTCGGGCTCGCCGAGACGGCCGTAGGGAATGAGCTGCAGCAGCGCGTGCCGCGCCGCCTCGTCCTTCCAGACCGATTCGTTGATCGAGGTCCGGATCGCGCCCGGGGCGATTCCGACGACGCGGATGCGCTCGGGCGCGACCTCCTGCGCGAGGCTCTTCATCATCAGCATGATGCCGCCCTTCGAGGCCGCGTAGTTGACGCGGCGGGCCCAGGGGATCACCTCGTGCACCGAGCTCATGCAGAGGATCTTGCCGAGCGCCTTGCAGCCCGGCCGCATGCCGCGGCGCCGGAACTCGCGCACAGCGGCGCGCGCGCAGAGGAACTGCCCCTGAAGGTTGACCGCGAGAACCCGCTGCCATTGCTCGAGCGTCATCTCGACGATTCCCGAATCGCTCTGAATGCCGGCATTGGCGACGACGATGTCGACCGTTCCCAACGAATCGACGGCCTTGGCGAACATCGCGTCGACGGCGCCCTCGTCCGAGACATCGGCGCGGACCGTGAGAGCCTCCCCGCCGTCGGCCGCGATCTCGGCCGCGACGCGCTCGGCGTTTTCCGCCGAGCTGTTGTAGTTGACCGCGACCGCGGCGCCCGCACGTGCCATGGCGAGCGCGCAGGCGCGGCCGATCCCCGAGCTCGCGCCGGTCACGAGCGCCTTCTGCCCTGCGAGAAGTCCTGTCATGTAAACACGAACGAAGCGGGGCGGCGCGGGTTCATCTTGACACATATCAAAGAGCGAATGTGTCGATGCGCGTTACGGTGTCTCCGATTGGAGGAGTAGCCATGACGCGCAACATCGGCTCGGCGGATCGCATCGTGCGGCTGATGGCCGGCCTCGCTCTCGTCTCGCTGATTTTCCTGCTCGAAGGCGACCTGCGCTGGATCGGTCTCGTCGGACTGGTGCCGCTCGCCACCGCGCTTCTGCGCTGGTGTCCCCTCTACAGCGTCTTCGGCGTCAGCAGCTGCGGCGTGCGCGACCGGTTCGAGCGGAGGGCATAAAGCGGGACGGATCGCGCGCCGCACGGCGCCGTCTAACGCGGCGCCCCGGCCGATTGCGGCGCGACGTCAGGCGAGCTTGCGCAGAAGGGCGAGGAAACGCGACTGCTCGGCTTGCGTCAGCGGCGCGAGCGTGGCGGCGCTCACGCGCTCGCCTTTCGGAATGGCGGCTTCGACGAGCGCCAGCCCCTCCTCAGTAAGGCGCAAGAGCGAGCGCCGCCGGTCGCCCGCATCGGCGGTGCGTTCGACAAGGCCCCGCTCCTCGAGCCGCCGGATCACGCCCTGCGCCGTCGCGGGGTCCATCGCGGTCAGCCGTCCGAGCTGGTTCTGGCTCTGCTCGCCGGCGTCGCGGAGCTTCACGAGCGCCGCGTACTGCATCGGCGTCAGGTCGAAAACGTCGCCGAGCTCGGCCATGAAGATCGCGGTCGCCCGCTGATGGGCCCGGCGGAGAAGATGGCCGACCTGTTCCTCGAGAACGTAGTCGTCGGTCGCCGCTTCGCCGGTCGGGAGGGGCGAGGCGGTCACTTCACCTCCACTTCGATGAAGACGAACTCGAAGTCGTTGGCGTTGATGACGTCGTGCTCGACGCCGGCAGGACGGAAATAGCTCTCGCCGGTGATGAGCCGCGCGTCGCGGCGCCCGTCCGCCGCGTCAATCTCCAAGACACCTGTCGTCACCGGCACGATGCAGTAGTCGTACTCGTGCTTGTGCCAGCCGGTCGCGGCGCCGGGCGGGAAGCGCCATTCGGTGACGCGCATCCGCTCGTTGTCGATTTGAACACGCGGGATGGCCTGCGGGCGGCTCATGCGTTGGCCTCCGCGAGAATGGCGTTGAGCAGCACGGCGCAGCCCGCCTCGAGATCCTCCTTCTTCGCGTCCTCGATCTCGTTGTGGCTGATCCCGCCCTTGCACGGGACGAACACCATCGCCGTCGGCGCGACGCGCGCCAGGTAGACCGCGTCGTGCCCCGCGCCCGAGATGATGTCGCGGTGCGGCAGGCCTTGGGCCTTGGCGGCGCTGCGCACGGAGTCGACGAGTCGCTTCTCGAACGGGGTGGGCGGAAAGTACCAGAAGTCGGTGATGTCGACCGTGACGCGCGCGGCCTCCGCGATGCCGCGGCACTCGCGCTTCAGCTCCTCGTCCATGATGGAGAGCGTAGCATCGACCGGGTGCCGGAAATCGACCGTGAAGAAGACGCGGCCCGGGATCGTGTTGCGCGAGTTGGGGCTGACCTGGAGGGCGCCGACGGTGGCGACGGCGTCGGGCGGGTGGGCGTGGCCGATCCGGTTGACGGCCTCGACCATGCGGGCGGCGGCGACCAGCGCATCCTGCCGCTTCCTCATCGGCGTCGTGCCCGCATGCGATTCCTGGCCGGTGACGGTGATCTCGTACCAGCGCTGCCCCTGCGCGGCGGTGACGACGCCGATCGTCTTGCCCTCGTCCTCGAGAATCGGGCCCTGCTCGATATGCGCCTCGAAATAGGCTTTGACGGGCCGTCCCCCGACGGGCGCCTCGCCGGCGAAGCCGATCCGGCGCAGCTCTTCGCCGAAGGTCGCCGGGCCGAAATTGTCGGGCTTCGCGAGGGTCTCGTCGACGCCGAAGATCCCGGCGAAGACGCCGGAACCCATCATCGCCGGCGAGAATCGTGCGCCTTCCTCGTTCGTCCAGACAGCGACCTCGATCGGCGCTTCCGTCTCGTAGCCGAGGTCATTGAGGGTCCGCACGACCTCGAGCCCGGCGAGGACGCCGTAGACTCCGTCGAAGCGTCCGCCGGTCGGCTGCGTGTCGAGATGACTGCCGGTCATCACCGGCGGGAGGTCGGGGTTCCGCCCCGGCCGGCGGGCGAAGATGTTGCCGACGCGGTCCACCGTTACCGTGCACCCCGCCTCCTCGCACCAGCGGATGAAGAGCCTGCGGCCCTCGGCGTCGAGGTCGGAAAGAGCGAGGCGGCAGTTCCCGCCTTTCGGAGTGGCGCCGATCCGGGCCATTTCCATGAGCGACGCCCAGAGGCGGTCGCCGTCGACTTTGAGATTGCGCATGTCGGAGCGAGCCTAACAAGCCGCTCCGCGGCGCGCTACCAAGTGCGAGTCCGGCCTATGTCGAGGTGCACGAACTGCGAGCGTTCGTAGTAGCCGACGCCGCCGCCGCGAAGCGCGATGGCGGCGTCGCGCACGGCGGCGAGCCCACGTCCTGGAACGCGAATGTCGATCGCGAGCCCCTTCGTGTGAAGGCTCTGCCGGGCGACGCCGCCGCTGAGGCTCGCGAGCATCGCGTTGGTGCGCGGCGAGCGGTAGCCCGAGATGACCTGAAACGGCGCCTCGGTGTCGAGCGCCGCGCGCAGGCGCGTCAGGAGATCGAGAAGCTCCGGCGCGATCCGGTGCGTCTCCCCGGTGCGGTGGTCGCGCAGGACGTGGTCGATCCGGCGCAAGGCTTCCGGGATATAGGCCCCGTCCGCCCAGTAGGTCTCCGAGAGCCGCTCGCCCGTGTGGAGATTTTCGAAGCTGAGCGTGCGGGCGGCCGAAGCCCCCCACGCGCCGTGAAGCCCTGACGCCAGACCGGCGGCGAGGATGCCGGCGCCGAGACGCAGCGCCTGGCGCCGGTCGCGGCAACAAGTTCCTTTCGTCATCCGGGGCGACCATAGCCTGATTGCGCCGGAAGAGGGTTAACGTCTTTCATTCTCCGCAGGCGCCGGACGCGGCCGCCTGCGCGAGCGCCCGGTCGCGGCGGTAGATGTCCGGCCGGAACTGGACCTCGCCGGCGGCATCGACGAAGGCGGTAAGATAGGCGACGACGACCGGCACGGGCGTCACCGGCAGGTACCGGGTCTCGCCCCGGTCGATCTCGGCCTCGAGCGCGGAGGCCTCCGTTCCCGACAGAAGCGCGGCGAGGTCGAGAGGGCGGGAAAGCCGGATGCAGCCGTGGCTGAGCGCTCGCATCGTCCTGCTGAAGAGGCCGCGCGCAGGCGTGTCGTGAAGATAAATGGCGTAGGGGCTCGCCATGTCGAACTTGATCCGGCCGAGCGGGTTGCGCGGGCCCGGCGCCTGGCGCAGCGTGAAGGGGAACGCGCGGCGCGAGACGGCGCGCCAATCGATTCTTCGCCCGTAAGGATCCTCGGGCCGGTCCAGGATCCGGATCTCGTTGGCGGCGAGATAGCCCGGGTCGCGCCGCAGCCGCGGCAGGACTTCGTTGACGGCGATCGAGTGCGGGATCGTCCATGAAGGGTTGAAGACGATGCCGGTCACCGCGCTCTCCAAATCGGGCGTCGGCGTGCGTGGGGCGCCGACGATCACCGGCATCGAAAGCACGACGGTACCGTCGCGGATCGCCTCGAGCGTCGCCGCGGCCGTATTGACCCGGAGATGGAGGCCGCGCGGGTCCGGAAGCGCCCGCCAGCGCGCGAGATTGATCGCGAGCGTTTCGACCCGGGCCGCCGCCGGAACGTTGAGCGCCGCGAGGGTCTCCCGCCCGACC
>JADGGZ010000111.1 GCA_019689675.1 Rhodospirillales bacterium | reverse complement strand
CAACCGTAAGTTTGATATCGTTTTCGCGGCATGCGGGGTGAGGGGCCGCCTGCCTGCACCGTCCACTTCCTCGCAGGGTGCCATGTTTTATGACTGCGCCAAGAACGACCACGGCCTGAAGCACGACCCCTTCAAGGCCTGCATTGTCCCGCGGCCGATCGGCTGGATCAGCACGATAAGCAAGGACGGTGTCGTCAATCTCGCCCCCTTCAGCTTCTTCAACGCGGTCTCGGAATCGCCGCCGATGGTCATGTTCGCGACGAACGGCTCCCATCGGCACGGCGGGCTGAAAGACTCGCTGCAGAACGCGATCGATACCCGAGAGTTCGTCGTCAACCTCGCCACGTGGGATCTGCGCGAGGCAATGAACGCGACCTCGGCGGGAGTCGAGAGCACGGTCGACGAGGCCGCCGTCGCCGGTCTTGCGATGGCGCCCTCGCGTCTCGTCAAGCCGCCGCGCGTCGCGGCATCGCCGGTCCACCTCGAGTGCGCGCTGCACGACGTCGTGGAGCTGCCGCCGGCCCGCTACGGGCCCAATCATCTCGTGATCGGGCGCGTGCTGGGGGTCCACATCGAAGACGGGGTGCTGGTCGAAGGCAGGCTCGATCTGAGCCGGGTCCGCCCGATCGCGCGGCTCGGCTATCACGACTACACGGTGGTCGGCGAGATTTTCACGATGATGCGGCCGGCCTAGCGCTACTCTCGCCGACGGGAGGAAACGCCGATGCCCGTTATTGCCAATGCCGACGCCAAAGAGGTGCCGTGGCGCCCCGGCTATCGCAACTTCGTTCTCGCCGGACGCGAGGAGGGCCTCGCCTGCGTCGCCGGGTTCAGCATCATCGAGCCGGGCGCCGGCGCGCCGCTCCACGCCCATGACGACGTCGACGAGATCTTCATCGTGATCGAGGGCACGCTCGACCTCCGCCTCGGCGACGAGCGGCGCCTTGTCGAGGCCGACAGCACGATCGCGATCCCGGCGGGCGTGAAGCACTCCTTCGTCGCCGTCGGGCCGCGCCCGGTGCGCATGTTCACCTTCATGCCGCGCAACCGCGCCATCGCCGAGGCCACGACCTACTTCGAAGGAACCCCTCCCCCCGGCGCGGAGCAGCACTGACAAACCGGGGCGGACGACGGCCGCAGCAGCCGCGCCGCTCGCGCCGATGCCCGATGCATGCGAGACCTGCGCCGACGGCGCTGGACGGGCAAGGAGGCGCGCCGCGACACTCGCAGTCCCGAGCACGGAGGAGCATCGCTCATGGCCGCCTCGCCGCGCCCCTTCGCTTTGGCCGTTCCCGACGAGGCGATCGCCGACCTCGAGGCGCGTCTCGCGCTGACGCGGTTCCCCGATCAAGCGCCCGGAGCGGCGTGGGCCTACGGCACGGATCTCGGCTACATGCAGGAGCTCGTCGCCTATTGGCGGGACCGTTTCGACTGGCGCGCCGAGGAAGCCCGCCTCAACGCGTTCCCGCAATGGAAGCTGGGCCTCGACGACATCGACCTGCATTTCCTTCACGTGCCGGGCAAAGGCCCCGCCCCCTGCCCGCTCCTTCTTGCGCATGGCTGGCCGGGGTCGGTCTTCGAGTTCCTCGAGCTCATTCCGCTTCTCACCGACCCGGCGCGGTTCGGCGGCGACCCCGCCGACGCCTTCACCGTCGTCGCGCCGTCGCTGCCTGGCTACGGGCTTTCGTTCGCGCCGGGGCAGAAGAGGTTCGGCGTCGAGGCGATCGCGGACTGCTTCGCCCGGCTCATGAGCGCGCTCGGATACGATCGCTTCGCCGTGCAGGGCGGCGACTGGGGCGCGTTCATCGCCACGCGGCTCGGCTACGCCCATCCCGAGCGTCTCATCGGCATCCATCTCAATCTGCTCGCCGTCCGGCGCGACAAGGAGCTCGTCAAAGATCCCTCGCCCGAGGAGCGCGTCTTTCTCGACGAGCTCGCGGTCTTTCTGAAGGAAGAGACCGGCTATCAGTGGATCCAGGGAACGCGGCCGCAGACTCTCGCCTTCGCGCTCTCCGACTCGCCCGCGGGGCTCGCCGCCTGGATCGTCGAGAAGTTCCGCGCCTGGTCCGACTGCGACGGCAGGATCGAGAACGCGATCCCGCGCGACCGCCTCCTCGCCAACGTCTCGCTCTACTGGTTCACGGGCGCGATCGGGTCCTCGTTCTGGCCGTACTACGCCCGCATGCATGGACCCTGGCCGGTCCCCGAAGGCGAGACGGTGGACGTGCCGACAGGCTATGCCGCGTTTCCCAAGGAGATCGTGCGTCCGCCGCGCTCGGTCGCGGCGCGGATGTACAGCGATATCCGGCGCTGGACGGCAATGCCGCGCGGCGGCCACTTCGCGGCGCTCGAGCAGCCGGAGGCGCTCGCCGGCGAAATCCGCGCCTTCTTCCGCCCGCTGCGCGGTCGCGCCTGACCGAGCGTCAAGGGAACGTTCGATCGCTTGATCCAGGTCAATGCTCATCCGCTTGCGATTTCAAGGATCGCCTCGTCAGAGCGGAGACGCGAACGTGAAGCTGGCAACTCTCACTTCATGCGCGGTCCTTCTCCTGCCCGCGGAGACGTCCTCGACGCCGCGCCCGGACCCCGAGGTCGCAAAGCCGCGCTGACTGCTTCGAGACGGGCGCCCCCGCGCGGGCGCCGTCCTGCTTCGGCCCCACCTTCGAAGAGCGGGGGCCCCCCTTCTCTTCTGCGCGATTTTTCGCCAGCGACCGAGCGAGAGGTAATCTCGCGTTGATCTTTCGGCCGTATTGCCGCACGTAAGGCGTACCCCCGCCGACCGAGATCATCACCGCAGAGGAGAGCCCGCCCAGTGCCGCACCAGACCTCGCTGATCGCCCTCATCTCGATCGGCCTGGTTCTCGCGTTCGGAGCGGCGTTTCTCGCCTCGCGGCTGCGGCTTCCGCCTCTGGTCGGCTACCTGGTGGCGGGCATCGTCATCGGCCCGCACACGCCCGGCTTCGTCGGCGACGCCGAACTCGCCGGGCAGCTCGCGGAGCTCGGCGTCATCCTTCTCATGTTCGGGGTCGGGCTGCATTTCTCGATCGGGGACCTCCGGGCCGTCCAGCGGATCGCGCTTCCGGGCGCCGTCGCCCAGATCGCGACGGCGACCGTCATCGGAACCGGCCTCGCGCTCGCCCTCGGCTGGTCGCTCGCCGCCGGCATCGTCTTCGGCCTCACGCTCTCGACCGCGAGCACCGTGGTGCTCTTGCGGGCGCTCGACGGGCGCAATCAGCTCGACACTCTCGACGGGCGCATCGCCGTGGGCTGGCTCGTCGTCGAGGACCTCGCCATGGTCGTCGCGCTCGTGCTCCTCCCGGCCTTCGCCCAATCGGTCGGCGCCGGGAACGAGAGTCCTCCGCAGGAGGGGCAGGACCTCCTTCTGAGCCTGGCGGTGACGATCGGGAAGGTAGCGGCGTTCGTCGTCGTGATGCTTGTCGCGGGCAGAAGGATCGTGCCCTGGCTGCTCGGGGTGGTGGCGCGCACGGGCTCGCGCGAGCTCTTCACGCTCGCGGTCCTGGCGGTGGCGCTGGGGATCGCCTACGGCTCGGCCGAGTTCTTCGGGGTGTCCTTCGCCCTGGGAGCGTTCTTCGCCGGCGTCGTCCTCAGCGAGTCCGACCTCAGCTATCAAGCCGCGGCCGACTCGCTGCCGCTCCAGGACGCTTTCGCGGTGCTGTTCTTCGTCTCGGTCGGAATGCTCTTCGACCCGTCGATCATCATTCGCGAGCCGCTGCCGATCCTCGCCGTCCTGCTTGTCATCCTCGTCGGCAAGTCGCTCGCGGCCTTCGCCATCGTCCTCGCGTTCCGCTACCCGGTCTCGACCGCCCTCACGGTCTCCGCCAGCCTCGCGCAGATCGGGGAGTTCTCCTTCATTCTCGCCGGGCTCGGGACCACTCTCGGCCTCCTGCCGTCCGAATCGAAGGATTTCATCCTCACCGGCGCCCTCCTTTCGATCGGCCTCAACCCGCTCACCTTCGCGGCGTCCGACGCGATCGCGAGATGGCTGCAGAACCGGCCGGAGCTCGTGGCCCGCCTCGAGCGGAGCGCGCCGGCGCCGCTCCCGCCCGATTTCGACGAGGAGCGGCTCGACGGTCACGCGATCATCGTCGGCTTCGGCCGGGTCGGCGGGAAGATCGGCGAGGCGCTCAAGGAGAACGGCCTTCCCTTCGTCGCGATCGAGCAAGACCGGCATCGCGTCGAGGAGCTGCGCCACCGGGGCCTGCCGACCATCTACGGAGACGCGACCTCCGAAACCGTGCTCAGCGCCGCGCATGTCGAGCGCGCACGCCTCCTCGTCGTCGCCGCGCCGCTCGGATTCCAGGCGCGGCGCATCATCGAGCTCGCGCGCCAGATCAACCCGCGCATCGATACCGTCGTCCGGACCCACAGCGAGGCGGAGCTGAAGCACCTCGAAAGCGAGGGCGCCGGACTCGCCCTCATGGCGGAGCGGGAGCTCGCGCTCGGCATGATCGGATACGCGCTGAGCAGCCTCGGCGTCGGGCCCGAGAAGGCGAAATCGATCATCGAGCGCGCGCGGCTGTCGGGCGACGGCGGTGCGTTCGAGCGCCGGCGCCAGAACGAGGAGCCGGTGCGCAGCGCCCCCGAGCTGCGGCTGCCTGAGGCTGGGAAAGAATCGCTCGACGGGAACGGCATCGCAGTGGAGAAAAGTCATGGCTGATCCCAGCTCGACGAAGGCGCCGCCCCGAAAGATTCTGCTGGCGACCGATCTCAGCGCGCGCTGCGACCGTGCGATGGACCGGGCGGCAGCGCTCGCCAAGGAGCACGAGGCGCAGCTCGTCGCCGTCCACGCCCTCGAGCAGCCCGAGACGTTCTACCGTTCCGATGTCGAGCAGCGCCTGCCCTCATGGCGGCGGACGCACGATCCTGCCCGCATCGTCCTCGATCAGCTTCGGCAGGACCTGTTCGGCGCCGCGACGAACATCTCCGCCGTCGTGGAGCGCGGCGCCGCCGCCGACGTCATCCTCGCCGTTGCAGAGAAGGAGGGCTGCGACCTCGTCGTCACCGGCCTCGCCCGCGACGAGACGCTCGGGCGCTTCGGGCTGGGCGGCACGGTCGATACGCTCCTGCGTCGCTCCGCGATTCCCATCCTCATCGTGAAGCAGCGCGTCCACGCGCCCTACCGGAACATCATCGTCGCGACCGATTTCTCGGACGCCTCGCGCGCGGCCGTCGAGACCGCGCTCGAATTCTTCCCGGAGAAGGACATCCCGCTCTTCCACGCCTATCACGCGCCGATGGCCGGGCTCACCAGCAATCCCGCGCAGTATCAGCAGGACTACGCCCGCGTCGCACAGGCGGAATGCGCGGAGTTCATCCAGAAGCTCGCGACGCCCGAGCCGCGCCGGCGAGGGCTGCGCTGCATCGTCGAGCCCGGCAGCCCGAAGGAGCTCGTCAGCCAGTTCGTCCGCGACATGGGGGTCGACCTGGTCGTCCTCGGCACCCAGGGAAGAAGCGCCCTCGCCGACGTCCTCATCGGCAGCACCGCGAAGGAGATCCTCTCCGCCCTGCCCTGCGACGCCCTCGTCGTGCGAGGGCAGCGCGGGGGTCAGGGCGCCGCGGCCGCGTAGCGGCGGCGCAGCTCGCGCTTTAAAAGCTTCCCGCTCGGGTTCTTCGGCAGCGAGTCGACGAAGATCACGCGCTTCGGCACCTTGAAATGCGCCATGTGGGCGCGGCAATGCGCGACGATCGCCGCCTCGTCGATCGCGGCGCCCGGCTTCTTCACGACGACCGCCGTCACCGCCTCGATCCAGTAGTCGTCGGGAAGGCCGATGACCGCGACCTCCGACACCTCCGGCAGGCGGTAGATCATCTCCTCGACCTCTCGGCTGGCGACGTTCTCGCCGCCCGACTTGATCATGTCCTTCTTGCGGTCGACGACGGTGATGTAGCCCTCCTCGTCGATCGTGGCGAGGTCGCCGCTGTGGAACCAGCCGCCTTCGAAGGCGGCGGCGGTGCGCTCCTCGTCCTTGTAGTAGCCGTTGAGGAGCTGCGGCGAGCGGTGCACGATCTCGCCGACCTCGCCCGGGCGCACGTCGCGCATCGCATCGTCGACGACGCGGGTCTCGACGTTGAGCACGGCGCGCCCGCAGGAGCCCGCCTTGCGCATCTGGTCCTCGGGCTTCAGCACGGTGGCGAGCGGCGCGATCTCCGTCTGGCCGTAGAAGTTCCAGAGACGCACCTGCGGCAGCCGGCGGGCCATCTCCTTCAAGACCTCCACGGGCATGATGGAGGCGCCGTAATAGCCTTTCCGAAGCGAGGAGAGATCGGTCGAATCGAAGCGCGGCGAGCGGAGCAGCGCGATCCACACAGAGGGCGGCGCGAAGAAGGAGGTGATCCGGTGCCGCTCGAGGAGGCCTAAAATGTTGTCGGGCGTCGGCTTGCCGGTGATGACGTTCTCGCCCCCGACATAGACGGAGGGGCCGAGAAAGACGTCGAGCTGGGCGCAATGGTAGAGCGGCAGCGCATGAAGGATGCGGTCGCCCTCGGCGATCTCGCCCTCGACGATGCAGCTCACGTACTGCCAGATCACCGCCTCGTGGCTGAGAATGGCGCCCTTCGGCCGGGATTCGGTGCCGCTCGTGTAGATGATCTGCGCCGGCAGGCGCCCGTCGAACGCGACATCGGGCGGCCCGTCGTCGGCGGCGAGCAGCGCCTCGAAGCCGACGAGGTCCGACGGCGCCGCCGCAGGCTCCTCGCCCGGCAGCCACCAGAGCGCCTCCACTGAGGTGTCGAGCGCGGCGCCCGCCCGGCCGAGCTCGACCATGTCGGGCCCGACGCAGAGGATCTTCGCGCCGGCATGGCGGAGGATGTAGGAGACTTCCTCGGCGTTGAGCATGAAGTTGATCGGCACCAGGATCGCGCCGACCCGCGCCAGGGCGAAGCGCATCGCGGCGAAGGCATGCGAGTTGCGCGAAAGGATCGCGACCTTGTCGCCCTGCCGGACGCCGTACGCCGCAAGCCCGTTCGCGAGCCGGTTGCAGAGGCGGTCGAACTCGGCGTAGCTCCACTCGGTCTCGCCGCACCGCACGGCGGTCTTGCGCGGGTACCGCGACGCAGTCCGGCGGAGAAGATCTCCCAAGGTCTGGCTCGAGATCCTTGCGTCCATCAGCGTCTCCCTCTTTTCTCTTTCTCGCCTCCGACCGGGTGCGGCGTGGCGCCGAGCGCCGGCAGGGACGCCGTCGCCGCGGGCTCGAGGCTCGCGCCGCGACGAGAAGCCGAGCTCCGTCGCGATGCCGGGCCGGACAGTCCCGGCGCCCTCAGCGCAAGGCGGCGTTCACCTCGGCGAGCGCGGCGCTGCCCGGAACGAGCTCGGCGTCGCCGAGCGCGTTCAGCGGCTTTTCGACCGTGTTGAGATAGTTGTGGAGGTCCCGCGGCTCGGGGTCGAGATAGAGAAGCCCGGTCACGAGCTCGCCCGCGGCCTGGCGCTCGGCGAGATAGGCCATCGCGCGGAGGCGGTCGGTCGGATCGTAGTCTTCGGCCAGCTTGCGCAGGCGGATGATCGAGCCGTCGTGCTGCGCCACCTCCCTGACGGTGCCGGGTGCGTACTCGGCCGTGATCGGCTCGCGCGGGATCATCACGTCGAGCCGGTTGACCGCCTCGTTGTGCTCGCGCACGTAGTCGAAGCTCTTCGTCGAGCCGGGGTGGTTGTTGAAGGCGACGCACGGGCTGATCACGTCGATGAACGCCGCGCCCTTGTGGAGGATCGCCGCCTCGATGAGCGGCACGAGCTGCGCCTTGTCGCCGGAGAAGCTGCGCGCGACGAAGGTCGCCCCAAGCTGGAGGGCGAGCCCGACGAGATCGATCGGCGCGTCGGTGTTGACGGCGCCGCGCTTCGACTTCGAGCCTCGGTCGGCGGTGGCCGAGAACTGGCCCTTCGTCAGCCCGTAAACCCCGTTGTTCTCGACGATATAGACCATGTTGACGCCACGGCGCAGGCAATGCGCGAACTGGCCGAGGCCGATCGAGGCGGAATCGCCGTCGCCGGAGACGCCGAGATAGATGAGATCCCGGTTCGCCATGTTGGCGCCGGTGAGGACCGACGGCATCCGCCCGTGCACGGAGTTGAAGCCGTGGCTGTGGCCGAGGAAATAGGTCGGCGTCTTCGACGAGCAGCCGATCCCGGAGAGCTTGGCGATCCGGTGCGGCGGCAGGTCGAGCGCGAAGCAGGCCTCGATGATCGCCGCGCTGATCGAGTCGTGTCCGCAGCCTGCGCAGAGCGTCGAGACCGAGCCCTCGTAGTCGCGGCGCGTGTAGCCGAGCTTGTTGGTCGGCAGCTTCGGATGGTGGAACTTGGGCTTCGCGATGTAGGTCATGGCACCGCCTTCTTGAGCGGGACGACGTTGAGAGCGGCCATCCGCTCGGCGATCTCGTCGATGATGAAGCGCGCCGTGATGGGCGTTCCGTCGTAGTGCAGCACCGAGATGATGCGGGCGGGATCGATCGCCCCCTCGTTCACGAGGAGCGATTTCAGCTGCGCGTCGCGGTTCTGCTCGACAAGGAAGACCTGGTCGTGCCCGAGCACGAAGTCGATCACCTCGTCGGAGAAGGGGAAGGCGCGCACGCGCATCGCGTCGAGGTGGAGGCCGCGCTGCTCGAGCGCCGCGAGCGCCTCGGCCATGGCCGGGCTCGTCGAGCCGAAATAGATCACCCCGTAGCGCGTCGGCTCCGACGCATCCCGGCGTACCGGCCCCGGAACGAGCCGCTTGGCGGTCTCGAACTTCCGGAGGAGGCGCTGCATGTTGTCGACGTAAGGCCCGCCCTCCTCGGTGTAGCGCGCGTAGCGGTCGCGCGAGGTCCCGCGGGTGAAGAACGAGCCTTTCGTCGGATGCGTGCCGGGATAGGTGCGGTAGGGGATGCCGTCGCCGTCGACGTCGAGGTAGCGGCCGAACTCGCGCCCCGCCTCGAGATCCTCGTAGGTCATCACCTTGCCGCGGTCGAGGCGTCTCTTGTCGTCCCACTCGAAGGGCCGGCAGAGCCACTCGTTCATGCCGATGTCGAGATCCGACATGACGAAGACGGTCGTCTGCAGCCGGTCGGCGAGGTCGAACGCGGCCGCCCCGAACTCGAAGCACTCGCGCGGGTCCTCGGGGAAGAGGAGGACGTGCTTGGTGTCGCCATGGCTCGCGTAAGCCGCGGCGAGGATGTCGCATTGCTGCGTACGCGTCGGCATGCCCGTGGAGGGGCCGGCGCGCTGGATGTCGAAGATCACCGCCGGAATCTCGGCGAAGTAGGAAAGGCCGATGAATTCCTGCATCAGCGAGACGCCCGGGCCCGAGGTGCAGGTGAAGGCGCGCGCGCCGTTCCAGGCGGCGCCGATCACCATCCCGATCGAGGCGAGCTCGTCCTCGGCCTGGAGGATCGCGAAGCGATTCTTCTTCGTCTCGGGATCGACCCGGAACCGCCGGCACCAGCGCTGGAACGCCTCGGCCATCGAGGTGGAAGGCGTGATCGGGTACCAGGCGCAGACGGTCGCGCCGCCGTAGACGGCGCCGAGCGCGGCGGCGTTGTTGCCCTCGACGAGGATGCGGTCGCCGACCGCGTCGGCCCGGCGCACCTTGAGCCCGATCGGGGCGAGGTTCGCCGCCGCCCAATCGTGGCCCGCGCGCAGCGCCTCGACATTGGGCTCGATCAGCTTGTCCTTGCCCTTGAACTGCTCGCCGATGAGCTTTTCGACCGCGCCGAGCTCGATGCCGAGAAGCTGCGCGAGCGCCCCCACGTAGATGATGTTCTTGAAGAGCTGGCGCTGGCGCGCGTCCGTGTAGCGCGCGTTGCAGATCTCGGTGAGCGGCACGCCCACGACGTGAACGTCGTCGCGGAACTTCGAGGGCGGGATCGGCCGCGTCGAATCGTAGAAGAGATAGCCGCCCGGATCGATCGAGGCGACGTCCTTGTCCCAGGTCTGCGGATTCATCGCGACCATGAGGTCGCACCCGCCGCGGCGTCCGAGCCATCCTGCGCCCGAGATGCGCACCTCGTACCAGGTCGGCAGGCCCTGGATGTTCGACGGAAAGATGTTGCGCGCGGCGATCGGCACGCCCATGCGCAGGATCGACTTCGCGAAGAGGGCGTTGGCGCTCGCCGAGCCCGAACCGTTCACGTTGGCGAAGCGGACGACGAAATCGTTCGTGCTTTCGATCAGCTTCGGCATGCGGCTCCGGCGTGCGTCATCTCGAGAAAGAATTTCTGCATGTCCCAGGCTCCGGTGGGGCAGCGCTCGGCGCAGAGCCCGCAGTGGAGGCAGACGTCCTCGTCCTTGACCATGATCCGTCCGGTCTTGAGGTCGCCGCCTATGTAGAGGTCCTGCGTCGGGTTCCAGGCGGGCGCCTTGAGGCGCTTTCTGAGCTCCTCCTCCTCGCCGTCATGCGTGAAGGTGATGCAGTCCATCGGGCAGATGTCGACGCAGGCGTCGCACTCGATGCAGAGCTTGCCCGTGAAGACGGTCTGGACGTCGCAGTTGAGGCAGCGCTGCGCCTCCTCGTAGGCGAGCTTGGCATCGAACCCCAGCTCGACCTCCGTCCTGATGTCCTTCAAGGCGACGTCGAGCGGGCGGAGCGGCACCCGGCGGCGCTCCTCGTGCGAGACGTCGTTGTCGTAGCTCCACTCGTGGATGCCCATCTTCTGCGAGACGAGCGTCACGCCCGGCGCCGGGCGCTCCGAGATGTCCTCGCCGGAGCAGAGCTTGTCGATCGAGACCGCGGCCTCGTGGCCGTGCGCGACCGCCCAGATGATGTTCTTCGGCCCGAAGGCGGCGTCGCCCCCGAAGAACACTTTCGGATGCGTCGACCGCATCGTCTTCGGGTCGACCTTCGGCAGCCCCCAGCGGTCGAACTCGATCCCGATGTCGCGCTCGATCCAGGGGAACGCGTTCTCCTGCCCGATCGCGACGAGCACGTCGTCGCAGGGAAGACGGACGTCCGGCTCGCCGGTGGGAACGAGCTGGCGGCGGCCCTTCTCGTCGTACTTCGCCGCGACCTTCTCGAAGACCATGCCCGTGAGGCGGCCGTTCTCGTGCAGGAACTCCTTCGGCACGAGATAGTTGAGGATCGGGATGCCCTCGTGCATCGCGTCCTCCTTCTCCCAGGGCGAGGCCTTCATCTCCTCGAAGCCGGAGCGGACGACGACCTTGACGTCCTCGCCGCCGAGCCGGCGCGAGGAGCGGCAGCAATCCATCGCGGTGTTGCCGCCGCCGAGCACGATCACGCGCTTGCCGATGCGGTCGACATGGCCGAACGCGACGTTCGCGAGCCAGTCGATGCCGATATGGATGTTGGCAGCGGCCTCCTTGCGACCGGGAATGTCGAGGTCGCGGCCGCGCGGCGCGCCGGAGCCAACGAAGACCGCGTCCCAGCCCTCGGCGAGAAGCGCGGCGAGGCTGTCGATGCGCTTGCCGAGGCGGAGCTCGATGCCGAGATCGGCGATGTACCCGACCTCCTCGTCGATGATCTCCTCCGGCAGGCGGAAGCGCGGAATCTGGCTGCGGATCATGCCGCCCGCCTTCCGGTCGGAGTCGAACACGACGACCTCGTAGCCGAGCGGCGCCAGGTCGCGCGCGACGGTGAGCGAGGCGGGGCCGGCGCCGACGCAGGCGATGCGCTTGCCGTTCCGCGCCGCGGGCCGGTGCGGCATGCGCGCGCGGACGTCGCCCTTGTTGTCGGCCGCGACGCGCTTCAGCCGGCAGATCGCCACCGGCTCTTTCTCCACTCTGCCGCGGCGGCAGGCGGGCTCGCACGGACGGTCGCAGGTCCGCCCGAGAATCCCCGGGAAGACGTTGGACTTCCAGTTGATCATATAGGCGTCGGCGTACCGGCCGGCTGCAATCAACCGGATGTACTCGGGCACTGGCGTGTGGGCGGGGCACGCCCACTGGCAGTCGACGACCTTGTGGAAATAGTCCGGGTTACGGATGTCGGTTGGCGTCATCTACGCTCGGCGTTCTCCGCCGCGTCCTCCATTTCTTGGGCGAGGGCGAGAAGCTCTCTGTTAACATCCGGTACGACCGTGAGGTCCGAGAGCTCGCGACACCGGCGCGCCCAGTCGCGCAGCCGTTTCGTCTGCAGCCGCTCGAGCATCGCCGTCTTCGCCATGGGCGCCTCCCTGCCGCCGGATCGGGCGTGAGATTGCCCGAGTTGAGAGAAGACCGCAATGCGAGCCTCTGCATAGCGACTCTTCGCCTCTGGCGGGCGTGAGGGCCGCACCCGATGGTTGCGGCGATCGCCCCGGCTGCGAGCGGCGCCTGGGACAAGACGCCGCCGACGATCGCTGCATCGCGGCAAAGCGGATCGCGACGGCGATAGCCGTCGCGCCGCGGCGCCTACGATCCCTCGACGCGCTTCTCGCACGTGCAGCAATCCCCGCCCCCCGCTTTCGCCGGGGTCAGGACATCTGCGGCGTTCCCGGCACGGCGATTCGTATCCGATAGATCGAGGTCGAGGCGGTGATGAAGAGGCTGCGGAAGTCCTCGTCGCCCCAGCAGAAATTGGCCGGGTACTCGGGCGTGCGGATGACGCCGAGACACGTCGCGTCGGAGGCGAAGACGTGGATCCCGCCGGGGCCGCAGCAATAGAGATTGCCGGCGCTGTCGAGCTTCATCCCGTCGGGTGCGCCCGCCCCCTCGCCCGTCGTCTGCGCCCAGACGCGCCCGTTCCGGAGCGTCCCGTCGGCAGCCACCTCGAAGACGCGGATGTGCTGCCGCTCGGTATCGTTGACGAAGAGGAGCTTCTCGT
>JADGGZ010000110.1 GCA_019689675.1 Rhodospirillales bacterium | reverse complement strand
CGCGGCGCGGCGATCATCGACATCAATTTCGGGTGCCCTGTTAAGAAGGTCGTCAACGGCTACGCCGGGTCGGCCCTGATGCGCGACGAGGCGAAGGCGGCGAAGATCCTGGAAGCGACGGTCAAGGCGGTGAAGCTGCCGGTGACGCTGAAGATGCGCACCGGATGGGACGAGCGAAACCGCAACGCGCCTCGCCTCGCCAGGATCGCCGAGGAGCTCGGGATCAAGATGATCACGATCCACGGGCGCACCCGCTGCCAGATGTACAACGGCAAGGCCGACTGGGCCTTCATCCGCGAGGTGAAGGAGGCGGTCCGGATTCCGGTCATCGCGAACGGCGACATTCTCTCCCCGGAGGACGCGAGGACCGCTCTCGCGCTCTCGGGTGCAGACGGCGTCATGATCGGGCGCGGCACCTACGGGCGGCCCTGGTTTATCGCTCAGGTCGCGCAGTTTCTTCGCACTGGAACGGTCCTGCCGGACCCGCCGCTCGCGATGCAGCTCGAGATCGTGCTCGACCACTACGAGGAGATGCTGCGCCACTACGGCACCGAGACGGGGAGCCGGATCGCGCGCAAGCACGTCGCCTGGTACTCCAAGGGCCTGCCCGGCTCGGCGGAGTTCCGGGCGACGATCAACGCCACCGCCGAGCCGGCGCGCGTGCGCGGGTTGATCCGCGACTTCTACGCGCCGCTCCTCGAGCGGAAGGCGGCCTGAGCGTCATGTCGTCGCGCGTGCGCCGGGCCGACGCCGCAGGCGTGGCGCCGGACGCGCAGGCACTCGCCATTCTCGGCGCGCTCCCCGATCCCGTCGTGCTGGTCGACGAGCGCAACGTCATCCGCTACGTCAATCAGGCGGCCGAGGCCTTCTTCCATTCGGGAGCACCGAGCCTCAAGGGGGCGCCGCTCGAGGAGTTTCTTCCGTCGGACAGCCCCATCTTCGGGCTCATCGACAGCGCGCGCGGCACGGGCGCCACCGTCGCCGACTACAGCGTCGAGCTCGACACCCCGCGGCTCGGGCAGCATGCGCTCACGGTCCAGGCCGCGGCGCTGCCGGAGCCGCCCGGGCAGGTCGTCATTTCGCTGCATGAGCGCTCGATTGCCGCGAAGCTCGATCGGCAGCTCACGCATCGCAACGCCGCACGCTCGGTGACCGCGATGGCGAGCCTCCTCGCGCACGAGGTGAAAAATCCACTCTCCGGCATACGCGGGGCGGCACAGCTTCTGGAGCAGAACGCGAGCGACGCCGATCGGGAGCTCACCCGGCTCATCTGCGACGAGGCGGACAGGATCGTCGCGCTCGTGGACCGGATGGACGCGTTCGGCGACACCCGCCCGATCGAACGCGCGCCGGTCAACATCCACGAGGTGCTGGAGCGCGTCCGGAAAGTCGCGCAGAGCGGCTTCGCGCGTCACGTCCGCTTCATCGAGTCGTACGATCCCTCGCTGCCGCCCGTTCTCGGAAACCGGGACCTCCTCGTCCAGGTCTTCCTGAACCTCGTCAAGAACGCCGCCGAAGCGGTGCCGCGGCAGGGGGGCGAGATCACGCTCGCGACCGCCTACCAGCACGGGATCCGCATGTCGGTGCCCGGCAGCGAGCAGCGCGTCCACCTGCCGCTCCTCGTCTCCGTGATCGACAACGGCGAAGGGATTCCCGAGGACCTGCGCGCGCATCTCTTCGATCCCTTCGTCACCACCAAGCGCAACGGGACTGGCCTCGGTCTTGCATTGGTGGCGAAGGTGATAGGCGACCACGGCGGGGTGATCGAGTTCGACAGCCAGCCGCGGCGCACGGTGTTCAGGGTGTTTCTGCCGATGGCCTCGGGCGACGACAGCGCATGAGCGGCTCGACGATACTTGTAGCGGACGACGATCGGGCGATCCGCACGGTCCTCAACCAGGCTTTAGGCCGGCTGGGGCACGAGGTTCGCACCACCGGAAACGCCTCGACGCTCTGGCGTTGGGTGTCGGAAGGCGAGGGCGACCTCGTCATCACCGACGTCGTGATGCCGGACGAGAACGGGCTCGACCTCATCCCGCGCATCAAGAAGATCCGTCCTGAGCTGCGGATCATCGTCATGAGCGCGCAGAACACGCTCCTCACCGCGGTGAAGGCGACGGAGCGCGGCGCCTTCGAGTACCTGCCGAAGCCGTTCGATCTGCGCGAGCTCGTCAATGTCGTCGAGCGCGCGCTGACGGCCGCTTCGGCCGAAGCCGTCGTGCGGGATGCCCCGCCGGAGCCCGAAGAGCAGCTTCCGCTGATCGGTCGCTCGCCGGCGATGCAGGAGATCTACCGGGTCCTTGCCCGCCTCATGGGAACCGACCTCACCGTGATGATCGCGGGGGAGAGCGGCACGGGGAAGGAACTCGTCGCCCGCGCCCTCCACGACTACGGCAAGCGGCGGAGCGGGCCTTTCGTCGCCATCAACATGGCGGCGATTCCGCGCGAGCTCATCGAATCCGAGCTCTTCGGCCACGAGAAGGGCGCCTTCACCGGAGCGGCGGCGCGCAGCCCCGGCCGGTTCGAGCAGGCGCAGGGCGGCACGCTCTTCCTCGACGAGATCGGCGACATGCCGATCGAGGCCCAGACGCGGCTCCTCCGGGTGCTGCAGGAGGGCGAGTACACGACCGTCGGCGGCCGCACGCCGATTCGCGCCGATGTGCGCATCGTGGCGGCGACGCACCGCGACCTCCGGCAGCTCATTCGTCAAGGGCTCTTCCGGGAGGACCTCTTCTACCGGCTGAACGTGGTTCCGATTCGCCTACCACCCCTGCGCGAGCGGCGCGAGGACATCCCGGCGCTGGTTCGGCATTTCTTCCAGCTCGCGGTGCAGGAGGGCCTGCCCCAGAAGGCGCTCGATCCGGCCGCCATGGAGCGGCTCAAGAGCTACCGCTGGCCGGGCAACGTGCGCGAGCTCGAAAATCTCGTGCGGCGCCTTGCCGCGCTCCATTCGGAGGAGGTGATCGGGCTCGACGTGATCGAGGCCGAGCTCGCCGAGGCCGCGCCGGTCCCGGAGGCGGCGGAGGCGCCGAAGAGCGAAGGGCTTTCGGCCGCGGTCGAGCGGCATCTGCGCGAATACTTCAGCGCCCACGGCAAGTCCCTGCCGGCCGCCGGCCTCTACGACCGCGTCCTGCGGGAGATCGAAAAGCCGCTCATCACCCTGAGCCTCTCCGCCACGCGCGGGAACCAGATTCGCGCGGCACAGCTCCTCGGCCTCAACCGGAACACGCTGCGGAAGAAGATCCGCGAATTGGACATAGCGGTAACCCGCGGCCTAAAATAGCGGCGTGGACAAGTGGGGTTGCGGGTGGTGAACGCGACGGCGGGCGCCCTGTCGCGGCGGGTGTCGTCTTGGGCCGCCCGGATCGGCTTGGGCCGCAAGGCCACGATCGCCCTCGCCATCGCGGCGTTGCTGTCGGGGATCGCGACCTATGCCGCGATGACGGGGGCACCGCCGTTCGGGCCGAGCCCGCAAACCGTCCTTCTTCTCCTCAACGTCAACCTCGTCCTTCTTCTGCTCCTCGGTGCGGTCGTCGCTTTCCGCCTCGTCCAGATCTGGACCGAGCGGCGCCGCGGCCTCGCCGGATCGGGGCTTCACATCCGCCTCGTCGGGCTGTTCAGCGCCGTTGCGGTCACGCCGACCATCGTGGTTGCGGTCTTCTCGTATCTCTTCTTCAGCTTCGGCATCCAATCGTGGTTCAGCGAGCGGGTGCGGACTGCCCTCGGCGAGAGCCTCGCCGTCGCCGAAAGTTATCTCCGCGAGCACCAGAACACGATCCGGGCCGACGTCGCGGCGATGGCGAACGATCTCAACCACGAGGCCACTTTCCTTCTCCTGAATCCGCAACGTCTCGCCCAAGTGGTTCAGACGCAGGCGACGCTCCGCAACCTTTCCGAGGCGGTGGTCTTCGACGGCACCGGCCGCGTCCTCGCGCGCAGCGGCTTCTCCTTCGCGCTCGAGTTCGAGCCCATCCCCGAATGGGCGATGCAGCGTGCGCGGGCCGGCAATATCGCCGTGGTGACGAGCGACAACGACGACCGGGTGCGGGCGCTCGTCCGCCTCGACGGCTTCGGCGACTCCTACCTTTATGTCGGACGCTTCGTCGACCCGCAGGTTCTGGCGCATATGGAGCATACCCAGCGGGCGGTCGCGCAATACGAGCGTCTGGAAGGCGAGCGATCGGGGTTCCAGATCACCTTCGCGCTCATCTTCCTCGTGGTCGCGCTGCTCTTCCTCGTCGCCGCGGTCTGGGTCGGCATCATGATCGCCTCGCAGATCGCGCGCCCCGTGAGCGAGCTCGTCACCGCCGCGGAGCGGGTGCGTGCCGGGGACCTTACCTCGCGGGTGCCGGAAGGCGAGGCCGACGGCGAGCTCGAGATCCTGAGCCGCGCCTTCAACCGGATGACGCACCGGATCGAGATGCAGCAGCGCGAGCTGGTCGAGGCGAATCGGCAGCTCGACGATCGCCGCCGCTTCACCGAAACCGTTCTCGCCGGCGTCTCGGCCGGGGTGGTTGGACTCGACCGCGAGGGGCGCGTCACGCTGCCGAACCGCTCGGCGACCGAGCTCCTCGGGCTCGACCGCGAGCAGATGGTCGGGCAGCCTCTCACCGAGCTGGTGCCGGAGACGCGCGAGCTCCTCGAGGAGGCGATGCGCCGGCCGGAACGGGTGCGCGAGGCGCAGATCAAGCTCGAGCGCCGCGGCAAGAGCGTGACCCTGCTCGTGCGGGTCGCGGCCGAACGGGAGAACGGCGAGACCCAGGGCTACGTCGCCACTTTCGACGACGTCTCCGAGCTGATCGCCGCGCAGCGCAAGGCGGCCTGGGCCGACGTCGCGCGCCGCATCGCGCACGAGATCAAGAATCCCCTTACACCCATCCAGCTCTCGGCTGAACGCTTGAAACGGAAGTATCTCAAAGAGATCCAAAGTGATCCGGATACCTTTACGACGCTTTCCGACACGATCGTGCGCCACGTCGCCGATATCGGGCGCATGGTCGACGAGTTCTCGTCTTTCGCGCGGATGCCGGCGCCGATCATGAAGGTCGAGGACCTGCGGGAGATCTGCAGGCAGGCGCTCTTCCTGCAGCGGAACGCGCACAGCGAGATCCGTTTCGAGAGCCAGCTTCCGGCGGAGCCGGTGCCGTTCCTGTGCGACGCGCGCCAGCTCCACCAGGCGCTCGTCAACCTCATGAAGAACGCCGCCGAATCCATCGAGGCGCGCGATGGCGGGGACCTCCCTCAGGGGCTCGTCCGGATCGCCATCGAGGACCGCGGCGAAGGCGCCGCGCTCGTGGTGGAGGACAACGGACGCGGTCTGCCGCGCGAGCTCAAGGACCGCCTCACCGAGCCCTACGTCACGACGCGCGCCAAGGGCACCGGCCTCGGCCTCGCCATCGTCAAGAAGATCATGGAGGATCACGGCGGCAGCCTCGTGCTGGAAGACCGCCCGGAGGGCGGCGCCAGGGCCGAGCTCGTGTTCCCGGCCGAGCGGCGCGCCGCGGCCTTGCCCGAAGAGAAGAAGAGGGCAATGGCCTGATGGCGCACGAGATTCTGATCGTCGACGACGAAAAGGACATCCGGCTCCTCGTCTCGGGCGTCCTCGAGGACGAGGGCTACAAGACGCGCGAGGCGGCGAGCAGCTCGGAGGCGCTGGAGGCGCTCAAAAAGCGCCCTCCGTCGCTCGTGCTGCTCGACATCTGGCTGCAGGGCAGCGAGCTCGACGGCATCGAGCTGCTCAGCGTCATCCGCCGCGAGCACCCGCTCGTGCCGATCGTGATGATCAGCGGCCACGGGACGATCGAGACCGCGGTTCAGGCGATCAAGCTCGGCGCCTACGACTTCATCGAGAAGCCGTTCAAGGCGGACCGGCTTCTGCTCGTGATCGAGCGGGCGATCGAGGCGGCGCGGCTCCGTCGCGAGAACCAGGAGCTGCGGCTGCGCGCCGGAACGCAGGAAGAGCTGATCGGCGTCTCGCACGCGATCGCGCAGCTTCGCCAGCAAGTCGAGAAGGTCGCGCCGACGGGGAGCCGCGTCCTCATCACCGGGCCGGCAGGTGCCGGCAAGGAAGTCGTCGCGCGGCTCATTCACGCCCGCTCCCGCCGCTCCTCGGGTCCCTTCGTCGCGCTCAACTGCGCGACGATGCGGCCGGACCGTCTCGAGCTCGAGCTCTTCGGCAGCGAGGCGGGGTTCGAAGGGCAGGACACGCCGCGGAAAGTCGGCACCTTCGAGCAAGCGCACGGGGGAACGCTGTTTCTCGACGAGGTCGCAGACATGCCTCTCGAGACCCAGGGCAAGATCGTGCGCGCTCTGCAGGAGCAGACGTTTCAGCGCGTCGGGGGCAGCAGCAAGGTCGAGGTGGACGTGCGCGTCATCGCCTCGTCCAATCGCGACCTTCCGGCCGAGATCGCTGCCGGGCGCTTTCGAGAGGACCTCTTCTATCGCCTCGCTGTCGTGCCGCTGCGGGTGCCGCCGTTGCGCGAGCGCCGCGAGGACATCTCGCTCCTGGCCCGCCATTTCATGTCGCGTTCGGCCGAAACCTCGGGGCTGCCGTCGCGCGAGTTCGGCGAGGACGCGATGGCGGCGCTCCAGGCCTACGACTGGCCCGGCAACGTGCGCCAGCTCCGCAACGTCGTGGACTGGCTCCTTATCATGGCGCCCGGCGATGTCCGCGAGCCGATCCGTGCCGACATGCTGCCGAACGAGATCGGCTCGATCGCACCCGCGGTCGTGAAGTGGGACAAGGGCGGCGAGATCATGAGCCTGCCGCTCCGGGATGCGCGCGAGGTCTTCGAGCGCGAGTACCTCATCGCGCAGGTGACGCGGTTCGGCGGCAATATCTCGCGGACCGCCGCTTTCGTCGGCATGGAACGCTCGGCGCTCCACCGCAAGCTCAAGTCGCTCGGCGTCTTCAACGGAAAGAGCTGATGTCGCGCATTGCCTATGTGAACGGCCGCTACGTGCCGCACCGCGAGGCCGCGGTCCATATCGAGGACCGCGGCTACCAGTTCGCCGACGGCGTCTACGAAGTGACCGCGGTGAAGGACGGCAAGCTGATCGACGAGGACCGTCATCTCCAGCGGCTCGCGCGATCGCTTCGCGAGCTGCGGATCGAGCGGCCGATGTCGGACGCGGCGCTGAAGCTCGTCACGCGCGAGCTCCTGCGCCGCAACGGGGTCCGCGACGGCATCGTCTATCTGCAGGTGACGCGCGGCGTCGCGCGGCGCGACCATGCCTTTCCGGTCGGCGCCCGGCCTTCGATCGTGATGACGGCGAAGCGCACCAAGGGCCCCCCGCCGAAGGCGGTGGAGGAGGGGGTGTCGGTCATCACGATCCCGGACCAGCGCTGGGCGCGCTGCGACATCAAGAGCGTCTCGCTTCTGCCCAACGTGCTCGGC
This sequence comes from Rhodospirillales bacterium, assembly GCA_019689675.1. Taxonomy (GTDB): domain Bacteria; phylum Pseudomonadota; class Alphaproteobacteria; order ATCC43930; family CGMCC-115725; genus JADGGZ01. The sequence continues at coordinate 5,372 of JADGGZ010000110.1, read as the reverse complement.
AAGCAGCGGGCGAAGGAGGCGGGCGCCTTCGAGGCTTGGCAGGTCGATCGGGCGGGCAACGTCACGGAAGGCACTTCCACCAACGCCTGGATCGTCACGGAGAAGGGCGAGGTCGTGACTCGCAAGGCCGACGAGGCGATCCTCAACGGCATCACCCGCCTTGCCGTGCTCGACATCATCCGGAGCGAGGGGCTCGCCTTCATCGAGCGTCCGTTCTCCGTCGAGGAGGCGAAATCGGCGCGCGAGGCCTTTCTCACGAGCACGACCTCGCTGGTGCTCCCGGTCGTGTCCATCGATGGGACCCCGATCGGCGACGGGAAGCCCGGGCCGTTCACGCGTCGTTTGCGCGAGTACTACCAGAAGCATATGACATGAGGGCACGGCCGAGGGCGCTTCTCTTCGACTGGGACAACACCCTCGTCGACAGCTGGGCCACGATTCACGAGGCTTGGGTCCACACGCTCGAGGCCATGGGGCACCGTCCCTGGACGCTCGAGGAGACGCGCGCCAACGTGCGCAAGAGTCTGCGCGACAGCCTTCCGGCGATCTTCGGCGGGCGCTGGGAGGAGGCGCGCGCTCTCTATCTGGAGCGGTTCACGGCCATTCACCTCGACCGGCTGACCCCGCTCCCCGGCGCGGTGCCGCTTCTGCGCAGCGCGAAGGAGGAGGGAATCTGGCTCGGCGTGGTGAGCAACAAGACCGGGCCGATTCTGCGTCGGGAGGCTGAACGGCTCGGCTGGACCTCGATCTTCGGTCGCATCGTCGGGGCGGCCGACGCGAAAGCCGACAAGCCCGACCCGGCCGTCGTCGAGCTCGCGCTCGAAGGGAGCGGCGTTCCTGCGGGCGAGGACGTCTGGCTCGTCGGCGACACCGGGATCGACATGGAATGCGCGCTGAACGCGGGCTGCGTTCCCGTGTTGGTCCGTCCGGAAGCCTCGGATGCCGAGGAATTTCAGCGATTTCCGCCCGCGCATACCTTCCCCGACCTGGACGCCCTCGCCCTCTACTTAAGTCGGGGGTTGTGATTCGCCTCCGGAACGTACACTTCTTTAGTTTCCGGGCCCGGCCGAGGGCTCCAACAAGGGGCAAGGGGACTACCCGCCATGTCGGAGAAGTCGCAAAACGTGCAGGACGTGTTCCTGAATCACGTCCGTAAGAACAAGACTCCCGTCACCGTGTTTCTGGTCAACGGGGTGAAGCTGCAGGGGATCATTACGTGGTTCGATAATTTCTGCGTGCTCCTGCGGCGTGATCAGCATTCGCAGCTTGTTTACAAGCATGCGATTTCGACAGTGATGCCGGCCCAGCCGGTGCAGCTGTTCGATCAGAAGGAGGGCGGGGAAGCCTGACCGAGCGGATATCGACGGGCCGCGCGCTCGTCCTGCATCCGGCGCTGAAGCAGCCGGGTGAGGGAGCGCGTTCACCCGAAGCACGGCTGGCCGAGGCGGTCGGGCTGGCGCATGCGATCGATCTCGAGGTGGTTCACGCGGAGGTGGTGCGCCTCGCGGCGCTCCGGCCGGCCACTCTTCTCGGGAGGGGGACGGTCGAGCGCGTCGGGGCGCTCGTCGCCGAGCGCGGCGTCGAGGTCGCCGTCATCGACTCCGCCGTGTCGCCGGTGCAGCAGCGAAATCTCGAAAAGGCCTGGAAATGCAAGGTCATCGACCGTACCGGGCTGATTCTCGAGATTTTCGGCGCGCGCGCCCGCACGCATGAAGGACGTCTTCAGGTCGAGCTTGCGGCGCTCACCTATCAGCAGTCGCGCCTCGTTCGCTCCTGGACCCATCTCGAACGCCAGCGCGGCGGCTTCGGCTTTCTCGGCGGCCCGGGCGAAAGCCAGCTCGAGATCGATCGGCGCCTCATCCGCGACCGCATCGCCAAGCTCAAGGACGAGCTCGACGGGCTCCGCCGTACACGTGCGCTCCACCGCGAGGCGAGGAAGCGCGTGCCTTATCCGGTTGTCGCTCTCGTCGGCTATACCAACGCCGGAAAGTCGACGCTCTTCAATCGGCTGACGCGCGCGGAGGTCACGGCGAAGGACCTCCTTTTCGCGACGCTCGATCCGACGATGCGGCGGCTGAAGTTGCCTTCGGGCCGGCAGGCGATCCTGTCCGACACTGTCGGCTTCATCTCGGACCTTCCGACGCATCTCGTCGCGGCGTTCCGCGCCACCCTGGAAGAGGTCACGGAAGCCGACCTCATCCTCCATGTCCGCGACGTGAGCCATCCCGACACCGAGGCCCAGAAAGCCGATGTCGAGGCGGTGCTGAGCGATCTCGGCCTCGGCGAGGAAGTCGAGGGCGGGCTGGTGGAAGTCTTGAACAAGATCGATCTTCTCGATCCGGAGACGCGCGAGCAGGTCCGCAACATGGCGGCGCGGAATCGCGACGTGGTTCCGATCTCGGCGGCGACCGGGGAGGGGTGCGACGCCCTCCTCGCCGTGGTCGATCGCCGACTCGACGGCGAGCGGCAGCACGTCCACTTGCGCGTCGCGCTCGCGGACGGCGCCGCGCTCGCTTGGCTCTACCGGCACGGCGAAGTGCTGGAACGCCGCGACGACGACACCACCGCGCACCTCTCCGTCCGCATCAGCCCTGCCGATCTCGGCCGGTTTCGCAGCCGCCACGCGCTGCATTGACGGAAGGCCGCGGGCGGACGGGGCCTCCGGCGAGGTGCGTCTCGCCCGAGGATTGCGAACAGGGGGCGCGCCCGCCCCCTATCGCGGCTCCTCCCGCTTCGCCTCCTGCCAGTGCCGCTCCATCTCCTCGAGCCCGGCAGCCTCCGGCGTCGTACCGGCATCCGCGAGCTTGGCCTCGACCCGACGAAAGCGACGCTCGAACTTGGAAATCGCTTTTCGTAGAGCAATTTCCGGGTCGATCTTAAGATGACGTGACAGGTTGACAGTGGCGAACAACAGGTCGCCGATTTCGTCCTCGAGTCGGGCCGCATCAGCTTTGTCGAGCTCGGCGCGCAGTTCGGCGATCTCTTCCTCGATCTTGTCGAGGACGGGCGCAGGCGCGCCCCAATCGAATCCGACGCGAGCGGCGCGCGCCTGGATCTTGAGGGCCCGCATGAGCGCCGGAAGGGCGAGGCCGACCCCGTCGAGTGCGCTTTCGCGGCGGCCCTCGGCCGCGGCGCGCGCCCGGCGCTCCTCGGCCTTCTGTTCCTCCCAGGCCCGCGTCTGGGTTTCCGCATCGGCGACCGATGCGGTGCCGAACACATGCGGATGACGGCGCTCCATCTTGTCGGCGATGGCGCCGGCCACGTCCTCGAAGTCGAAGGCACCTTCTTCCTCCGCCATGCGGGCGTGAAAGACGACTTGAAGGAGGAGGTCGCCCAATTCCTCTTTGAGGGCAGCGCGATCGCCTCGTTCGATGGCATCGGCGACTTCGTAGGCTTCCTCGATTGTGTAAGGCGCGATCGAGGCGAAATCCTGTTCGCGGTCCCAGGGGCAGCCGCCATCCGGATCGCGCAGTTTCGCCATGATCGCGAGGAGGCGGGCAAGGTTCGGCGTCTCTCTCATCGGCGCGACCCTAGCGAAGGAGCGTGTCGATGGCGAGCAAGGCCGCGGGTGTTTCCTCGCGAGCGTACGAGTCTAGTAAATCCACTATCTGAGAAATTAATCATAATATATTGAAAAATCCTATGATTTTGAGGTGGCGTATGTCGGGTCGTGGGCGGCGGCGCATACCGGAGTTCGTGGCAGCGAGGTGCTGCCGATGCCGGGCGCTTCCATGAGAGCGAGCTGACTGCCGCGTCCAGAGCAGTCGGTCCCCGGTGGGCGACCACGCAGACGACGAGCGCGCAACTCGACAGTCGGGCAAGAAAATTCTGCCGCACGGATCACGCCCGATCGCCGGGACAGGATGCTTTCAAAACCACAGCGGCGCAGCTGGGCAGAGGACTTTCCGGCCGCGTCGGGCGCGCCGCGAAACCGCGAAGCGGCGCGGGGCGGGCGAGACCGACACGGCGGCAGGATCGCGTGATCCTCTTGGGTCCTACGGCACAGATTTGTCGCATAATGTATATTATGTAAAATAGTCTTCACGTCGGCCGTTTCGGCCTGCCGAGGTCTTCCGCGCTGCGACGCAGCTCGTCCACGATCGCCCGATCGGCATCGGAGACCATGGCGTCCATCGCTTCGAGGAAAATTGGCACGCCGGCCCTGCCGATCCGCTCGAACGCCCGGGTGATCACGGCCGCCTGGCGATCGAACACGACGCGCTCGATGCGCTCGCCCTTGTCGGTGAGCAAGAGACGTCGCTTGCGTCGATCCGCCTGGTCGGGCTCCTGCCGCACGTAACCGTCGGCGATGAGCTGGTTCAGGATGCGCGAGATCCCTTGATGCGTGATCTCGAGCGTTGCGACGAGCTCGCGCAGCGTAATGCCGGGTAGAAGCGCGATCATGTAGAGGAGCCGGAAATGCGCCCGGCTCATGCCGTTCATCCGCAAGAAGGCGTCGGCCTCGCCCGTCACGCCGCGATGGGCGTACAGCATCAACTGGGTCGCGCGATGGATTTCGGCCGGGTTCGGGAAGTCGTCCTTCGGCGCGCGGGATCGTCTCGACATTTTTGGAACGGCGCAGATCTTTCTTTCGCGCGCAAGTCAAGCGAGGCGTGCGCATTGTCCGAAACTGCGCGCGATCGCGTCAAGGCGCCGCAAGAAATATCAACTGCATTGACATATATGAGACGTCTCCATAGGCTTGCCGGTGGTCGAAATGGCCGTACGGACGGGTGAAAGAGTCTTAGGGAGGATCGGTTGCAGCGCATCCCGCTTGCGATTCGTGCCACGCTCGGTGTCGGCGCCCTCGCGCTCGGGCTTCATATGTCGGCGGCTTCGGCTTCCGACCTCGAGCTCACGGTCGGCGTCTTGAACGATCAGTCCGGCCCCTATGCCGATGTGACTGGTCGCGGGTCGGTCGTCGCCGCCGAGATCGCCATCGAGGAGGTCGGCGGCTCGGTGCTGGGCAAGAAGGTCAAGCTCGTAACGGCCGACCACCAGAACAAGGTCGACATCGCGTCTGGGATCGCGACCAAGTGGATCGACGTCGACGGCGTCGACGTCATCCTCGACGTGCCGAATTCCGGCGTTCTCCTGGCACTCCAGGAGATCGTGCGCAACAAGGGCGGCATTCTCATCGCCTCCGGTGGCGGCGCATCGACCTTCACCGGACCCGCCTGCTCTCCCTACGGCTTCCAATGGACTTACGACACCTACTCGACGGCGACGGCCATCGGGTCGGCGATCGTTCGCGAGGGCGGCAAAAGCTGGTTCTTTCTTCAGGTCGACTATGCGTTCGGCACGGCGATGGCGGCGGATCTCAAAGCCGCGGTGACCGCCGCAGGCGGAACTGTGGTCGGCAGCGTCAAGCA
>JADGGZ010000109.1 GCA_019689675.1 Rhodospirillales bacterium | reverse complement strand
CGTCGCCCCCCCAAAAAAAACCCGCCCGCGCCCCCCCCCGCCCCCCCACCCCGGGCGGCGCCCGCTCCGGCCCGCTCCCGGCGGCGCCGGTCTGTCGACCGGTCGCCGCCGCATCGAGCGCGCCGAGGTCGAGCGCCGCTTCCGCGGTCATGGTCCGGACGTCACCCCACCTTGGGGATACGTGCCACCATGCGCAGCGAGGTGGTGAGCTCCTCCATCTGCAGCCACGGCCTCAGATGGGCGATCGCATTGTAGGAGCCGGGCTTGCCTGGGATCTCCTTCACCACGACCTGGGCCTCGCGCAGCGGATACCTCGCCTTCATCTCCGGACCGGCGTTCTCGTTGCCGTTGACGTAGTTGCCGATCCAGCGGTTGAGCCACTTCTCGCAGTCGCTCGCCTCCATGAAGGAGCCGATCTTGTCCCGCGCCATGACCTTGAGGTAGTGGGCGAAGCGCGAGGAAGCCATGATGTAGGGCAGCCGCGCCGAAATGGCCGCGTTGGCGGTCGCCTCGGGACGATCGTACTTCTGCGGCTTCTGCGTCGTCTGCGCACCGAAGAACACGGCGTAGTCGGTGTTCTTGTAGTGGCAGAGCGGCAGGAAGCCGAGCTTCGAGAGCTCCGCCTCGCGCCGGTCGGTGATTCCGATCTCGGTCGGGCACTGCTGATCGGGGTCGCCGTCGTCGGAGGTGAAGGTGAAGGACGGCAGGTTCTCGACCTTGCCGCCGCCTTCCGCGCCGCGAATGGCGGTGCACCAGCCGTACTGGGCGAAGGCGTTGGTGAGACGCTGGCCCAGGACGTAGGCGGCGTTCATCCAGGCGAAATGCTCGTTGGGCATCGGCTTGGTGACGCCGTTTTCGACCGGAGCCTCCTCGTAGTTGAACTCCTCGACCGGCTTCGTATTGCTGCCGTACGGAAGACGCGAAAGCACGCGCGGCAAGACAAGCGTGACGAAGCGGCTGTCTTCGCTCTCACGGAACGAACGCCACTTCGCGTACTCCACCGACTCGAAAATCTTCTCGAGGTCGCGAGGGCCGGAAAGCGCGGTCCAGCTGTCGAGTCCCAGCATCTTCGGGCTCGCCGCCGAGATGAACGGCGCGAAGGCCGCCGCGGCGACGTTCGACATGAGGCTGAGGCACTCGACGTCTTCCGGGTGGTTAGTCCACTCGTAGTCGCCGATCAGCGCTCCGTAAGGCTCGCCGCCGGGGGTGCCGAATTCGTTCTCGTAGATTTTCTTGAAGATCTGGCTCTGGTCGAACTCGACCGCCTTCGAGAGATCCTTGTAGAGGTCCTTCTTGGAGCAATTAATGACACGGATCTTCAGCGACGAGCTCGTCTCGCTGTTCATGACGAGATAGTGCAGGCCCCGCCATGTGCCCTCGAGCTTTTGGAACTTCTCGTGGTGCATGATGGCGTTGAGCTGCTTGCTGATCTGCTGGTCGATCAGCGCAATCGCCTTGTTGAAGGTCTGCGTCAGGTTCTTCGAGTAGGTGACCGTGCCCTTGAGGGCCTCCTCGGTGAGGGCCTTCAGGAGCTCTGTCGCGCGCTCGGGCTCGGTCTGCTTGGTCGCGCTGATCGCCTGGTCGAGCAGGCTCAGCTCGGTGGTTTCGGCTGCCGCGCCGCCCGCGGCCTGCGTCTGCGTCTCGGCCATGGCTCAGTTCCCCTCCCCGTCCGGCTTCACGCCGAGCGATTCCGAAAGCTTCTTCAGGTCCTCGCTGTTCTGAAGGACCCGCTCGAGAACCTGCTCGAGCTCCTCGGACCGGTCGACCTTCGACATGAGATCGCGGAGCTTGTTGCGGGTATCCATCAGCTTCTTCAGCGGTTCGACCTGCTCGACGACCTTCGCGGGCTCGAAGTCGGAGATCGACTTGAACTTGAGATTGACCGCCATCTCCGAGCCGTCGCCCTTTAGGGTGTTCTCCACCTTGAGGTTCAGCCCGGGCGTCATCCGCGCCATGACGTCATTGAAGTTGTCGCGATCGATCTGGATGAACTTGCGGTCCTTCAGTGGCTTGAGCGGCTCGGTGGGATCACCCGAGAAATCGCCCATCACGCCGACGACGAACGGGAGCTCGCGGACGACCGCGGCGCCTTCGGTTTCCACCTGATAGGTGATGTGGACGCGCGGCTTGCGGACGCGCTCCAGCTTGTCGTGAACACTAGCCATGTCTACTCACCCCCTTCAGCGATCGCGTCGAAAGGATTGTTTGAACGAATACTGCCTGGGCGCCCCGCCCTGGGAGGGCGGCATCATGCGCGAGTTCGGGTTGCGCTTCAACCGCCAATAGCGTCTTTACCAACAAAACTGCATACTTCGCGAGAAACCGAAACGTTTGACTGTGGTTGTTCTTACTCGGCTTCCTGCTCTTCCGGCGGCTTGATCCCCGCATAAAGGAAGAACTGCCGCCGGGCTTCGCTGTCGGTAATGAGCTCGGCGAGAAGATCCTTGAGCGGCAGGCGGGCGCGCCGCACCGTCTCTTCGAGCACCAGCGGTATCGGCGATTGCGGCTCGGTCCTCTTGAAGAACTCCGCCACCTTGAGCAGCGTCCTGAGCGCGTCCTCGCGGGTGGCGATCGCACCGGTCGCAACCGCGGCGCGCGCCCCTGCGGCGCCCCCGTCCCCGCTCTCCTCGGCGGCTTCGGCCTCCGCCGGCTCGGCCGCGGCCAACAGGTCCTTCGCCACGCTCTCGATGCATTCGACGATGCCGCGCAGCGTATTCCGGACGTTCGAGGTTCCGGGGCTGTCGCTCCCCGCCTTCTCGTCGAGCGCCGCCGAAAGCTTCATCCATTCGTCGATCGCCTCGCGGAGATCGGCCAGGAGCGTCGTATAGAAGCTCGGCGTGCTCTGCCTCACGCTGGCCTCGAACTGCTCCATCGTGACGGCGCCGGCATCGATGCGGGCCTGGACCTTCTCCGAATCGCCGAGCTTCAGGAGCTCGCTCGCCTGCTCGTACTGCCAATAGGCATAAGGACCAGGATCGCGGCCCTCGGTAATCTCGACCATCCGGAGCGGCTGGATGAGCGTGCCTTCGGCGCCCTCCCCGTTGAGCCCGGCCACCGGCGCGACGCGGTCGGCGATTCCGTCTTCCGGCTTCGGGTAGAGATTGTCCCAGAACTTCTCGACGAGCCCCCGCATCAGGCGAAAGCCGTCGCGCGCCCCGGCGTAGCCGTGCGCCCGCAAAAGCGCCTCGGTGAGCCATGCCGCGATTTCCAGATCCTTCGATTCGGTCGCGATGATCTCGGGACCGAGCTCGAGGATTCGCCGCCATTCCGGCAGCAGCCCCGCCTGCTCCTGCGCGATGTCCGCGTTGCGCTCGGCGGCGCGAGCGGCGGAACGCGCGTCCTTGATCGCGAAGTACTTCGAGGTCGGCGAGGGGTCGTCGCGCAGATCCGGGCCGGCGGGATTGTCCCCTTCGATCGGCGTCAGCAGCGCGTCGAAATCGAGAATGTTCGGCGATGCCATGGGCGGTTCCAATGCATTGGGGGCGATGCCACGGTCGGCACACCCTTACCGGGCCGGAGGTCCCCTGCTCCTCCGGAGCCCCGCGGTCATCGCCCCCTGGTTTTCTCAAATCATAGCAGAGAAACCGTCATTCGCTACCCACCCAGAACGCGCTCGACGAGACGGGCCCAGTAAGAGGCGCCGATGGGCAGGATCTCGTCGTTGAAGTCGTAGCCCGGATTGTGGAGGTTGGCGCTTCCACCATTTCCGATCCAGACATAGGACCCGGGCTTCTTTTGCAACATGAAGGCGAAATCTTCCGAACCCATGCTCGGGAGCACGTCGCGGCGCACATTCTCGCTGCCGACGATTTCGGCAAGCACCGCAGCCGCGGTTTCCGTCTCGCGCTCGGTGTTGATCGTCGGCGGATAACGCCGCTCGTAGCGCCAGGACATCTTGGCGCCATGGGCAGCGCAGATGTTCTCGGCGATCTCGCGCATCCGGCGCTCGACGAGGTCCTGAATCTCGGGCTTGAAGGCACGGGTGGTGCCGCGCAGGACGACCTCGTCCGGGATCACGTTCCAGGTGTCGCCGCCGTGGATCTGCGTCACCGAGACGACCGCCGATTCCAGCGGGTGCGCGTTGCGGCTCACGATGGTCTGGAGCGCGCCTACCACCTGCGCAGCGATCACGACCGGGTCGACCCCCTCGTGCGGCATCGCGGCATGAGCCCCTTTGCCGGTGATGCCGATCTCGAAGATGTCGAACGACGCCATCATCGGCCCCGGCCGGACCGCGAAAGTTCCGGGCGGGAGGCCGGGCCAGTTGTGCATGCCGAAAACGGCCTCGACGGGAAATTTCGAGAAGAGCCCGTCCTCGATCATGCGGCGGGCGCCGCCCTCGTTCTCCTCGGCGGGTTGGAAGATGAAATGGACCTTGCCGGCGAAGTTCCGCGTCTCGGCCAGATAGCGCGCTGCACCGAGCAGCATCGTGGTGTGCCCGTCATGGCCGCATGCGTGCATGCGCCCTTCGTGCCGCGAGGCGTGCTCGAATTCGTTCTTCTCGTGGATGTGGAGGGCATCGATATCGGCGCGCAGCCCGATGGCGCGGCCGCCCGGGCGGCTGCCCTGGAGCGTTCCGACTACCCCTGTCCCGGCGAGTCCCCGGTGTACTTCGAGGCCGAACTCGGCGAGCTTCGCCGCGATCACCTCAGAGGTCCTGTGCTCCTCGAACGCGGTCTCGGGGTGCGCGTGAATATCGCGCCGCCACGCGGTCATGTCGGCTTGGAATTCGGCAATGCGGTTGATGATCGGCATCGGTTCGGCTGCTCCGGGTTTCCCGGCAGAATAACCCATCCCGCCCGTTGCGAAACGGTGAACCCGCGATGCGTCGAACAGTTGACTAAGGAAGAGGCTCGACGTGGAGGATACCGATGGCGGGAAAGACCCTGGTCGCGCTCTATGACGATTTCGCCGACGCCGTGCACGCGGTCCGCGCGCTCGAGGAGGCGGGTTTCCAGCATGAGGACGTCAGCCTCATTGCGAATAACGCCGAGCACCGATGGGGCGATGCCGAGACCGCGCGCCGTGCGGCGGTCCAGGGCCCCGGCGTGGAGGCGTCGCGGAGCGCCGCCACAGGCGCCGCCGTGGGTGCTGTGGCCGGTGGCGGCGGCGCGCTGCTCGCGAGCCTCGGCCTCCTGACGATTCCCGGCATCGGCCCAGTATTAGCGGCTGGGCCGATCGTGGCGCTGATTGCCGGTGCCGGCGTCGGTGCCGCCGCAGGCGGACTCGTCGGTGGACTCGTCGGGTTCGGAGTACCCGGAGAGGAGGCGCATGCCTTCGCCGAGGCTGTCCGCCGTGGCGGCGCTCTCGTCACGGCCCGAGTGCCGGGCGAACAAGCCGGCCGCGCTTCCGATATCCTCGAGCAGCACCATCCGGCGGATATCGGGGAGCGGGCTGCCGATTGGCGGCAGAGCGGGTGGCGGAGCTTCGAGAAGGAGGCCGAGCCTTGGACGGTCCGCTCGATCGAGGACGAGCGTAGCCGCCGAAGCGCCAGCCGGAGCACGACCGGCGCGGAGAGGATCGGTGGCGGCGACGCCGGGAGCAAGGCGACCTCTCCCGAGGGCGCGGCCGCGCTGCAGCGCGGCACGATCTATCGCGAATCCGAGACCGCCCGCATGAGCGGCGGCCCGGTCTCGACGGCAATGAGCGGCATGGTCGGCTCGCCCGAAGGCTTGCACGAGCAGGAAGAGCCGTTGAAGCGGCACGGGGACATGGCGCGCGTCCGCAGCTACGACAGCGCCGGTGCGAACCCTGGCGAGCGCGTCAACCGGGCGATGGATCGCGCCACCGGCGACGAGCCGATGCACGCAGACGACCCCGACCGCTACAGAGACGATCCGCTCACCGGCAGGAAGTAGCAAGAGGTGCGGCCGCGAACGTGGACGCGGCCAACCGCCGGCGAGCCGCTTCTCGCTGCGATCCGCTCAGCCCCAGAGATTCGGCTTCGGCGGGAACACGGTGCTGCCCTCGTAGCGCAGTCCCGGCTGGCGGTCGCGCGCGAGCAGAAGCGGTCCGTCGAGGTCGACGAAATCGGCTTCGCTCGCGAGAACGAGGGCCGGCGCCATCGCGAGCGAGGTGCCGACCATGCATCCGATCATCACACGCAGGCCCCGCCCCTTCGCCTCTTTCACCAGCGCCGCAGCCTCCGTCAGCCCGCCCGCCTTGTCGAGCTTCACGTTGACGGCATCGTATCGCCCGGCGAGCCGGTCGAGATCCGCGACGACATGACAGGACTCGTCGGCGCAGACCGGCACAGGACGAGGAAGATGCGCAAGCGCCTCGTCCTTCCCGGCCGGGAGCGGCTGTTCCAGAAGCGCGACCCCGAGTTCCGCCAGCGCGGGAGCGAGCGCGGCGAAGTCCTCGGGCGACCAGGCTTCGTTCGCATCGACGATGAGCCGAGACTTCGGCGCTCCGGCCCGTACCGCCCGCACCCGCTCGAGGTCCTCGGATCCGCCGCCGAGCTTGAGCTTGAGGAGCGGCCGGAACGCGTTCTCGGCCGCCGTCTCGGCCATGGCCGCAGGACTGTCGAGCGAGAGCGTGTAGGCGGTCACGACGGGGTGAGGCGCGTCGAAGCCGATCAGCCGCCAAATCGGCGTGAGCTCGGACTTCGCACGCAGATCCCATAGCGCGCAGTCGACGGCGTTGCGCGCTGCGCCGGGCGGAAGCAGCGCTTGCAGGTCGCGCGGCTCGATCCCCGCGGCGATCGCATCGGCGACGCTCTCCGCCTGCGCGACGACCCCGTCCACCGTCTCGCCGTAGCGCACGTAGGGTACGCCCTCGCCCCGCGCATGATTGGCGCCGTCGGTTATCTCCGCGACGACGACCTCGGCATGCGTCTTGGTACCGCGCGAAATCGTGAACGGCTTGGCGAGCGGCCAGCTCTCGCGACGGATTGTGAGCCGCCGCGTCACAGCCGGTCGACGATGGGGCCGACACCCCCGCGCACCGGATCGACCGCGGGAACGCCGAACGTATCCTCGGTCTGGCGCAGCACGCTTTCCGCTGCCGACGGGTCGAGCGCCGAGGTGTTGAGGCTGATCCCGACGAGGCGCACCTCCGGGCTCGTGAGCCGCGCCGCCTCGAGGTTGGCGTCGATGCACTCTCGAAGGCCCGGCACCTTGTAGTGCGGCAGGCCCCGCATGTGCGGCCGGTTCGGCTCGTGGCACATCACGAGCGCCGTCGGCTGCGCGCCGTGAAGGAGCCCGAGGCTGACCCCCGCGTAGGACGGATGGAAGAGCGAGCCCTGCCCTTCGATCAAATCCCAATGGTCGGGATCGTTCGCCGGAGCGAGCCATTCCACCGCGCCCGAGATGAAGTCCGCGACGACGGCGTCGATCGAGACGCCCTCGCCCGCGATGAAGATTCCGGTCTGCCCGGTCGCCCGAAAATCCGCCTTGCGGCCGCGCCGGCGCATTTCGCGCTCGATCGCGAGGCTCGTGTACATCTTGCCGAGAGAGCAATCGGTGCCGACGGTCAGAAGGCGCTCGCCCGAGCGCGGCTTTCCGTTCGCGACCTCGAACTCCCGGGTCGGATGTCGCACGTCGATGAGCCGGCGGCCGAGCCTCTCGGCTGCTCTCGCGAGATCGGCGACGTCGCAAAGCCGGCGATGGAGGCCGGACGCAAGGTCCATCCCGGCCTCGAGCGCTTCGAGCAGGGTCGGAATCCAAGCGGGCGAGATGACGCCGCCACGATTGGCGACCCCGATGACCAGCGTCCTCGCGCCCTTGTCCGCCGCCTGGCGAACGGAAAGGTCGGGGAGGCCGAGATCGGCGTTGCAGCCCGGCAGACGCAGCTGGCCAACGCACTGCTCGGGCCGCCAGTAGGCGATGCCCGCCGCCGTCTTGGCGGCGAGCTGGTCGTGAGCATCGCCGATGAAAAGGAGATAGGGGGTCGCGAGTTTCACGCCGAACATCCTATCCGATTGTTTACTCGGCGTGGATGGAGAAGTGCCGTCCCGGCGCCTGCCGTCAGGCCGCGCGCACGGCTACCATCCGCGCCCATTGATTGGAGGAGTTTCCGACCCGATGGCGAAGATCCTTGTGCTCTATTACAGCACCTACGGTCACGTCGAACGGATGGCCGAGGCCGCCGCCGAGGGCGCGCGCAGTGCCGGCGCCGAAGTGGACGTGAAGCGCGTCCCTGAGCTGATGCCGCTCGAAGTCGCGGAGAAGGCCGGGGCCAAGCTCGACCAGAAGGCGCCGGTCGCCAAACCAGAGGAGCTCGCCAATTACGACGCCATCATCGTAGGCACCCCGACGCGATTCGGCCGCGTCGCCGCTCAGATGGCGAATTTCTGGGACCAGACGGGAGGACTCTGGGCGAGCGGCGCGCTCGTCGGGAAAGTCGGGAGCGTCTTCACGTCGACCGCGACCCAGCACGGCGGCCAGGAAACGACCCTCTTCTCCATGATCACGACGCTGCTTCACCAGGGCATGGTGGTCGTAGGTCTGCCTTATGCCGCCGCGGGGCAGATGCGCCTCGACGAGATCACGGGCGGCAGCCCTTACGGCGCGAGCACCATCGCCGGCGGCAAGGGCGAGAGGCAGCCGAGCGAGAACGAACTCGAGCTGATGCGCTGGCAGGGTCGCCACGTCGCGGAGATCTCGGCGAAGTTGGTCGGCCGATAGGCGCTCGGCCGAGCCTTTGGGCGGCGTTCTAGACCGCCCTCTCACGAGAAGCGTCGCCTGCTGCCCGGCCGGTCGGGCCAAGCCTGGGCTGGGCCGGGCCGGGTCGACGCGTGGCCATCGCGGGCTGGAACCTGCCTTTGGCCGACTTGTTGGCGCGGAGAGAGGTCCCATGCGCTCGATCCGTGCCCTAGCCTTCGCTTCCTTGCTGACGCTGGCGATCCCCGGACTTTCCGAGGCTCAGCAGCGACCGCTTCCTGACAGTTTCTCCGGCCTCGCCGAAAAGTTGCTTCCGGCGGTCGTCAACATTTCGACGACACAGGCCCTGCCGGAGCGCGAGGGTTCGGACTCGGAGATGCCACAGTTTCCCCCCGGGTCCCCGTTCGAGGAGTTCCTCCGCGAATTCTTCGGCAGGCGCGGGATGCCCGGCGCTCCGAATGCGCCGCCGATGCCGCGGCGCATTCAATCGCTCGGTTCCGGATTCGTCATCGATCCGAGCGGGCTTATCGCGACCAACAATCATGTGGTCGAGGGAGCGAGCGAGATCGAGGTCACGCTTCAGGACGACTCGACCCTCAAGGCCGAGATCGTCGGCACCGACGAAATCACCGATCTCGCGGTTCTACGGGTGAATCCCCCCCAACCTCTGACCGCCGTCCCGTTCGGCGACAGCAACAACGCGAAGATCGGCGACTGGGTTCTCGCGATCGGCAATCCTTTCGGCCTCGGCGGTAGCGTGACCGCAGGCATTCTTTCCGCGCATCACCGGATCCTCAATGCCGGGCCCTATGACGACTTCCTGCAGACCGACGCCTCGATCAACCGCGGCAACTCCGGCGGGCCGATGTTCAACCTCGCCGGCGAAGTCATCGGAATCAACACCGCGATCTTCTCGCCTTCGGGCGGCTCGGTCGGCATCGGGTTCGCGATTCCTTCGAACATCTCCCGGCCCGTGATCGATCAGCTCAAGACCGGGAGCAAGGTCGAGCGCGGCTGGATCGGCGTCCGCATCCAACCCGTGACGGACGAGATCGCCCAAGCGCTCGGCCTCGACAGCGCACGCGGTGCCCTAGTCGCGGATGTCGAGCCTGACAGCCCCGCGGCTCGGGCCAAGCTGCAGCCGGGCGACGTCATCCTCAGCTTCGACGGCAAGCCCGTCCAGCGAACCCGCGAGCTCCCCCGGATCGTCGCGGCGACACCCAAGGATCAGCAGGTCGAGGTCACGCTGTGGCGGAACGGAAAGGAGGCGAAAGCGAACATAACCGTCGGAAGGCTCGAGCCCGAGAAGGTGATGGCCGGGGCGAGGCCGAGCCAAGCGCCGAAGGAGCCGGAAAAACCGCAGACCGGCGCTCTCGGACTTGCGCTCGCCCCGCTCACGTCGGAGCTGCGGCAAAAGCTCGAGATCGACCCGAAGAGCGAGGGCGTCGCGGTTGTCGCCGTCGCAGAAGGATCTCCCGCTGCGCAGAAGGGCATTCAGCCCGGCGACGTCATAAGGTCGGTCGGCATGGACGCGGTGAAGGACCCGCGCGAGGTGAACGAGAAGATCGAAGCGGCCAAGAAGGTGGGGCGCGAAACCGTCCTCCTGCGTATCGAGCGCGGCGGAGCCGCACAGTTCGTCGCCGTCCCGATCGGATAGGAGTTTCAGAAGGGCGGACCGGAAGGAGCCGGCAACCGCAAGGGTGAAGACCGTGGCGGCGCTTGCTCCGGGGCCGCCGATACGCCGCGGAGAACCGGCCGCCGTGCTGCTCACCGATTTCTTTCGACGACGAGGACGGTTTTCACGCCCCGTGTTGGCGGGATGCAGCGGATGCGCGCTTTCCGCGCGAGTCTTCCTTGCCGACCCATCGCGGCAGCAGCACGCGAACCGAGGTTCCCTTGCCGCGCGCGCTCTCGATCTCGATGTGGCCGCGCGACGCCTTCACGGACCCGTAGGTCGTCGAGAGGCCGAGGCCCGTTCCCTTGCCGACCGCCTTGGTTGTGAAGAACGGTTCGAAGGCGTGCTTCAGCACCTCCTCCGACATTCCGATGCCGGTATCGCTAATCGTGAGCGCGACGTAGTCGCCCGGCTCGAGCGCACCTTGCCGAACGGTCCGGTTCTCCAGCCGAATGGTCAGGCGCCCGCCGTCCGGCATGGCGTCGCGCGCATTCAAGGCGAGGTTGACGACCGCGGCCTCGATCTGCGCGGGATCGCTGCGGATCGGCCAGAGCCCTTCCTCGATGAAGACCTCGATCGCGATCTTCTCGTCCATCGTCCGCCGCAACAGCTCCATCACGCTCGGCACGAAAGCCGAGAGGTCGATCTGCTTCGTCTCGAACGGGCGTCGCCTCGCGAAAGTCAGAAGCCGCTGGGTCATCTCGGCACAGCGCAACGCCCCTTCCAGCGCGCTCTTCGCCCGACGCGACGCGACCGGCTCCGAGATGCTTTTGGCAACGAGGTCGAGGTTTCCGATGACGATCGAGAGCATATTGTTGAAGTCGTGCGCGATGCCGCCGGTGAGCTTCCCGAGCGCCTCGAGCTTCTGTGCCTGCGCCAACTGCAGCTCGAGCTGCTTGCGCTCGGTGATGTCGAGAGTCGTGCCGATGATTTCGCGATGCTGGCCGTCCTTCCAATCGACCGCCTTCGCCTGGTCGAGAAAGTACCGCGCCACGCCGTCCGCGCGGCGCCAGACATACTCGACGGTACCGTTGCCGCTCTCCAGCACCGCCTCGAGCTCGGCTAGAACCCGAGCGCGATCGGCCTCGCCGATCCCGTCGTGCCAGAGCCCGCCGTCGCTTGCGAACCGAGCCGCCGGATACCCGGTCAGCCGCTCCAAATCGCCGCTGACGTAGCGCCGTCGGCCGACCCGCCCGCCGGAAAGGGGATCCATCCAAAGCGCGAGCGGTAGGCTCTTGATGATCAATGCCTCCTGCTCCTCCTTCCACTGGAGAGCCTCGTCGGCCCGCGCCTTCTCGAGGCGGATGCGGAAGATCTCCAGCAGCAGCCTCGCTTCGAGCTGCATGGTCTGCGAAGGATCGCCCTTGGCGACCGCATCGATCGCGCGCGCCACTTCGGTCGTCGGCTGCGCCAGGTCCGCTATCGGCGTGTCGGCACAATCGATGGTCTCGCCCCGTTTGCCGGCCGTACCTCGCTCGCCGATCCTGCGTTCCTTGCCTATTGCGACGCACAGCCGCGCGACCTCCCTGGTCAGCGCGGCGTGGCGCTCGATGATGTCGTTGAAGGCCTCCGCGATCTCGCCATCGATGCCGGCAAGATCGGTCGGCAGACGGACCGAGAAGTCTCCCTTTCGGAATGAACGAAGGGCTTCCAGCAGGACGCAGGGCTCGAGGTGCGACGTCGAGGCGACGACGGCCATACGGCTGGGCCTCCCGAGTTTCTGGCGCGTTCGGCGCATCCGCTCGCGCAATGTGCGACCGACTAGGATAGTCGAGCGGCGCACGGACCGCTGCCACTCGGCCAAATCTCTTTAGGGGCGGCATCCTTCCTTCGTGCGAAGGACGAACAAGAAAACTCGCCCTGAAGGACGGAAAGCGGAAACCGGCGGCTGAAACGCTTACGTCCGCCTCAACGTTTTCGGCCGCCGACGATCGAGCCGAGGACGCCCCGGACGATCTCGCGGCCGATGCGGCTGCCGATCGAGCTGGCGATCGAGCGCGCGATGCTCTTGGCGACCGCTTCGCCCATCGTCTGGCGGCCCCGGCTGCCAGCCGGCGGCGCCGGGGCGGCCGGGGCACGCTGGCGCACGCGCGGCGCCGGCTCCGGCTTGGCGGGCGGCGGCGGAGCGGGCGCAGGCTTCCACACCGTCGGGCGTCCGCCCCACGGCGCGGACGGAGGCGGGACCTCGGGATCGGCAGCTTTGGTCTCGCCGCGCAGATGCTCGTAAGCCGACGGGCGATCGACCGCGACGTCGTAGCGGCCCGCGAGTGGGCTCGACGCGATCACCGCCTTCCGCTCCTCGGGCGAGAGCGGGCCGTGGCGGCTCGCCGGAGGGGCGATCCAAGCGCGCTGGACGATGCCGGGCGTGCCGCCGCTTTCGAGAAGCGAGACCAGCGCCTCGCCCACGGCGAGCTCGCCGATCGCCTTCTCGGTATCGAGCCGAGGGTTGGCGCGGAAAGTCTGCGCCGCGGCGCGCACCGCGCGCTGATCGCG
>JADGGZ010000108.1 GCA_019689675.1 Rhodospirillales bacterium | reverse complement strand
TGGCGGATCGCGGCCGACGCCTGGGAGGTCTTCCTTCCGGCGGCGGGTAGCTCCGCCCCGCCGCGCCGGGGGAGATGACGCTGCGGTCTTCTCGCTACTTCCCTTCGCGGCGCCAGGCGGCGAGGAGCGTGCCGAGCGCGAGGAGGAGCGCGGCGAGGGCCGGCAGGAGCGGGGTCTCGCTGACGCCGGTGACGACGTAGTCGCCGTTCGCGCGGAAGCCGATCCAGTTGCGCCCGGCGGCCGAGCGTCCGGGCTGCACGCGGCGGAGGTCGGGAAGCGCGCCGTCGCCGACCCAGAACGTGCCGCCGCCGGTCGCCTCGACGACGGGGGCGAGCTTCTCCTCCGTGGTACGCACGTCGCTCATCTCGACCGGGTTCAAGGCGCCGGCGGCGGCGAGCGCGGTCCGCTCGCCGTCGGTGACGCGGTAGAGGCCGGGCTCGGTCACCGGCATCGCGCCGGTGTAGCGGCCGCCCGTGTCGGGCTCGAGGCGGAGCTCGCGCGGCACGCCGTCGGGCCCCGTGACGCGCACGGGCCGGTCGTCGGGCTCGAGGCTGCGGCGCATCACGACGAGGCGGTCGCCCTCGATCGAGGCGCGCAGATCGTTCTCCTCGAGGTCGGGCTCCTTCATGAGCCAGTAGGCGAGGCGGCGCAGGAGCTCGCCCTGCGGGCCGCCGCCCTCGAAGCCGCGCGTCCAGAGCCACATGTGATCGGAGAGGAGCTGCGCGACGCGGCCCTCGCCGACGCGGCCGAGGACGAGGAGCGGCTCCTCGCCGACCCCGCTCATGACCGGGACGCCTTGCACGGTGCGCGCCTCGACGTGGCGGAACCAGCGGCCCCAGCTCGGGTCCTTGCCGTCCTTCCCCTGGCCGGGGAGGTCGGCGGTGACGGGGTGGCGGAGGCCCTGCTCCGTCACCCGCGGCTTGAAGCCCTGCTCGTGGATTTCGCCGGTCGGCTCGGTGGGCAGGATTTGGCCGAGGGGCGAGCGGTAGAGCGAATTCGGCGTGCCGAAGGTCGGTCCCGCCGCCTCGAGCAGCGCGCCGCCCTTGCGCACGTAGTTGACGACGTTCTCCAGATAGGCGTTCGGCAGGACGCCGCGCCGGCGGTAGCGGTCGAAGATGATGAGGTCGAACTCGTCGACCTTCAGCTCGAAGAGCTCGCGGATCGGAAAGGCGATGAGCGAGAGCTCGCGGATCGGCGTGCCGTCCTGCTTCTCGGGCGGACGCAGGATGGTGAAGTGGACGAGGTCGACCGAGGGGTCGGACTTGAGGATGTTGCGCCAGGTGCGCTCGCCCGCATGCGGCTCGCCGGAGACGAGGAGCACTTTGAGGCGATCGCGCACGCCGTTGACGACGAGCGCCGCGCGGTTGTTGTCGAGCGTGAGCTCCTGCGGCCCCGCCTCGACCTCGAGCTCGACGACGTTCGGCCCGCCGTGGTCGATCGTGACGCCGACGGTGACGTCGCGGCCGGTGGCGACGCTCGAGACGATCGGCTGCCCGCCGTCCTTGCGCAGCGTGAGCCGGGCGCGGCCTTGCGGGGCTGCGCCTTGCGGCAGGTCCTCCACGCGGATCGTGAGCGTCAGCTCCTTGCCGACGAGGCCGAAGCTCGGCGCGTGCGCGACGACGAGGCGGCGGTCGGCCTCGCCCTTCTTGCCGGAGAGGAGAACGTGGACGGGCGCGCCCAGTTCGCGCGCGGCCTCCTCGTCCGGTACGTCGTGGACCTGCCCGTCCGTCACCATCGCGACGCCGGCGAGGCGCTGGCGCGGCACGTCGGCGAGCGTGCGGTTCAAGGCCGTGAAGAGCTGCGTGCCGCCGTCGCCGAGCGGCGCGCCCTCGCCGGGCTTTCCCGCGCGCACGACGCGCACGTCGAGATCGCGCAGCTTCTGCAGCTCTTGGGCGAGATGCGCGACGGCCGCTTCGGTGGCGCGCGCGCGGTCGCCGATGCGCTGGCTCGGCGATTCGTCGGCGACGACCACGGCGACGTCGCGCTGCGGGTCGCGCCGCTCCTCGACGAGGCTCGGGTTGGCGAGCGTGACGAGGAGGACGGCGATCGCGAGCGCGCGCCACCAGACGCCGCGCGCGCGGCGGAAGACGCCGAAGCCGACGAGAAGGAGCGCGACCGCGGCGAAGGCAGCGATCACCCACCAGGGGACGAGCGGGGCGGCGGCGACCGAGAGCGCAGCGAGGCTCATTGGCCGAGGCGCTCCAGGATCGCGGGCACGTGCACCTGGTCGGACTTGTAGTTGCCGGTGAGCGCGTACATGACGACGTTGACGCCGAAGCGGAAGGCCTGCTCGCGCTGCGGCTCACCGCCCGGCACGACCGCGTACATCGGGCGTCCATTGCGATCGATCGCCCACGCCCCGGCCCAGTCGTTGGCGCCGATGATCACGGTCGAAACGCCGTCGTTGACGCGCTCCTGAGTCGGCTCGACCCAGAGCTGCCCCCCGGCCCAGCGGCCGGGAAAGTCCTGCATCAAATAGAACGACTTCGTGAGCACGTGGTCGGGCGGCAGCGGCTGCAGGGCGGGCATCCGCACGCCGCGGAGGAGCCGGCGCAGCATCGCCGTGCCGCTGCCGGAGGCGAAGCCGCGCTCGCCCTGGTCGCGCGTGTCGAAGAGGATCGTGCCGCCCGTCGCGAGATAGCGGTTGACCCGGTCGACCGCCCGCGGCGAGAGGGGCGGCTGCTCCGCGGTGATGGCCCAGTAGATGAGCGGGAAGAAGATGAGCTCGTCGCGCTCGGGATCGACTTCGAGAGGATCCGCGGCCTCGACCGCGGTGCGCCGGTGCAGCGTGTTGGTGAGGCCGACGAGGCCGGCGCGCGACGTCTCGTCCGCTTCCGGGTTGCCGGTGCGAATGTAGGCGAGGCGCAACTCGGTCGTAGCCTCGAGAAGGAAGCGCTCATCGCTCTGCGCCCAAGCGGACGCCGTGGGCCAGAGGAGCGCCAAAGCGACGATCGCTGCGGCAGCGCGGCGCGGCGCGAGAAGCCCGCGCAGCGCGTAGCCGATGACGAGGTCGGCGAGGAGGAGTGCCAAAGCGAGGACGAGAAGCCACGGCCGGAGGTCGACCTCCGCGCCCTTGACATAGGTTCCGCGCTCGACGCCGAGGGGCAGGTTCTCGATCGCGTTCACCGTCTTCACCGCGCTCGCGAGATTGAGCGCGCGCCGCGAGTCGATCGTACCGTAGTAGCCGGGCGGGTTCCTCGGAGAGGCGACGGCGTCGAGCGCGCCGCCGGGCGGAATGGCGCGGGCGCTCGCAGGCGGGCGCTGCAGGCGCCCGAACCCGTCGAGCGTCTCGAGCGGCGCCAGCGCCTCGTCGCCGGCGGCGCCGACGCCCTCGCTCAGCTGCGTCAAGCGCCGCAGCATCTCGACGAAGAGCCCCGAGATCGAGAGGTTCGACCACTCGGGATAAGCCGTCGTGTGCACGAGAACGAGCCAGCCGTTGCCGCGCTTCTCGCCGGTGACGATCGGCGTTCCGTCGGTCAGCCGCGCCCAGGTTTTGCTGGCGAGATCGAGCGAGGGCTCGGCGAGCACTTGGCGTGCGACCGTGACGTCTTTCGGCACCGTAATGCCGAAGAAGGGGCTCTGCTGCTCGAAGGGGGCGAGATTGGCCGGCTTCTCCCAAGAAAGCGATCCGCCGAGCGTGCGGCCGCCGCGGCGGAGAGTGACGGGGAGAAGCTCGTCGCCGTTCTCGGCCAGGAGCGGCCCTGCGAAGCGGAGCACGACGCCGCCTTTCTCCATCCACTCGACGAGCTTGTCGCGGTCGCTGCGATCGGCCGAAGCCGCGTCGGAGACGACGATCATGGCGACCTCGCGCTTCAGAAGCTCTTCGATGCTGCCGTGGCGCACCTCGCTGAACGGCGCGAGAGCGCGTTCGATGTAATAGCTCTCGCTGAGGAGCGGCTGGCCGGAGCCCGCGGCGGAAGCGGCGACGACACCGACCGGGCGGCGCCTCCAGCGTTCGTCGAGGAGAAGCACGGCGCCGGCGCTCGTCTCGCCCTCGACTTCGATTCGCGCGGCGCGGTTCCGCAGCTCGCTCGGCATCGGCAGACGAAGCTCTACGCGTTTCTGGCCGGGGGCGAACTCCGCCGCCTCGCGCGCGAGGAGTCGGCCGTCCTCGCCGGTGACTCGGATCTGCTGTACGGCAGCGTCGGCGGCGAAGGGCCGCTCGACCGCGACGGCGAGATCGGTCCCGAAATCCGCAGGCGTGACGAGGTGTGCGAGCTTGCCGGGTTCGTCCGCGACGAAGCGCAGAGGGCCGACGCGTTGCAATGCCTCTGCGAACTCCATGCTCGCACCGTCGTCGAGACCGTCGCTGAGCCAGACCACGCTCCCCGCCTGCTCACCAAGGGCCTGAAGCCGCTCGAGCGCCTGCGCGCGGTTCACCGGCCAGGGCTTCGGCATCATCGATTGGGCGAGGCCGCGCGCCTCGGCGGCGCGCAGGATCGAGAGCGGCCGCGGCGCCTCTTCGCCGGGCGGCGGGGCGGTGCCGACGAGCACGACCCGCCGATCCTCGCGAGCCGCCTGATCGATGAGCTCGAGCATCGCGTTCTGGCGCGCCTCCCAGGCGTGCCCCGCCGCCCACCCGTCGTCCACGACGAGGACGAGAGGACCCGAGCCGGCGAGACGCGCGCTGGGATTAAGCAACGGATGGGCGAGCGCCGCGATGACAAGCGCAGCGATCGCCATGCGAAGGAGGATGAGCCAAAGCGGCGTGCGAGCCGGCGTCTCCTCGCGCGGCACCAGTCCGAGAAGGAGGCGGATCGCCGGAAAACGCAGCCGGCGCGGCGCGGGCGGCGTGACACGGAGCAGCCACCAGAGCACCGGCAGCGCGGCGAGGCCCGCGAGGATCCAGGGCGAGGCGAAGGCGAGGGAGCCGAAAGCCAGCATCCGTCAACTCCGAGGCGTGCCTGCCAGGGCATTGTAGAGCGCGAGCAGCGCGAGGTGCGGCGGCCGATCGGTCCGGTGTGTGAGGAAGCTCCAGCCGTAGGTTCGCCCGATGTTCGCGAGGCCCTGACGATGCGCCCGGAGCCGCGCCGCGTAGCCCTCGCGGACGGTCTCGACGCGGCTGATGAGGACCTCGTCGTCGCTCTCGATGCCTTCGAACTTCACCCGGCCATCGAAGGGAAGCTCCTCCTCGGCCGGATCGAGCACCTGAAGGAGATGGCCGCGCACGCCCGAGGCGGTATAGCGGCCGACAAGCTTCTGCACCTCGTCGAGCGGCGAAAGGAGGTCGCCCACGATGACCGTCTGCGCATAGCGGGGCAACATCTCGAATTCGGGCAGGCTGCCGGTCGGCATGCCCCGGTCGACGAGCTGGGCGATGCGGCCGAGAACGAGGCGGCTCGAGCTCGGCGCAAGGCCGCTGCCGAGGAACGTGGTGCGCTCGCCGCCGCGCACGAGCAGCGCCGCGAGCGCGACGACGAGGAGGTCCGCTCGCGCCGCCTTGGTGGGCAGCGACTTGGTGGAGGCCCAGTTCATCGACGGCGAGGCATCGCGCCAAAGCCACACGCTCTGCGCCGCCTCCCATTCGGTCTCGCGAACGAATACGCGCTGCGACTTGGCGCTCTCGCGCCAGTCGATGCGCTGCGGCGAGTCGCCCGGCTGGTACTGTCGGAATTGCCAGAAGGTCTCGCCCTGCCCGACACGACGGCGACCATGGACGCCTTGCGCGACCGTCGCGGCGACGCGCTCCGCCTCGACGAGAAGCGGCGGCAGGCGCGAGGCAAGCTGTTCGGCCCGATGCTGGATCGTTGCGGTCGAGGCCATCTTGTCTCAGCGCAGCGGCGCGGCGAGGCGCTCGATGATCTGCGGGATCGTGACACCGTCGGCGCGCGCCGCGAAGCTGAGCGCCATACGGTGGCGCAACACCGGCGCGGCGAGCGCGAGGACGTCGTCGATCGATGGACTGAGGCGCCCTTCGAGGAGGGCGCGCGCCCGGCAGGCGAGCATCAGCGCCTGGCTCGCGCGCGGCCCCGGGCCCCAAGCGATATGCTGACGGGCCTCCGGAATGTCGCTCTCCTCCGGACGTCCGGCGCGCACGAGGCGCAGAATGGCTTCCACGACGCTCTCGCCGACCGGGATGCGTCGAACGAGGCGTTGTGCGGCGAGAAGGTCTTGCGCCCCGATGACTGCCACGGGCTTCTCCTCGTTGACGCCTGTGGTGGCGATCAGCATGCGCCTTTCGGATTCGAGATCCGGGTAGGAGACGTCGATCTGAAGCAGGAAGCGGTCGAGCTGCGCCTCGGGCAGAGGATAGGTGCCTTCCTGCTCGAGCGGGTTCTGGGTCGCCAGCACGTGGAAGGGGCGCGGCAGGGCATGGTAGTGGCCGCCTACCGAGACGCGGTGCTCCTGCATCGCCTGGAGAAGCGCCGACTGCGTGCGCGGCGAGGCGCGGTTGATCTCGTCCGCCATCAGCAGCTGGCAGAAGACGGGCCCGGGAATGAAGCGGAAGGAGCGCCGGCCGCTCTCGCTTTCCTCGAGCACCTCCGATCCGATGATGTCGGCGGGCATCAGGTCGGGCGTGCACTGGATGCGCTTGTCCTCGAGTCCGAGCACGACCCCGAGCGTCTCGACCAGTCGCGTCTTCGCGAGACCAGGCACACCGATAAGGAGACAGTGCCCGCCCGCGAGAAGCGTGATGAGCGCTTGATCCACCACCTCGCGCTGGCCGAAGATCACGCGGCCGATCCGCTCTCGCACAGCGGCGAGGCGCTGTCCGAGCTCTTCAACCTCGGCGACGAGATGAGCGGAGTTCTCGGGCGGGGGTGTGAAACGTTCGACTTGCGTCACTGTAAGACTCCCAGAGTGGCCGGAAAGCAAACAACGCGGGCGGTGAACTCTCCGAAGGAAAATACGCCGGGAGCAAGGGTGCCCCGAGACTGCGGCGATTTCGAGATCGTCATCCAGCGGGACGGGAAATGGTTGTATCGGGGCAGTCCGATCGATCGGCTGCCGCTCGTGAAGCTTTTCGCTTCCGTGCTGGAGCGCGACGAGACGGGCACGTACTGGCTGCGCACGCCCGCGGAGCGGGGCACCGTCACCGTGGAGGACGCGCCGTTCGTCGCCGTCGGGCTCGAAGCCAGCGGCTCCGGGCGCGACCAGGTTCTGACCTTCCGCACCAATCTCGATGATACCGTAGACGCGGGCCCCGACCACCCGATTCGCATCGGACACGACGCTGCAACCGGCGTGCCCATTCCCTATATCCATGTCCGCGGCCGGCTCGAGGCGCGGCTGGCGCGATCGGTGTACTATGACCTCGTCGAGCTCGGCCTCGAGGAAGAGGTCGAGGGCAAGGCCCGGTTCGGAGTATGGAGCAAGCGGATTTTCTTCCCCCTGGACGGTTGACGCGGGAGGCAATTCAGGCCCGTTTCGGCGGGCTTGGCGAACCCGGCAGCCGCGGGCTCGGTCTCGCCTTGGGCGCGCGCGCGCCGACCCGCGGCGACCACGTCTTGACACCGGGCGCCGAGCCGCCCGGTCATCCGCTCACTCCCGCGGCGGTTCTGGTCGGCCTCGTCGAGCGGCCGCAAGGCCCGACTGTTCTTCTGACCCAGCGCACCGCCCATCTCACCGATCACGCCGGCCAGATCTCCTTCCCGGGTGGACGTATCGAGCCGACGGACCCGGACCCGCTTCACGCCGCGCTTCGCGAGGCGGAGGAGGAGGTTGGTCTGCCGCCGACCTACGTGGAGCCGGTGGGCCGCCTCGACACCTACATCACCAGCACCGGGTTCGAGATCACGCCGATCGTGGGATTGGTCCGCGCGCCTTTCCCGCTCAATCCCGATCCGTTCGAGGTCGCCGAAGTTTTCGAGGTTCCGCTCGGCTTCGTGCTGGATCCTGCGAATCACCAGCGCCAAAGCCGCGAGTGGAAGGGAAGGACGCGCCATTTCTTCGTGCTCCCGTACGAGAATCGTTACATCTGGGGCGCGACCGCGGCGATGCTCGTCAACCTCGCGGAAGTGCTGACGGCGCGCTGATGCTGCGCTTCGTCTTCTCCGTTCTGGTGCCGCTCCTCCTTCCGACGGCGCTCTGGTTTGCCTGGGCCATGGCGGTGCGGCGCGCCGAGGCGCGGGGCGCACGCTGGCAGGATGCGCCTTGGGGCTGGCTCGCCGGAAGCGGGGTCGTCCTCGCCGCCGTGCTCCTCTACTTTCTCGAAGTTCATTACGGCGAGTCCGGCGGACGCTACGTGCCTTCGCAGTACATCGACGGCAAGCTCGTTCCCGGTCGATTCGAGCGCTGAGGGTGGAGCCCGCCGCCCGGATCGCGCCGCAGCCCTGGATGAAGGCGCCGGCGACTCGCGCCGTCCTGGCCGCGCTCGAGGCGGGCGGCCAGAAGGCGCGCTTCGTCGGCGGGTGCGTGCGCGACGCGCTGCTCGGGCGGCCGATCGGCGACATCGACATCGCGACGCCCGAGCCGCCGGAACGCGTGGTCGAGCTTCTCCATCAGCGGGGGATCAAGGCCGTGCCGACCGGAATCGAGCACGGGACGGTAACCGCGGTCGCGCGCGGCAAGCCGTTCGAGATCACCACGCTTCGGCGCGACGTCGAAACCTTCGGCCGACATGCCCGGGTGGCGTTCGACGCCGATTGGGCCGAGGATGCGCGGCGTCGCGATTTCACGATGAACGCGCTTTTTCTCGACGCGACAGGGGCCGTCTTCGACACCGTCGGAGGGCTGGAGGATCTCCGCGCGGGTCGGGTCCGCTTCGTCGGCGACCCGGAGACCCGGATTCGGGAAGACGTGCTGCGCCTTCTGCGCTTCTATCGTTTCCACGCGCATTACGGGCGGGGCGCCGCCGACGAGGCGGCGCGAGCGGCCTGCCGTCGGCTGGCGCCCCTGCTGCCGACGCTGTCTGCTGAGCGCATCGCAGCGGAGCTCGTGAAGCTTCTGAGAGCGCCGGACCCGGTCCCGACGTTCCGGCTCATGGAGGAGGACGGCGTCCTTGCGGCGGCGCTGCCGGAGCTCGGCCGGATCGACCTCCTCGCGCGTCTCGTCGCGATCGAGCCCGAGCCCGACCCGCTGCGCCGTCTCGCTGCGCTGCTGCCGCCCGATGCAGCGGCGGCCGAGGCATTCGCGGCGCGCCTGCGGTTCTCGAACGACATGCGCGACCGCCTCGTCGCCCTCGCGAAGGCGACGGTCGATCTCGACGCCGATGAGCGCGCGCAGCGGAAAGCGATCTATCAACTCGGGCCTGAGCTCTACCGCGATGCGGTGCTGCTCTCCGCCGCTTCGGCGGGAAAGGAACGGCCTGATGCCCTGCTCGAGCTGGCGGCGAAATGGCCGGTTTTCGTCTTCCCGTTGCGCGGCCGCGATCTCGTCGCGGCGGGCATTCCGCCGGGCAAGGAAGTGGGGAGACTGCTCGAGACGCTGCGAAGCTGGTGGGAGGCGAACGACTTCGCCCCAGACCGCGCGGCTTGCCTCGCCGAGCTCGAGCGTCTCAGAGGGGCAAGCGACGAAAGCGGCGAGGGAGGCTAAGGCCAAGCCGCTTCCGGCGGGAGGCTCATGAGGATCGCCTCGACATTCCCGCCGGTCTTGAGGCCGAAGAGCGTGCCGCGGTCGTAGAGAAGGTTGAACTCGACGTAACGGCCGCGCCGGACCAGCTGGTGGCGGCGCTGCTCCTCGGTCCACGGCTCGAACATGTGGCGACGGACAAGGCGCGGGTAGACGTCGAGGAATGCCTCGCCGACATCGCGCGTGAAGGCGAAATCGCGCTCCTTGTCGCCGGTGTCGAGATAGTCGAAGAAGATGCCGCCGACGCCGCGCGGTTCGCCGCGATGCTTCAGGAAGAAGTATTCGTCGCACCACTTCTTGAAGCGTTCGTAGTACCCGGGGTCGTGCCGATCGCAGGCTGCGCGGAAGGCGGCGTGGAAGTCGCGCGTGTCGTCGTCGTTGGGATACATCGGCGTCAGGTCTCCGCCGCCGCCGAACCACGACTTCGTCGTGACGATGTGGCGGGTGTTCATGTGCGCCGCAGGCACGAGCGGAGAGCGCATGTGCGCCACGAGCGAAATGCCGCTCGCCCAGAAGCGCGGGTCTTCCTCCGCCCCGGGGATCTGGCCGCGGAAGTCCGGCGCGAACTCGCCCCAGACGGTAGAGACGTTGACCCCGACCTTCTCGAAGACGCGCCCCCGCATCAGCGCCATGACGCCACCGCCGCCGCCCGGCCGCTCCCAGGCCTTGCGCTCGAAGCGCCCGGCCGGGCCTTCCTCAGGGCGCGCAGCCGCATAGGCGTCCTCTATCGCCTCGAACGCGGCGCAGATGCGGTCGCGCAATTCCTCGAACCAGGTCCGGGCACGCTCCTTCACGGGAAACCCTCCGTCTGGCGTAGCGCCTCGCCGATCACGAGCGCGGCCGCGAGCGCCACGTTGAGCGACCGCATCCCGGGTCGCATCGGGATGGCGAGCCGCGCGTTGCAGGATGCGGCGACTTCGGGCGGCACGCCCGAGGATTCGCTGCCGACCATGATCGTGTCGTCGGCCGCGAACGCGAAGGCGTAGTAGGGCACCTCCCCAGAAGTCGTCAGCAAGACGATTCGGCCGCGCCGCATGTCGCGGAACGCCGCCCACGAGTTGTGCCGACGCCAATCGACCGCGGCGAGATAGTCCATGCCCGCACGACGCAGCCGTTTGTCGTCGAGAAGAAAGCCGCAAGGTTCGATGATGTCGACCCCGACGCCGAGGCACGCACCGAGGCGAAGGAGGGCGCCGGCATTTTGCGGAATGTCGGGCTGAAAGAGGGCTAGGCGCATCGCCTTGTTTCGATTATACCCGTCCCGCTTTTCCTGGCTGGCGGACAGATGTTCTGCGGCCTCGTGTCGCATGGCCCCGCCGGTTCAACTTTATAGCTTCGCGCCGGCTTTCCGGGCATCCGCCCGGCGGTGAGGATGAGGATTTGTCGATGGCGGATACCGCGAACCCCCATGCGTCGGGCCAACCGACTCGGCGCGACTTCCTGACCCTGACGGCTGTGGCGACCGGCGTTGTAGGCGCCGGCGCGGCGGTCTGGCCCTTCATCGATTCGCTCAATCCGGCAAAGGACACGCTCGCGCTCTCGACGACCGACGTCGATCTCGCGCCGATCCAGCCCGGGCAGCGCGTCACCGTGATCTGGCGCGGCAAGCCGGTCTTCATCGATCACCGGACGCCGGAGGAGATCGAGAAGGCGCGCCAAGTGGACGTCAATGCGCTTCCCGATCCCGAACCCGACGAGGCGCGCGTGCAGAAGCCGGAATGGCTCGTCGTCGTCGGCGTGTGCACGCATCTCGGCTGCATCCCGCTCGGGCAGAAGACCGGCGATGCGCGCGGCGAGTTCGGGGGCTGGTTCTGCCCCTGCCACGGCTCGGTGTACGACACCTCCGGGCGCATTCGGCAGGGACCGGCTCCCGCGAACCTGACCGTGCCGCAGTACACCTTCACCAGCGATACCACCATTCGGATCGGTTGAGCGCGCCATGGCTGCCCCCGTCGCCCAGAACCGCCTCGTGCGATGGATCGACCATCGCCTTCCCGTCTTCACGTTTCTCGATCACGAGCTGCACCAGTACCCGACGCCGCGGAACCTTTCCTACTGGTGGAACTTCGGATCGCTCGCCGGGATCATGCTCGTGATCATGATCTTCAGCGGCATCTTTCTCGCGATGCACTACACGCCGCACAAGGATCTCGCGTTCGATTCGGTCGAGCGCATCATGCGCGACGTGAATTTCGGCTGGCTGATGCGCTACATTCATATGAACGGCGCATCCTTCTTCTTCATCGCGACTTACATCCACATCTTCCGCGGGCTCTATTACGGCTCCTACAAGGAGCCGCGCGAGCTCTTGTGGATGCTCGGCGTCGTCATCCTGATCCTCATGATGGCGACTGCCTTCATGGGCTATGTCCTTCCCTGGGGCCAGATGAGCTACTGGGGCGCCACGGTGATCACCAACCTGTTCTCGGCCATCCCGTGGATCGGCGAGGACATCGTGACGCTGCTCTGGGGCGGGTTCACCGTCGACAACCCGACGCTCAACCGCTTCTTCTCGCTCCACTACCTGCTGCCGTTCGTCATCGTCGGCGTGGTCGTGCTGCACCTCGTCGCCCTGCACCAGCACGGCTCCAACAACCCGCTCGGCATCGACCGCAAGGGACCGCAGGATTCGATCCCCTTCCACCCGTACTACACGATCAAGGACATGTACGGGCTCGCCGTGTTCCTGCTCGTCTATGCGGCCATGGTCTTCTACGCGCCGAACTTCCTCGGCGACCCGGCAAACTACGAGCCGGCCAATCCGCTCGTGACGCCGCCGCACATCGTGCCGGAGTGGTACTTCCTGCCGTTCTACGCGATCCTCCGCGCGATCCCGAACAAGCTGCTCGGCGTCGTGGCGATGTTCGGTGCGATCCTGATCCTGTTCGCGCTGCCGTGGCTCGACCGCTCCCGCGTGCGGAGCGCGCGGTTCCGGCCCGTCTACAAGTGGTTCTTCTGGCTGCTCGTGATCGACTGCGTCGTCCTCACCTGGGTCGGGGCCAACCCGCCGGAGGGCAAGTTCATCCTTATCGGCCGGATCGCCACCTTCTGGTACTTCTTCCACTTCCTCATCCTGGTCCCGCTGATCGGGGTCCTGGAGCGCCCGCTTCCGCTGCCCACGAGCATCAGTGCCGCCGTCCTCGGCAAAGGCGGACCGAAACTTGCCGGCGCCGGCGCGCCGATGGAGAAGCCCTGATGAAGCGCCTTCTGGTTGCCGCCGCGCTCGCGCTCGGCGTCGCTCAGCCTGTTCTCGCGGCCGGCGAGGCC
>JADGGZ010000107.1 GCA_019689675.1 Rhodospirillales bacterium | reverse complement strand
GGGGGGGTGGGGGGGGGGGCGCGGGGGGGGGGGGGGGGCGGGCCGGGGGGCGAGCCGCGCGGCTCCGGCAAAATTGAGAATTCGTGTTCTCTATAGCGAATTTCCCTTGGCCGCGTGACGGCGGCTTCGTAAGCTGAGCCAGACAAGGAGAAAGGCTGAGTCGATGTCCGGGTGCTTGGAAGGCAAGGTCGTCCTGGTGACGGGTGCGGGTCGCGGGATCGGGCGCGAGATCGCGCTGCTCGCCGCGAAGGAGGGTGGCGCGGTGGTCGTGAACGACCTCGGCGTCAGCCCCGAGGGCGAGGGCGTGAGCGCTGGCCCCGCCGAGGAGGTCGTGTCGGAGATCCGCGCCGCCGGCGGGCGCGCCGTCGTCAACACCGAGAGCATCACCGACCCGGCCGCCGCCGAGCGCATGGTGAAGCAGGCGGTCGACACGTTCGGCCGGATCGACGCGGTCATCAACAACGCCGGGTTCCTGCGCGACCGCATCTTCCACAAGATGTCGCACGTCGACTGGCAGATGGTCATCGACGTCCATCTCAACGGCTACTTCAACGTCTCGCGCGCGGCGGCCTCGTACTTCCGCGAGCAGCAGAGCGGCAGCTACGTCCACTTCACCTCGACCTCGGGCCTCGTCGGCAATTTCGGGCAGGCGAACTACGCCGCGGCGAAGCTCGGCGTGGTCGGGCTCTCGAAATCGCTCGCGCTCGACATGGCGCGCTTCAACGTGCGCTCCAACTGCATCTCGCCGTTCGCCTGGAGCCGGCTCGTCGGCACCATCCCGACCGACACGCCGGAGGAGAAGAAGCGCGTCGAGCGCGTCAAGGAGATGAGCGCCGCGAAGATCGCGCCTCTCGCCGTGTTCCTCGCGAGCGATCTCTCGAAGGGCGTCACGGGGCAGATCTTCGGCTCGCGCAAGAACGAGATCTTCCTCTTCAGCCAGCCGCGGCCGATCCGCAGCGTGCATCGCAGCGAAGGCTGGACGCCGCAGACGATGGCCGAGCACATGCTGCCGGCGCTCAAGAGCTCGTTCTTCCCGCTCGAGCGCTCCGGCGACGTGTTCTGCTGGGATCCCATCTGATGGCAATCGACTACGACCGCCTCATCAACTGGCGGTTCGCGGACGTCGAGCACGAGTTCACCAAGAAGGACGCGATCCTCTACGCGCTCGGGGTCGGGCTCGGACACGATCCGACCGACCCCCAGCAGCTCCGGTTCGTCTACGAGGAGGGGCTCGAGGCGCTGCCGAGCTTCGGCGGCGTCCTCGGCTACCCGGGGTTCTGGGCAAAGGACCCCGCCTTCGGCATCGACTGGAAGCGGCTTCTCAACGGCGAGCAGGGGATCGTCCTCCATCGCCCGCTGCCCGTCGAAGGCAAGGTCGTCGGCCGGCTCAAGATCGACGCGATCGTCGACAAGGGCGCGGAGAAGGGCGCGCTCATCTATACCAGCCGCGACGTCTTCGACGCGGCGAGCGGGGCGCCGCTCTGCACCGTCACCAACACGATCTTCTGCCGCGGCGACGGCGGCTTCGGCGGGCCCTCCGGACCGGTCAAGGCGCCCGCGCCGATCCCCGAGCGCGCGCCCGACCTCGTCTGCGACCTGCCGACGGTGCCGCAGGCGGCGCTCATCTACCGGCTTTCCGGCGACTACAACCCGCTCCACGCCGACCCGGCGGTGGCGCGCGCCGGCGGCTTCCCGCGCCCGATCCTGCACGGAGCGGCGTCGTGGGCGATCGCCGGGCACGCGCTCCTCAAGACGCTCTGCGACTACGACCCCGCGCGGTTCCGGCGCCTCGACGTTCGCTTCTCGGCGCCGGTGTTCCCGGGCGAGACGATCCGCGTCGAGATCTGGAAGCCCGAGCCGGGCAAGGCGGCGTTCCGCGCGCGCGTGGTCGAGCGGGACGTCGTCGCATTGAACAACGGCGCTTTCGAGTACGGCGGGGCGTGAGCCGCGCGAGAAAACGAGATCAGGAGGATCCGATGGCGAGGACGATGAAGGTGGCGGCGCTTTCCGCGCTGCTCGTGATGGCGGGCCAGTCCGCGGTTTCGGCCGAGACGCCGCGGCGCGGCGGAACGCTCCAGGAGGCCGTTCTCGCCGAGCCGGCCTCGACGGATTGCCACGCGTCGACGACGGTCTACAACCTCAGCAGCCTTTCGCCGCACTACTCGACGCTCGTCCGCTACGATCCCCAGTCCTATCCCAAGATCATCGGCGATCTCGCCGAGAGCTGGACGATCTCGGACGACGGCCGCACGCTCGTCTTCAAGATCCGGCAGAACGTCAAGTTCCACGACGGCTCCGCGCTCACGGCGAAGGACGTCGCGGCGTCGCTCGAGCGCATCCGCAAGCCGCCCCAGGGGATCGTCTCCGCGCGCGCGCCCTTCTTCTCGCGCGTCACCTCGATCGAGGCGACGGACGCGGAGACGGTCGTCATCCGCCTGTCGGAGCGCGAGGTCGCGATCCTCGACATCCTCGCGAACCCGTTCAACTGCATCTACAGCGCCGCGAAGCTCGAGGCCGATCCGCGCTATCCCGAGAAGGAGGTGATGGGAACAGGCCCCTTCAAGTTCGTCTCGCGGGTCCCGGGGGCGACGTGGGAAGGGACGCGCTTCGACGGCTACTTCATGAAGGGGCAGCCCTATCTCGACGGGTTCCGGATCCACTACATGACCGGCACCGCGATCCTCAATGCCCTGCAGTCCGGCCAGATCCACGCCGAGTTCCGCTCGATGACGCCGCAGCAGCGCGACCGCCTGGTGCAGGCGCGGGGCAAGGACGTCGACGTGCAGACCTCGCCGATGGTCACCATGATCAAGGTGACCTTCAACGTCGAGCGGGCGCCGTTCAACGACCCGCGCGTGCGCCGCGCGCTCAACCTCGCGCTCGACCGCTGGGCGGGCAGCGGTCCCATCGGGAAGGTCACGTTCATGGGCCCGGTCGGCGCGCTCCTGCGCCCCGGCTACGAGCTGGCGCCGAGCGAGGCCGAGCTCGAGGCGCTGCCCGGCTGGGGCAAGGACATCGAGGCGCGGCGCGCCGAGGCGAAGCGCCTCCTCGCCGAGGCCGGCGTGCCGAACCTCAAGTTCACGATGTCGAACCGCGGCGTCGGCGAGCCGTACGTCACGGTCGGCACGTGGGTCATCGACCAGTGGCGGCGGATCGGCGTGCAGGTCGAGCAGAAGATGCTGCAGAACCCCGCCTGGGTGGCCGAGCGCGCGAACGGCACGTTCGACGTCCTCATGGACGCGATCGCCGAGATGAGCGACGACCCCACGATCGTCCTCTCGAAGTACCAGTCGAAGGACAAGACGCCGTTCAACACCGCGCGCTACATCGACCGCGAGCTCGACGAGCTCTTCGACAAGCAGCGCTCCGAGGCGGACCCCGCCGCGCGCCGGGCGATCCTGCGCCAGATCGAGAAGCGGGTGATGGAGCAGGCCTACTACGCCCCGCTGTTCTGGGCAGAGCGGATCGTCGTGACGGACGCGAAGCTCAAAGGCTGGAAGGTGACGCCGATCCAGGCGCTCAACCTCGACCTTTCGACGGTCTGGCTCGCGGAATAGTCTCGATCCCGCCGGCGCGGCATCCGGGTTACCGGCGTGCCGCGCCCGCGGAGAATTCAACGAAGGCGCCGAGAGAATGACGGCTGAAGCATCGCGAACGAAGACGGAGGCTCATCTGCCGCTGAGCGGCGTCATGGCGGTGGAACTCGGCCACAGCGTGGCGGCGCCGTTCGCTGGACAGGCGCTCGCCGATCTCGGCGCGACGGTCGTCAAGGTCGAGAACCCGAGCGGGGGCGACGACGCGCGGCAATGGGGGCCGCCGTTCTGGCACGGCGCCTCCGCGACCTTCCAGAGCCTCAACCGGAACAAGCTTTCCGTCGCGATCGACATCAAGAACCCGGCGGAGCAGAAGCGCCTGCGCGGGCTGATGGCGCAGGCCGACGTCGTGCTCCAGAACATGCGGCCGGGCATGGTCGAGAAATTCGGGCTCGACGCCGAGACCCTGCGCCGCGAGAACCCCGCGCTCGTCTACTGCAATCTCGGCGCCTTCGGCAGCATCGGGCCGCTGCGCGAGCGCACCGGGTACGACCCGCTGATGCAGGCCTTCGCCGGCATCATGAGCGTGACCGGCGAGCCGGAGCGTCCGCCCGTCCGCGTGGGGCCCTCGATCATCGACATGGGCGCCGGCCTCTGGTGCGTCATCGGCATCCTCGCGGCGCTCCTGCGGCGCCGCGAGACGGGCGAAGGCTGCACGATCGATGCGTCGCTCTACGAGACCGCGCTCGCCTGGATGACCGTGCCGATCGCCAACAGCCTCGCCTCCGGACGGGAGCCCGGCAGGAGCGGCTCGGAAACGCCGATGCTCGCGCCCTACAAGGCGTACAAGGCGCAGGACCGGTACATCATCATCGCCGCCGGCAACGACAATCTCTTCCGGCGGCTCTGCGCGACCATCGGGCGGCCGGAATGGGCGGAGGACCCGCGGTTCCGCACGAATCCCGACCGCGTCACCAACCGCGTCGCGCTCAACGGGCTCCTCGACGAGGTGATCGGCACGGCGCCCGCCGCGCATTGGGTCGAGAAGCTCGACGAGGCGGGCGTGCCCTGCGCGCCGCTGCAGACCGTGAGCGAGGTCCTGAACCACCCGCAGACGAAGGCGCTCGGCATGGTGACGCCGACGCCGGACGGCGCGATGCAGCTCGTCGCCATGCCGCTGCGCTTCGACGGGAAGCGCCCGCCGGTCCGGCGCGCTCCGCCCGCGCTCGGCGCCGACCGGATCGAGGAGATCCGGCGGCGATGACGCTGCGGCTCAAGGCTTCGAGCGCTGCAGCTGTGCGAATTCCTCGCCTTCGAAGAGGCCGAGCTGGGTCAGCATCTCGCGCTCGAGGCCTCGGCGGACTTCCGTCTCGAATTGCACGTCGATGAGCGCCTTCTGACGCGCCATCGCGCGTGGCGGCTGGCGGGCGAGAAGCTGCGCCAGCTCGAAGGCGCGCGCGTCGAGCTGATCGCGTGGCACCACCCATTCGACGAGCCCCCAGGCGAGCGCCTCTTCGGCGCCGATCCGCTGCCCCGACAAGAGCAGCCATTTCGCGCGCGCCGGGCCGACGAGGGCGGTGAGGAGCGTCGAGGAGCCGGTATCGGCGACGACGCCGAACCCGACCTCGGGGAAGCTCAGCTTCATGTCGTCGGCCGCGATCCGCATGTCGCAGCCGATCGCGAGCTCGGCGCCCGCGCCGATGACGTGACCCTGCAGCGCGCCGATGATCGGCTTTCCGATGCCGAGCTGATCGAGGCGCACTTGCTGGGCGGCCTCGATGAGCCCGAGATGCGAGGAATGCTCGGCGGGCTCGAGGAAGCGCCCGCGGTCGCGCCCGGAGCAGAAGGAGCGGCCCTCGCCGCGGAGCAGAACCGCGCGGACCGCCTCCTCCTCCCGCGCCCAGCGGAACGCCGCGCTGAGCGCGGCGCGCGCCGCGTCGTTGAGCGCGTTGTGCACCCGCGGGCGGTCGAGCGAGATGATGCCGACGCCGTCGCGCAGCTCCGTCTTCACCGGTGTCGTCTCGGGGGCGCCGGCTTCCGGGCGCTCGTGGCTGGTGGACATCTCTGCTATCTCCCTGTGCGAAAACGCGAAAGGATCACACGATGCTGATCGAGGCACGCGAGGGGGCGGTCGTCACCCTGACGCTGAACAATCCGGCGAAGCGAAACGCGCTGGCGCTGCCGCTCCGGATCGCGCTCATCGAGGCTTTCGAGCGCCTCGAGGCGGACAAGACGGTGCGCGCGATCGTGCTGACCGGCGCCGGCACGTCGTTCTGCTCCGGCGGCGACATCGATAGCATGGCGGAGGTGACGGGCCTCGCCGTCGGAAGGGAGCGGTTCCGCAGGTCGCATCACCTCGTGCGCCTCATGGTCAAATCCTCGAAGCCGATCATCGCCGCCGTCGAAGGCTGGGCGGCGGGCGCCGGAATCGGCCTCGCGCTCGCCTGCGATACGATCATCGCGGCCAAGGACGCGCGCTTCGTGGCGAGCTTCGCGCGGCTCGGCCTGATCGGCGATTTCGGGCTCCTCCACACCCTGCCGCGCCGCGTCGGCGAGGGCTATG
Source organism: Rhodospirillales bacterium (assembly GCA_019689675.1). Classification (GTDB taxonomy): domain Bacteria; phylum Pseudomonadota; class Alphaproteobacteria; order ATCC43930; family CGMCC-115725; genus JADGGZ01. Next base: position 6,808 of record JADGGZ010000107.1, on the reverse strand, counting down.
CCAAGCAGATGCTGCTCTACGCCGAGCCGATCGATGCCGTCGAAGCGCTGCGCGTCGGGCTCGTCGATCGCGTCGTCGAGAAGGGGAAGGCGCTCGAGGCGGCGCACGCGCGAGCGGCGATCCTCGCGGAAGGGGCGCCCCTCGCGGCCGCCTACACGAAGGCGCATTTCGCCCGCGGGCTCGACGAGCTCCTCGACTGGGAGCGCGAGGCTCAGAGCGCGCTCTTGCTCTCGCGCGACCATCAAGAGGGCCGCGCCGCGTTCCTCGAGAAGCGCAAGCCGGTCTTCACCGGCGACTGACCCGCGCGCGGGGCACGGCACGCGCCGCCGGTCAGCGCAGCAGGTCCTGCGCCATCGCGCGCAGGACGTTGCGCTGAACCTTGCGCCCGTTGGGTCCGTCCGTCGCCGGGAACTCGGCGAGCGGAACGAAGCGCACCGGCACCTTGAACTTCGCCAGCGATCGCGCGCAATGCTCGGTGAGCGCCGCCTCGTCGAGCGCGGCGCCCTCGCGCAGCACGACGAAGGCGACCGGGCGGAACCCGTCCGGGGAATGCGCGCCCACCACCTGGCACTCGGCGACCGAGGGATGCTCCTCGACATGCTGGGCGATCTCTGCCGGGCTTACCAAAAAGCCGCTGAGGCGCAGCGTGTCGTTCATCCGCGAGATGAAGGTGAGGCCGCCGTCGGCAGTGGTGGTGCCGAGGTCGCCCGTGCGGATGAAGCCGTCCTCGGTGAAGGCGGCGCGCGTCGCCTTCTCGTCGCCGAAATAGCCGAGCATCATGCTCGGCGCCTTCACCTCGAGCTCGCCCGGCGTGTCGTGCGGCAAGAGCGCGCCCGTCTCCGGATCGCGAACGCGGATCCGCGCACGGGGGCTCACCGGGATGCCGCCGCCGGTCGCGCGGCGCTCGGGGCTGGCGTCGGCGGGCTGCAGCGAGAACAGGCCCTGGAACTCCGACATGCCGTAGGCGCCGACGCCGCGGAGTCCGCGCGGATCGGCCTTGCGGATGAACTCTTCGGCGGAGCCGTTGAAGGACCCGAAGGGGACGTAGCGGAGGCTCGGGAAGGCCGGGTTCTCCGGCACCTGCTCGAGGAGCCGGTAGAAGACCTCGTCGACGCCGGCCATGTTGGTGACGTTGTGCGCGCGGATGATGCGCGCGGACTGCGCCGGGTCGAAGGCGAGCGGCAGGTGCGTGGTGGCGCCGCCCGCGAGCGCGCCCAGGGCCTGCGTCATGCCGAAGGCGCCGCAGAGCGGCATCAAAGTGAGGCCGACGCTCCCGGGCGTGCCGTAGCTTCCCGGCGCGGCAGCGAGATCCCGGCTGTGCTCGACGAGCGAGCGGTGCGAGTGGAGGGCGAATTTCGGCAGGCTCGTCGTGCCGGAGGTCGTGTAGATGAGGCAGCCGTCCTCGGGCGACACGGTGGCGGGGCCGTGCGTGCCGTGCCGGCCGAGCGCCTCGTAGGCGACGGTCAGCCGGCCATCGAGCGATGCGGGGAGCCGCACGGTCTCGGCCTCGCCCCCGTAGAGCACCAGCGCCTCCAGCCGTTCGAGCGCGGCGGCATCGATGTCGGCGAGAACATCGATGAACGGGGCCGATTTGTAGCCGGGCCAGAACACCAGCGCCTTGGTGCCCGAGCGCTGCAGGATGTCGCCGACCTCGCGCGACCGGAAGCGCGTGTTGAGCGCCACCACGATCGCGCCGAGGCGGGCGCAGGCGAGGAACGCCTCCATCCATTCCGGGATGTTGGGCAGCCAGATCGCGACGCGGTCGCCGTGCCGCACCCCGATCCGCTCGAGCCCGGCGGCGACGGAAGCGCTGCGGCGGTCGAGATCGGCGAAGGACAGCGTCAGACGGTCGCCGGCCAGCGCCGGCTTCTCGCCGAGGCGGCGTGCCAGGTCGGCGATGAAGTTCGGAAAGGTCGGCGGCTCCGCTTCAGGACCTCGGGTGCTCATGCCTCTCGCTCCCCGCGCGCCTTGCCCTCTGCGCTACTTCTTCACCAGCGGGCAGCGCGACTTCTCCAGCGGCAGGAACGCCTTGTCGCCGGGAATCGTGGCGCGCAGCTTGTAGATGTCCCACGGCCCCTTCGATTCGGCCGGCGACTTCACCTCGAGGAAGTACATGTCGTGGACCATCCGGCCGTCCTCGCGGATCTTGCCGTTGCGCGCGAAGAAGTCCTGCACGGGCGTCTCGCGCATCTTCTTCATGACCGCCGTCGTCTCGTCGGTGCCGGCCGCCTCAACCGCCTTCAGATAGTGCATCGCGGCCGAGTAGACGCTCGCCTGCGCGGCGTTCGGCATCGCCTTGCGCCGCTCGAAGAAGCGCTTCGACCAGGCGCGCGTCTCGTCGTCGAGATCCCAGTAGAACGCCTCGGTGACGACCATTCCCTGCGCCGCCTCGAGCCCGATCGCGTGCGGCGTGTTGATGAGCGCATAGAGCGTCGCGATCTGCTGCCGGCCCGTGATCCCGAACTCGCGGGCGTTCTTGATGAGGTCGATCGTGTTGTTGCCGGCGTTGCCGACGCCGATGACCTTGGCGCCCGAGCTCTGCGCGGCGAGGAGAAAGGACGAGTAGTCGGTCGTCGCGAGCGGGTGCTTGACGACGCCCAGCACCTTGCCGCCGAGCTGCTCGACCACCTCGCTCGCGTCGCGCACGATCTCGACGCCGAAGGCCGAGTCGAGCGCGATGAAGTACCAGGTGTCGTAGCCTTCCCGCACCAGCGCCTCGGCCGTCGTGCGCGACTGCGCGTAGGTGTCGTAGGCGTAGTGGATGGTCGTCGGCGCGCAGCTCTCGTTGGTGAGGCGCAGCGCCGCGGCGCTGGTGAAGATCGCGACGAAGTTGCGCTGCCGCGCGAGCTCCTGGACCGCGAGCGCCGGCGCGGTGCCGTTGGTGTCGAGGATCGCGTCGAGCTGCTTCGTGTCGATCCATTCGCGCGCCAATGCCGAGGCGAGGTCCGCCTTGTTCTGGTGGTCGGCGACGAGAAGATCGATCTTCTTGCCGAGCACCGCGCCGCCGAAATCCTCGATCGCCATCCGTGCGGCCTCGATCGCGCCCTGGCCGGAGGCGTCGCTGTAGGGGCCGTTGAGGTCGAGCAGGAGCCCGAGGCGGACCACGTCGTCGGAGATTTGCGCCGCTGCCGGGATAGAGGCGGCGATGCCGAGCGCGGCAGCCAGGGCGGTGGAACGCAGGAAGGATCCAGGACGGGTCTTCACGGGCGAACTCCCCTCGTCAATTGGCGATCCGGGCTCCCGCAAGGGAGGGCCGAATTCATAACTGAGAATTGTGATTTCGAATGAAGAATACGGAACCGACGCCGCGAGCGCAACGGGGCGCTTTCACGGGCGCGCCGGCGTTTTGCTCAGCAGTTTGTCGCGATTTCCGCGAGAGGCTCCGCTGTGCGGCCGCAGTGCCGTGGACGAGAATTGAATTCTCATAAGGAAACGAGTATTCGAGAAACCGTGCGCGAAGACGCGCCTTTCCGGCGCCGCCGCGTCGGACCGGGCGCCCGGCGCGCGCCGTCCTCGATCCCGCGAAGGTGACGATGAACGCTGCCAGGAAAGGACCGCTCTCGGGCATCACCGTCGTCGATCTGACGCGGGTGCTCGCGGGGCCCTACTGCACGATGCTGATGGCCGAGCTCGGCGCGCGCGTCATCAAGGTGGAGCCGCCGGGGAAGGGCGACGATTCCCGCCAGTACGGACCGTTCGTCAATGGACGTCCCTGCTATTTCGGGTCGGTCAACCGCGACAAGGAGTCGATCGCGCTCGACCTCAAGGCGCCGCGCGACCGCGAGATCTTCGAGCGCCTGCTCGAGAAGGCGGACGTCATCGCCGAGAATTTCCGCCCGGGCGTCATGGAGAAGCTCGGCTACGGCTGGGAGACGCTGCACGCCCGTTATCCGCGGCTGATCTACGTCGCCACGTCCGGCTACGGCCATTCCGGCCCCGACACGCAGCGCCCCGCCTACGACATGGTGATCCAGGGCCTCTCCGGGATGATGAGCGTCACCGGCGAGCCGGACGGCGGGCCGTGCCGCGTCGGCATCTCGATCGCCGACGTCGGCTCCGGGGTGTACTCCGCCGTCGCGGTGAACGCGGCGCTGCTGCATCGCGAGCGCACCGGCGAGGCGACGAAGGTCGACATCGCGATGTTCGACTGCCTTCTCGCGATGCTCGAGAGCGTCGTCTCCCGCTACGTCATGACCGGGCAGATCGGCAAGCGCCTCGGGGCGATGCATCCGGCGATCGTGCCCTTCGAGGCGTTCCGGACCGCGGACGGCCACCTGACGGTCGCCTGCGGCAACGACAAGCTGTTCAGGCTTCTCTGCGAGACGCTCGGCCGTCCCGACCTCGCCACGAGCCCGCTCTACGAAACGAACGAGCTGCGCGTCCGGAACCGCGTCGCGCTGCACCAGGAGATCGAGTCCGTGCTCGTCGGGCGCCCGACGGCGCACTGGTGCGAGCTCTTCGAGCGCGTCGGCGTCCCGGCGGGTCCGATCAACGACATCGCGCAGGCGCTCGCGCATCCGCAGGTCGCGGCGCGCAACATGCTCGTCGAGGCGATCGACCCCGTTCTGGGACCCGTCAAGCTCGTCGGCAATCCGCTGAAGATGAGCGCCTTCGAGGACCGGAAGACGCGCCGCGTCGCGCCCGACCTCGACCAGGACCGGCAGAAGATCCTGCAGGAGCTCGGCATCGCCGAGTGAGGACGGACGCGCCGCAGCGGACGGGAAGTTCTTTCGAAAGGAGATCGGGCGTTGATGATTGCTGACGGGTTGATGGGCGAGGAGCACCGCATCTTCCGCGACACGGTGCGCCGCTTCGTCGAGGAGGAGTTGCTGCCGCATCGCGAGGAGTGGGAAGCGGCCGGCACGGTGCCGCCCGAGGTCTGGCGCAAAGCCGGCGCGGCGGGCCTTCTCGCCTGCGACCTGCCGGAAGAGTACGGCGGCTTCGGCGGCGACTTCCTCCACAGCGTCATCGTGACCGAGGAGATGACGCGCGCCGGCGGCGGCGGCCCGGCCTTCTCCGGCCATTCCGACATCGTCGTTCCGTACATCGCCCGCTTCGGCACCGAGGAGCAGAAGCGCAAGTGGCTGCCGAAGATGGCGTCCGGCGAGGTCATCGGGGCGATCGCGATGACCGAGCCCTCGGCCGGCAGCGACCTCCAGGCGATGCGCACGACGGCCCGGCGCGACGGCGACCACTACGTCATCAAGGGGCAGAAGGTCTTCATCAGCAACGGCCAACAGGCGCATCTCGTCGTGCTCGCCTGCAAGACCGATCCGGCGCCGCGCGGCAAGGGAATCAGCCTCCTTCTGGTCGAGACCGACCGCCCCGGCTTCTCGCGCGGGCGGATGCTGAAGAAGATCGGGCGCAAGGCGCAGGATACGGTCGAGCTCTTCTTCGACGAGGTGCGCGTGCCCTGCAGCAACCTCCTCGGCCAGGAGAACCGCGGCTTCTATCACCTCATGGAGCTCCTCGTGCAGGAGCGCCTCAGCTCGTGCGTGCGCGGCATGGCGATGACCTGGCGCGCGCTCGAGTGGACGATCGACTACGTCAAGGAGCGCGAGGCCTTCGGCAAGAAGGTGTCGGAGTTCCAGAACACCCAGTTCGAGCTCGCCGATCTCTGGTCGAGCGCGCTGGTGCACAACGCCTTCCTCGAGCACTGCATCGCCAAGCACCTCAAGGGGCAGCTCACGACGGTCGAGGCCGCGGCCGCGAAGCTGCGCATCACCGAGCTCGAAGGCCAGGTCATCGACCGCTGCCTCCAGTTCTTCGGCGGATGGGGCTACATCTGGGACTACCCGATCGCGCGCGCCTATGCGGACGCGCGCGTCGACCGGATCTCCGCCGGCAGCAATCACATCCTCAAGCTGATCATCGGCCGCGACCTTCTGAAGCAGTAGGCGCCGGAGCGAAAAGGCGGGAGCGCCGCGCTCAATAGGAGCGCGGCATCCCGAGCACGTGCTCGCCGATATAGGCGAGGATGAGGTTCGAGGAGATCGGCGCGATCTGATAGAGCCGCGTCTCCCGCCACTTGCGCTCGACGTCGTACTCGCGCGCGAAGCCGAATCCGCCATGCGTCTGCAGGCACGCCTCGGCGGCGCGCCATGCGGCCTCCGAGGTCAGGAGCTTCGCCATGTTGGCGTCCGCGCCGCAGTTGCGGCCGGCCTCGAAGAGGGCGCAGGCGCGGCGCAGCACCAGCTCGGCGGCCTGCAGATCGGCGTAGGCGCGCGCGATCGGGAACTGGATGCCCTGGTTCTGCCCGATCGGACGGCCGAACACGTTCCGCTCGCGCGAATAGTCGACCGCCTTCTTGACGAACCAGCGCCCGTCGCCGAGCGACTCCGAGGCGACGAGGATGCGCTCGGCGTTCATGCCGTCGAGAATGTAGCGGAAGCCCTGCCCCTCCTCGCCGATGAGGTTGCGCGCCGGGACGCGCAGCCCGTCGAAGAAGACTTCCGTCGTGTTGTGGTTGACCATCGCCTTGAGCGGCCGGATCTCGAGCCCGTTGCCGCGCGCCTCGCGCATGTCGACGATGAAGACGGAGAGGCCCTCGGTCTTGCGCCGGACCTGATCCGCGGGCGTGGTCCTCGCGAGGAGCAGCATCAGGTCGGAGTAGAAGGCGCGCGAGGTCCAGACCTTCTGGCCGTTGACGACGTAGTAATCGCCGTCGCGCACGGCGCGCGTCTTCAGCTTCGTCGTGTCGGAGCCGGTGGTGGGCTCGGTGACGCCGAAGGCCTGCAGACGAAGCTCGCCCGAGGCGATCTTCGGCAGGTACTCGCGCTTCTGCGCCTCGCTGCCGTGCCGGAGCAGC
>JADGGZ010000106.1 GCA_019689675.1 Rhodospirillales bacterium | reverse complement strand
GTTCGTGATGTTGCCGCCGTTCTTGCCGATGATCGTCGTGAGGCTGCCGAGGCTCCCCGGCTCGTTGCCGAGCGTCACGTCGATCCGCCCCACATGCACCGACTTCTCGCCGTCGCGCCCGGCGTTCCACGCGACGTCGAGCCAGCGCTCCGGCGCGTCGGCGAAGCTCTCGAGCGTCTCGCAGTCGATCGTGTGGATGGTGACGCCCTTCCCCGTCGTCACGATGCCGACGATCCGGTCGCCCGGCAGCGGGTGGCAGCACCCGGCGAAATGCACCGCCATGCCGGGGATGAGGCCGCGGATCGGCACCGCGTTCTCGGCCGACGCCTTCTTCCGCGCGCGCGAGAGCGGCACCACCTTCGCGGGCTTGCCCTCCTGCTTCGGCGGGAAGATCGCGTGCACCACCTCGCGGCCCGTCACGTGCCCCTCGCCGACCTTGGCGTAGAGGTCCTCGAGCGTCGGCACGCCGAACTTCTTGAGCGCCTCCTCGAGCCGCGTCTCCTGCAGCTCGTGCCCCTCCTGCCGGAACGCCTTCTGCAGGATCGAGCGGCCGAGATCGAGGTACTGCTGGCGCTGCTGGAGGCGGATGAAGCGGCGGATGCGGGCGCGCGCCTTGCCGGTGACGACGAAGCGCTCCCACGTCGGCGACGGCGTCTGCGTCTTCGAGGTGACGATCTCGACCTGGTCGCCGTTCGCGAGCTGCGTGCGGAGCGGCACGAGCCGCCCGTTCACCTTGGCGCCGACGCAGGTGTCGCCCACCTCGCTGTGCACCGCGTAGGCGAAGTCGACGGGCGTGGCGCCGCGCGGCAGCGCGATGAGGTCGCCCTTCGGCGTGAAGCAGAAGACCTGGTCCTGGAACATCTCGAGCTTGGTGTGCTCGAGGAACTCCTCGGGGCCCGAGGCGTGCTCCAGGATGTCGAGGAGCTCGCGCAGCCACCGGTACTGCCGGCCTTCGGTGTTGGGCGTCCCCTGCTTGTAGCTCCAGTGCGCGGCGACGCCGAGCTCGGCGACGTCGTGCATGTCGCGCGTCCTGATCTGCACCTCGATGCGCTGGCGCTCGGGGCCGATGACGCCGGTGTGGAGCGACTGGTAGCCGTTGGGCTTCGGCGTCGAGATGTAGTCCTTGAACCTTCCGGGGACGACCGGGTAGGCGCTGTGGATGACGCCCAGGGCGTTGTAGCAGGACGGAAGGTCGTCGACGACGACGCGGAACGCCATGATGTCCGAGAGCTGCTCGAACGCGACGTTCTTCCTCTGCATCTTGCGCCAGATCGAGTAGGGCGTCTTCTCGCGCCCCGAGACCTGGGCCGCGACGCCGCCCTTCGTCAGCGTCTCGCGCAGCTCCGCCTCGATCTGCTCGACGAGGGCGCTCCCCTTCTCCTTGAGGAACGCGAGGCGCGCGATGATGCTCTCGCGCGCCTCGGGGTAGAGCTCGGCGAAGGCGAGGTCCTCGAGCTCGTCCTTCATCTGGTGCATCCCGATCCGCTCGGCGAGCGGGGCGTAGATGTCCATCGTCTCGCGCGCGATGCGGCGCCGCTTCTCCGGGTCCTTGATGAAGCGGAGCGTGCGCATGTTGTGGAGGCGGTCGGCGAGCTTGACGAGGAGGACGCGGATGTCCTCGCTCATCGCGAGAAGGAGCTTCCTGAAGTTCTCCGCCTGCTTCGTCTGGTCGGACTGGAGCTCGATGCGCGAGAGCTTGGTGACGCCGTCGACGAGGCGGGCGATGTCGGGGCCGAAGAGGCGCTCGATGTCCTCGAGCGTCGCCACCGTGTCCTCGACCGTGTCGTGGAGGAGCCCGGTCACGATCGAGGCGGCGTCGAGGCGCATCTGCGAGAGGATGCCGGCGACCTCGACGGGATGGGAGAAGTAGGGGTCGCCCGAGGCGCGCTTCTGGCTGCCGTGCGCCTTCATCGAGAAGACGTAGGCGCGGTTGAGCGCGTCCTCGTCGGCGTGGGGGTCGTAGGCGCGGACGCGCTCGACGAGTTCGAATTGCCGCATCATGGGCCGGCGCGCCGGCCCGTCACGGGCTCAGAGCTCCTCCTCGGGCTCGCCGGAGAGCTCGCCGGGCTCCGGCTCCTCCGAGATCGACAGCATGTCCTCCTCGAGCTCCTCCTCGAGCCCGGGCTCGCCCTCCTCGCCCGCATCGGCGTCGGCGGCGCCCGCCGGGGCCGCGACGTCGCCCGGCCAGATCGCCTCGGCGCCCTCGATCGCCGGCTCTTCCTCCTCCTCGGGCTCGTCGATCTCGACGGTCTTCTGGAGGCTGCGCACGACGGCGCTCTTGAGATGCTCGAGCGAGATCGTCTCCTCGGCGATCTCGCGCAGCGCGATCACCGGATTCTTGTCATTGTCCTTCTCCACCGTAAGTGGTGCGCCGGCGGCGATGTCGCGCGCACGTTGTGCGGCGAGGAGGACCAGCTCGAAGCGGTTCGGGACCTTGAGGACGCAGTCTTCTACGGTAACGCGGGCCATGTCGCTCGTTCGCTTTTGAAACGCGGTAAGCGATCGAATATATGGGGCGGGCTGCCGCGCCGCAACAGAGCGCGGCGACGTCCCTCCTTAGGAGACCTGATGGCGCTGCACTTCACCCGTGAGGAACTCGCCGCCCGGCGAGAGGCGGCCCTCGCCGCGATGGCGAAAGAGGGGCTCGACGGCCTCCTTCTCTTCCGGCAGGAGAGTCTCTATTACCTTACCGGCTACGACACGTTCGGCTACGTCTTCTTCCAGTGCCTCGTGCTGCTCGGCGACGGCCGGATGGCGCTCCTGACCCGCGCACCCGACCGGCTCCAGGCGAAGCATACCTCCGTGATCGAGGACGTCCGGATCTGGATCGACGGGCCGGACGCCGCGCCCGCCGCGATGCTCCGCGACATGCTGGACGGCTTCGGCTGCCGCGGCAAACGGCTCGGCGTCGAATGGGAATCCTACGGCCTCACCGCCCGCAACGGGCAGCGTCTAGCAGCGGCGCTCGACGGGTTCTGCACCCTCGTCGACGCCTCGGAGCTGGTCAGCCGTCTCAGGGTCGTGAAGAGCCCGGCCGAGCTCCTCTACGTTCGCCGTGCCGCCGAACTCGCCGACGCAGCCCTTGCCGAAGCGATCCGGCTCGCCCAGCCGGAAGCCTTCGAGGGCGACATTCTCGCGGCGATGCAGGGGATCGTCTACCGCGGCGGCGGCGACGATCCGGCGAACGAGCACATCATCGGCTCGGGCCCCGACGCGCTTCTCTGCCGCTACCACACCGGCCGGCGCCGGCTCTCGCCCGATGACCAGCTGACCCTCGAGTTCGCCGGCGTCTACCGTCACTACCACGCCTGCTTCATGCGTACGCTCGGGATCGGGCGCATCGATCCGCGGCTGCGCGACATGCACAAGGCCTGCGTCGACGCGCTCCTGGCCGCCGAGGCGGCGCTGAAGCCCGGCCGCCCTATCGGCGAGGTCTTCGACGCCCATGCTCGCGTGCTCGACGGCGCCGGCTACCGCCCGCACCGGCTCAACGCCTGCGGCTACAGCCTCGGGACCACCTTCGCGCCCAATTGGATGGACTGGCCGATGCTGTATCACGGGAACCCCGTCGAGGCGGCGCCGGGCATGGTGTTCTTCATCCACATCATCGTCTTCGACGAGCCGAACGGGCTCGCAATGACGCTCGGCCGCACGAGCGAGGTGAAGCCGAACGGCGCGGAACCGCTCTCCAAGGCCTCGCTCGAGTTCGTCGTCAATTGACGGGCCCGAGCCGATGACGCGAAAGGTCTTCTGGGAAGATCCGTACCGGACCACGCTGGAGACCAGGGTGGAAGAGGTCGCCGGCAACGAGGTGGTCCTTGCGGCAACGATCTTCTATGCCTTTTCCGGCGGCCAGGAGAGCGACGAAGGTACGATCGGCGGGCGCCCTGTCCTCGAGGCACGCAAGGACGGAGCCCGCATTCTCTACCGGCTCGCGCCGGATCACGGGCTGCGACCGGGTGATCCGGTCACCGTGACGATCGATTGGGAGCGACGCTATCGCCTGATGCGGCTCCATTTCGCCGCCGAAATAGTGCTCGAGCTGGCTTGCCGGCGCCTCGGCCGCGAGGCGAAGATCGGCGCCCACATCGCCGCCGACAAGGCACGGATCGACTTCGCCACCGCGACGAGTGTGGCGCCGCTGCTTCCCGCCATCGCCGCCGAAGCGAACGAGATCGTCGTCGCCGACCAGCCGATCATCAGCGCCTTCGACGGCAAGGGGCAGGAGCGACGCTACTGGCGGGTCGACGGCTTCGCCACGGTCCCGTGCGGCGGGACGCATCTGCGGCGGACGGGCGAAATCGGAAGGATCGCGCTTCGCCGGCAAAACCCGGGCCGGGGCAAGGAGCGGATCGAGATCCGGGTCGGCGATGGGGCCGCGGCCGAACGCATCCAAGCCTGACCTCGCGTCGTCTCTCCAATGCCGCACCTCATCCTATTCCTCGGCTTCCTCGGGCTCGCGCTCCTCGCGAGCTGCATCGTCTCGCTATGATCCGGCACGCTGTTTGGGCGCTACTGCTTCTCGGGCTCGCGGGCTGTCAGCCGTTGCCGCAGCCCTTCATCGAGGACCGGCCGCCGCCTGGCGCCCCGATCCTCACCCTCAAGGACGGCGCCGGCGTATGGGTCGTACCGGCGCCGGAAGCCCCGGAGGCAGCGGAGGAGATGGCCGCCGCGCTGCGCGAAGCAGGAACCCCCGCCAGCACCAGCGCCGCCAACCGCGCCAGCTGGCGCCTGGCTGGCAGGCTGGCCTCGGGCAGGATCGTCTGGGATCTTTACGACCGCGCGGGAAACCTCGTAGGGACGGCAGCCGACGCCCCCCACATTGCCGCTCTCGTCCAGGAGGAAGCGCCGGTCGAGGCAAAGCCGGCCTCGCCCGTCGTCACGGTGCCGCTCATCGCGGGCGCGCCCGGGGATGGGCCGCGGTCACTCGCCCGCGCCATGGCGGCGGCCTTGCGCAACGCCCGGATCACCGTCGCCGAGAAGGCGGAAAAGCCGTGGACCGTCGCCGGTCGGGTGTCTGTCGGGCCGGCGGTGCGGCGCCAGCAGCATGTCGAGATCGTCTGGGAGCTGCGGCGCCCTGACGGGCAGAAAATCTACGAAGTGAAGCAGGAGAACGACGTTCCGGCGGGCCAGCTCGACGGCGCCTGGGGCGACATCGCCTGGGCGGTCGCGAGCGCCGCCGCGGAAGCGCTCGTGCCGCTGATCGAGAAAGCCAGCCGATCGTGACGCCGAGCGGGTTGCCACCGCGAGACCGCTTTGTTACAAGACGCCCGCGCTTCGGCCGGGCCGCGGCGCGGCCCCCATTTCACCTGCTCCGATGAAGATCCTCACCTGCAACAGCAATCGGCCGCTCGCCGAAGCGATCAGCGCCTATTTGAAGCTCCCGTTGACCAAGGCGAGCGTGCGCCGGTTCTCCGACATGGAGGTGTTCGTCGAGATTCAGGAGAACGTCCGTGGCGAGGACGTCTTCGTCATCCAATCGACGTCGTACCCTGCCAACGACAATCTGATGGAGCTCCTAGTCACGCTCGACGCCCTGAAGCGCGGCTCGGCACGACGGGCGACGGCGGTCATTCCTTATTACGGCTATGCGCGTCAGGACCGGAAATCGGGGCCCCGCACGCCGATCTCGGCCAAGCTGGTGGCTAATCTCATCACGGTCGCCGGTGCCGATCGGGTGCTGACGCTCGACCTCCACGCCGGGCAGATCCAAGGCTTCTTCGACATCCCGACCGATAACCTTTTCGCCGCGCCGGTCTTCATCAAGGACATACGCGAGCGCCACAACGGCAAGGACCTTTGCATCGTTTCGCCGGACGTGGGCGGCGTGGTCCGTGCGCGAGCAATCGCCAAGCGGCTCGACGCCGACCTCGCGATCATCGACAAGCGGCGCGAGCGCGCCGGCGTCTCGGAAGTCATGAACATCATCGGCGACGTCGAGGGCCGCAAATGCATTCTCGTCGACGACATCGTCGACAGCGCCGGAACCCTCTGCAATGCCGCCGAGGCATTGATGGAGGCGAAGGCCGCCGCCGTTTCCGCCTACGTGACTCACGGCGTTCTCTCGGGCGGCGCCGTAACGCGCGTCGTCACCTCGCCGCTGACCGAGCTCGTCATCACCGATTCGATCGTCGCCACGGAGGCGATGCGCGTGGCGCGCAATATACGCCAGCTTTCGATCGCGCCCCTCATCGCGGAGGCGATCAGCCGCATCAGCGAGGAGCGTTCGGTCTCGAGCCTGTTCGATTGAGTTCTTTGGCGCGGCGGGACGGCACCCCTGGAGGCCGACGCCGCAGGTACGTGAGAAAAGGAGCAGACGACCATGACTGAGATCATCGCGCTCGCCGCCGAGCGCCGCGACCGGGCCGGAAAGGGGGCCGCCCGGGCGACGAGGCGCGCAGGCCGCATCCCGGCCGTCATCTACGGCGACGGAAAGGAACCGATCCTGATCAGCCTCGAGCCGCGCAGCTTCTCCAAGGTGCTGCACCGCGAGGGCTTCTTCGCAAAGCTGCTCGACATCACCATCGATGGCGAGACGCATCGCACGCTGCCCCGCGACGTGCAGCTTCACCCGGTCAGCGACGCGCCGCTGCATGCCGACTTCATGCGCGTCTCGGCGAAGACCAGAATCACGGTCGGCGTTCCCGTGCATTTCATCAACCACGAGAAGGCCCCTGGCCTGAAGCGGGGCGGCATCCTCAACATCGTCCGGCACGACCTCGAGCTCATCTGCACGGCGGACAACATTCCCGACGCCATCACCGTCGACCTCGAGGGCTACGACATCGGCGATTCGATCCACATCAGCGCCGTGACCCTGCCCGAGGGGACCCGCTCGGCCATTACCGACCGTGACTTCACGATCGCCTCGATCGCCGCGCCGAGCGCCGTGCGCGAAGAGGCGCGCGAGGCGGCGGCAGCCTCCGCCGAGGCGCCGGCAGCCGTGGCCGCGGCGGCTGCCGCTCCAGCCGCGGCGGCTTCCGGCGGCGAGGACAAGAAAGAGAAGAAGTGATGCGGCTTCTCGTCGGGCTCGGCAACCCCGGGTCGCGGCACGAGAGGAACCGGCACAACATCGGTTTCATGGCGGTGGACGCGATCGTCCGCCGCCATTCCTTTCCGCCTTGGCGCGACCGCTTCAAAGGCGAGATTACGGAAGGCACGCTCGCCGGCCGAAAAGTGCTCGCCCTGAAGCCGATGACCTACATGAACATCTCGGGCGAAGCGGTGCTGGCCGTCGCCTCCTATTACAAGATTCCGCCGCAAGAGATCGCGGTGATCCACGACGAGCTCGACCTCGCGCCGGGGAAAGTTCGGGTGAAGCGCGGCGGCGGCTCGGCCGGCCATAACGGGTTGCGTTCGATCGACGCCCGCCTCGGCAACGATTTCTGGCGCGTGCGCCTCGGCATTGGTCACCCGGGTGCCAAGGAACTGGTCCACGCCTATGTGCTTCAGAACTTCACGGCCGAGGAATTGGCCTGGGTCGGACCGCTTTGCGACGCCGTCGCCGAGGCGGCGCCCCTCCTCGTTGCGGACGATACCAACGGCTTCATGAACAAGGTCGCGCTGATCCTCAACCCGCCGGCGCCGAAGCCGCCGCGCGACAGGCCGGCCGGGCCCTGAAGAAACATCCCGAGCCGAGATCAAGAGTTCACTCGAGCGAAAGCAGATTCGATGGGGTTCAACTGCGGCATCGTCGGCCTGCCCAATGTCGGCAAGTCGACGCTCTTCAACGCGCTGACCGCGACCGCGGCCGCCGAGGCGGCGAATTATCCGTTCTGCACGATCGAACCGAACGTCGGCCGCGTCGCTGTGCCGGATCCGCGTCTCGAGACGCTGGCCAGGCTCGCGAAGTCGGCGAAGATCGTTCCGACCCAGCTCGAGTTCGTCGACATCGCCGGGCTGGTCCGCGGCGCTTCGCGCGGCGAAGGGCTGGGCAACCAATTCCTCGCGCATATCCGGGAAGTCGACGCGATCGCTCACGTGCTGCGCTGCTTCGAGGACCCCAACGTCACGCATGTCGAAGGCTCGATCGACCCCGTGCGCGACGCCGAAACGGTCGAGACGGAGCTTCTTCTGGCCGATCTCGAGAGCCTCGAGCGGCGCGTCGCGGCGGCACAGAAGAAGGCGCGCGGCGGCGACAAGGAGGCGAAAGAGCTGCTCGAGCTGATGGAGCAAGTCTTGCCGGCGCTGCGCGAAGGAAGGCCGGCCCGCAGCCTCGGTCTCGGGCCCAAGCTCAAGCCGCTGCAGCTGATCACCGCGAAGCCGGTGCTCTACGTGTGCAACGTCGAAGAAGCCAGCGCTGCCACCGGCAATGCCCAGTCGGCCCGCGTCGCCGAGTTCGCACGCGCGCAGGGCGCCCGCACCGTCGTGATCTCGGCGGCGATCGAAGCGGAAGTCGCTCAGCTCGCCGACGAGGCCGAGAAGGCCGAGTTCCTCGCCTCGCTCGGGCTCGAGGAACCAGGGCTCGCGCGCGTCATTCGGGAGGGCTACGCCCTCCTCGACCTCGTCACGTTCTTCACCGTGGGGCCGAAGGAAGCGCGGGCCTGGACCGTGCCGAAGGGCACCAAAGCGCCGCAAGCCGCGGGCGTCATTCACACCGATTTCGAGAAGGGCTTCATCCGGGCAGAGACGATCTCCTATGCCGATTTCGTCGCCTATGGCGGCGAGCAGGGCGCCAAGGAGGCCGGGAGGATGCGGCTCGAGGGCGCCGACTACGTCGTCGAGGACGGCGACATCCTGCATTTCCGCTTCAACGTCTGAGGCACGCATCGGCGGCAACCGCCTGAAACAAGGCGGATCGCCGCCCGCGATCCCGGCTCGACACCTCGGTCCTCCCGGGGAAAAATAGGACAAAGTCCGGATCGGGAGGAAACGGATGGAGTGGCATGGCATGCGCCGCCTTGCGGAGGGCCGCCAGACCGGTATTGCGGGCAAAACGGTATTTCGGTACCCTGATACCGATTTACGGGAGGACAACGCCTGATGAAGCCGAGCCTCGCCCCGGGTGTGTCGACGACGCGCAGCCTTACCGTCGACGAGAAGCGTACGATCGGATTCATGGGCGCGGAAGGCAGGGTCTACGCCACCCCCGAATTGGTGCGGGACGTGGAGATGACGTGCCGCGACTTGTTGCTGGAGCATCTCGAGTCCGGCGAGGACTCGGTCGGAATCCGCGTCGAAATCGACCATCTCGCGGCGACGCCGCTCGGCCTCAAGGTCGAGATCGCGGCGCGCATCGCCGAGGTGAAAGGCCGTCAGGTGGTCTTCGAGGTGACCGCGCGCGACCCGCTCGACGAAATCGCAAGGGGACGGCACGCGCGCTTCGTCGTCGACGTGGCGAAGACGAAGGAGCGGCTCGCGGCGAAGCGCGCCAAGGCGGGACTCGGGTGAGCGCGCAGAAGGTCCCTGTCTACTGCTATCAGTGCGTCGCCGGCCCTGATTTGCTCACCGTCGAGGTCGAGGACGGGATCGCCAGGCGCGTCGAGTCGAATTTCGCGGTCTCGAAGGAGCATCCGGGCGGCGGCCGGGTCTGCGTCAAGGCGTACGGCCTCGTGCAAAAAACCTACAACCCGCATCGGATCCGCCAGCCGATGAAGCGGACGAACCCGAGAAAGGGCCGAAACGAGGACCCGGGCTTCGTCCCGATTTCCTGGGACGAGGCGCTCGATATCGTTGCGGGAAAGCTCAACGAAATCCGCGCCAAGGGAGTCCTCGACGAAAGCGGCTATCCGCGCCTCGCGGCCACGTTCGGCGGCGGCGGCACGCCGACCCAGTACATGGGGACGTTCCCGGCCTTTCTCTCCGCCTGGGGTCCGGTCGATCTCGGCTTCGGTGCCGGCCAGGGCGTGAAGTGCTACCACTCGGAGCACCTTTACGGCGAGTTCTGGCATCGCGCCTTCATCGTCGCCTCCGACACGCCCTACACGCGCTACGTCATCTCCTGCGGCCAGAACACCGAGGCCTCTTCCGGCGTGGCAGGGGTGTGGCGGCACGCCGGCGCGCGTGCCCGAGGCATGAAACGCGTGCAGGTCGAGCCGCATCTCTCGATCGCCGGTGCGCTCGCCGCCGAGTGGATCCCAATAAAGCCGAAAACCGACGCCGCCTTCCTCTACGCCCTCATCCACCGCATCCTGATCGAGCGGGCATGGCGCGAGGTCTGCGACGTCCCCTTCCTCGAGCAGCGCACCAACAGCCCCTATCTCGTCGGGCCGAACGGCTATTACCTGCGCGACCCGGCGACGCGGAAGCCGCTCGTCTGGGATCTCGAGCGCAACTGCGCGCGGCCTTTCGACGCCGGCGTCGAGCGCCCTGCCCTTGAAGGCAGCTACAACGTCGCCGGGCTCGAAGTCGGGCCGGATGACGAGGAATGGGCGCATGCGGTAACCGAGGCGAAACCCGCGTTCCAGCTGCTCATCGACCACATGCGGCCGTACACCCCCGAGTGGGCGGCGCAGGAATGCGAAGTCGATGCGGAGCGGATCCGTCGGATTGCCGACGAGTTCCTCGCCGAGGCCTGCGTTGGGGAGACAATCGAGATCGAGGGCAAGACCCTGCCCTTCCGCCCTGTCGCGGTCCTTCTGGGCAAGACCGTCAACAACGGTTGGGGCGGGTACCAGGCGTGCTGGGCGAGAACCCTTCTCGCCTGCCTCGTCGGCGCGCTCGAAGTTCCGGGCGGGACTGTCGGAACCAACGTCAAGCTGAACCGACCCGCAAGCGACAGGCTCGCGTCGGCGCTGCCCGGCCCCGACGGCTTCATGCACTATCCCTTCAACGAGACGACGCGCGAAGGGTGGCAGTCGAAGCCGCACATCCGGAACGCCTATCGCACGCTGGTGCCGCTGGTCGCGAACTCCCCCTGGTCGCCGGCGCTGGGCCCGGCGCATCTTCCGTGGCTCTTCCAGAAGAAGCTCCCCGCGCACTGGCCGAAGCAGACCAAGCCCGAGCTCTGGTTCTGCTACCGCACCAATCCCGCGATCTCGTCGTGGGGGACGCCCGAGGTGACGGAACGCCTCGCCGAGTTCCCCTTCATCGTCGCCTTCGCCTATACGCGCGACGAAACGAACCATATGGCGGACATTCTGCTGCCCGAGGCGACGGACCTCGAGGGACTGCAGCTCATTCAGGTCGGTGGCACCAAGTTCATCGAGCAGTTCTGGCGTCACCAGGGCTGGGCGATCCGGCAGCCCGCCGGGACGCCACCGGTCGACTGCCGCGACATGACCGACATTGCGACCGAGCTCGCGCGCCGCACCGGCCTCCTGCGCGCCTACAACGAGGCGATCAATCGCGGCGCCGCGGGAATGCGGCTCAAAGGCGAAGGGTACGACTGGAGCCTCGATCCCGACGTTCCGCACGATCGCGAAGAGATCTGGGACAGAGTCTGCAAGGCGGCGAGCTACGATCTTTCGGGCGGGAAAGAGGTGCACGATCTCGCCTGGTTCAAGGAGAAGGGGGTCATGCTGAAGCCCTTCCCGCAGCTCCAGTGGTATCTCGCGCCGCGCCTCGCCGAACAGGGCCTTCGCTTCGAGATCCCGTATCAGGAGCGCATCAAGCGCCACGGCGCGCAGCTCGCGAACCGTCTCCACGAGATCGGAATCGACTGGTGGGAGAAGCAGCTCGAGGAGTACGAGGCGCTCCCCGCCTACAAGCCCTTCCCGGAGATTTGGGTCAACTACGCCAAGGAGGTCGGGCGCGATCCGCAGGAATTCCCGTTCTGGGCCCTCACCGCGCGCTCGATGCAGTACTCCTGGGGCGCCAATGTCGGCATTCCGCTCATCGACGAGCTCGCGCAGAACGTCGCCGGCCACAAGGGAGTCATCATCAATCGCGGTACCGCGAGGAAGCTCGGGATTGCGGAGGGCGACCCGGTCGTCATCTCCTCGGTCGCCGGCGAGACGCGCGGCTGGGCTGTGCTGCGCGAGGGCATCCGCCCCGACACGGTGCTGATGATCGGCCAGTTCGACCATTGGGCGACGCCGTACGCGAAAGACCTGCACCGCCCCTCGCTCAACACGATCGCGCCTCTCGCGCTTTCGCTGACCGATTCGACCGGCAGTGGCGCCGACGTCGTGCGCGTCGCAGTGCGCAGGGGCGACGGGCCGAGACGACCGGCATGAACAAGTACACCCCGAGCGCATTGCTCGAACCCGGCCCGCTCGACCGAGCCGGCGTGCAGCGGCGCTGGGGCATCGTCGTCGACGTCAACCGCTGCGTCGGCTGTCAGACCTGCACGGCGGCCTGCAAGCACGCGAACGAAACGGATCCCGGAGTCCAGTGGCGGCGGGTCCTCGATATCGAGACCGGAACCTTCCCCGATGTCGAGCGCCTCTTCCTCGTCACCGGCTGCCAGCATTGCGCCGAGCCGCCTTGCGTCCCGGTATGCCCGACCGGCGCCACCGCGCAGCGCGCCGACGGCTTCGTGACCCAGGACTACGATCTCTGCATCGGGTGCGGCTATTGCGCCGTCGCCTGCCCCTACGACGCGCGCACCATCGTCCACGAGAAGCGCGCTTATTTCGGAAGCGGGCGGACGACGCGCCAAGAGCAGGCGGCGGCGCACGAGGAGCGGCTCGGCGTCGCCCAGAAGTGCACCTTCTGCATCGGCAAGGTGGACAGCGGCCTTGCGGCCGGGCTCCGCCCCGGCATCGACCCTGCCGCGACGCCTGCGTGCGTTTCTTCCTGCATCGCGGAGGCGCTGCACTTCGGCGACTTCAACGACCCGGAGAGCAATGTCGCGGCGCTCGTCCGCGACGGGCGGAGCTTCGCGCTACTCGACGAGCTCGGGACGAAACCGTCGATCCGTTACCTTTACGAGACCCCTGCGGTTCCCGGTCGCGCCGCCGCACCCGACGACACCGATGACGAGCGCATGAGCGATCTCGACAACCCGCTCGTCGGCAAGCTGCAGCGGTTCTGGGACTTCCGCGCCGCGATGAACTTCACGCTCGGAGGACTCGGCTCCGGCCTCGCGACCGCCGCCGCCGCGACCTGGCTCG
>JADGGZ010000105.1 GCA_019689675.1 Rhodospirillales bacterium | reverse complement strand
ACCGCGGTCGCGACGGGCCTTCTCGGCGATTCGATCGCGACCAACCTCTTCATGCTCGGCTACGCGTGGCAGAAGGGGCTCGTGCCGCTCTCGGCCGAAGCGATCGAGCGCGCGATCGAGCTCAACGGCGTCGCCGTCGCCTTCAACAAGGCGGCCTTTCTTTGGGGCCGGCGTGCCGCGCACGATCTCGCGGCCGTGAAGCGCGTCGCGATGCCGCGCGAGGCGCCGGCGCCGGCCGAAACGCTCGACGAGGTGATCCGCCGCCGCGCGGCGTTCCTCGCGGAATACCAGGACGCCGCTTACGCGCAGCGCTACGAGGAGCTCGTCCGAAAGGTCGAGCGCGCCGAGCGCGAGAAGACGCCGCGGCGGACCGGTCTCGCCGATGCGGTCGCACGCGGACTCTTCAAGCGCATGGCGATCAAGGACGAGTACGAGGTGGCGCGGCTCTGGGCCGAGACCGACTTCCTCTCGAAGGTCAGGGAGCAGGTCGAAGGCGACTATCGCTTCCGCTTCCACCTCGCGCCGCCCGCCTTCGCTGCGCGCGATCCGGTCAGCGGCCGGCTCCAGAAGCGCGCCTACGGTCAGTGGATGCTGCCGCTCTTCCGCCTCCTCGCGAAGGGACGGCGGCTGCGCGGCACGGTCTTCGACCTTTTCGGGCGCACCGCCGAGCGGCGCATGGAGCAGCAGCTCCTCGCCGAGTACGAGGCGCTGGTGACCGAGATCGTCGAGAGGCTCACGCCGGAAAACCACGCCGACGCGGTCGAGCTCGCGCGCCTCACGCTGCGGATCCGGGGCTTCGGCCACGTGCTCGAGGCGAACCGGGTGCGGGTGAAAGAGGAAGAGGCGGCGCTCCTCGCCCGCTTCCGCTCGCCTCCGCCGCCTCAGGCGCTCGCGGCCGAGTAGCGCGACAAAGACGCTTTCCTCCTTTTTCGCGACGTCCACGAAGAGACACGGAACTCTGGGGCGAAGACGCCGTTTGGCATCCAAGATTTTCGGAAGGAGGAGAATGTGTCTTCCCGATTCCTCGCCCTCGCGCTCGCGACGGTCCTCTTGGCCGCCTGCGGCACATCGACGACAGACCGCGCCCTTTCGGGCGGCGCGATCGGGGCCGGCGCGGGCGCCGTCGGCGGCGCGCTTGCCGGCGCGCCGCTGACCGGAGCCGTCATCGGAGGCGCCCTCGGCGCTGCGGCCGGCGGGCTCACCGAATCGGAGGACATCGATCTCGGCAAGCCGGTCTGGCGCCGCTGACTCAAGCGGGGGCGATCAGCCCCAGCTCGACCCACTTCGCGAGGCGCCTCTTGGGCGCCTCTTCCTTTTTGCGCAGCATCTCGAGCGCCGGCTTCGGCAAAGCGAGCGCCGAGCCGGTGGGCGGCGCGGCGAAAAGCGCAAATCCTCCCTGCTCGACCGGATGATCGAGAAGGTGGCGATTGACCGGCGTCGCGATCCGCCATGCCCGAGGCGCCGCGCCACCCTTGGTCGGCCGGGCGAACGGCGCGACCTGCCAGCCCAGCGACAGCACCTGTATGGCGTCGGCGACCGCCTGCTTCGGCGCGCCGAGAAGACGCGCGAGCTCGACGATCGATTTGGTGCCGTCGCCGAGCGCGCGCCTGATCGAGCGGAAAGGCTCGCCCGAGACGTCGAGCCGGCCGTTCGGCAGGGGAATGGTGGGCGCCGCCTCCTCGACCGGCACGCGCAGCCCCCAGGGCCGCATCTCGAACTCGGCCATGTCGAGAGGAGCACCCGGCTTCGCGAAGAGATCGCGGCGGAAGCGGGTGTTCGCGGCGAAGTCGCGAAGGCGCTCCGCGCGGCGGCGGTCCTTCTCGGCGGCGACGAGCGCCGCCAGACCCGGCTTCAGCGCGAGCTGCGGGAAATTCTTGACGAGATCGGCGCTCCCGACCCAGTCGAGCCCGGCCCGGGCGAGATCGGATGCCACGGAGTCGAAAGCCTGCGGCGACCAGTGCGGCGAGAAGATCTCGTGCGCGACGTAGCGCGGATCGTTCTTCGCCCAGTCGTCGAGGAGAGCCGCCGCGACGGGATTCTGGACGAAATACTCTGCGCCCTGCGCTTTCATCTCCCGAAGCTTGCGAAGCGTCTCCGCGACGTTCGCGACCGCGTCGGAGCCTTGCGCCCATTCGAGAAAAAAGCGGCGGAGCGGTGCTGCCGCCGCCCACCCGGGAAGCGTGTTGTACCCGAGATAGACGAAGCCGCCAGGCGCGACCCGGTCGGCCAGAAGCTCGACGAGCGCCGCCCGCGTCGCGTCCGAGATCCAGGCCCAGACGCCGTGCAGCGCGACGTAATGCGCTTGCGGCAGGTCGAAGCGTCGCCAGTCCGCGAAGTCGCCCTCGATCAGCGTGACGTTGCTTAGAGACACCGCAGCGGCGAGCGCGCGCCCGCGCTCGACGTGGCGCGGATCGAGGTCGACCCCGACGAAGCGGCACTCGGGATAGATCGCGGCGAGGAGCACGATCGTGAAGCCGTCGCCGCAGCCGAGGTCGAGATAGGTGAACGCCTCGCCTCGACCGACCGGCGGCGCCCTGCCGCCGAGCGCGGCGACGTAGTCGAGCACGACCGGCGTCTGATAGCCGTAGAAATTCGACGGATAGACGACGTCGAGCCGTTCGCTCGGGGGCGAGGAAGAGCTAATAGGCGTACTCCCGGAAGATCGGATCGACCGAGCCGCCCCATTTCCGCTCGTAGTCTTCGAGCATGCGGTCGGCCGGCGAGCGGCCGCTCTCGACGATCTCGCGGAGCGGCGCCAGGAAATGCGTTTCATCCTCGCCGCAGGAATCGGCTCGGGCGCGGCGCTCCAGCCCGCGATGCGCGATCGCCAGCACGTCGGCTGCGATCTCCTTCACCGTCCGGTCGCGAAAGCGCGTGCGCAGCGCCTGCCGCGGCACCTCGCGGCGGAGATAGGCATGATCTTCCGCCGTCCAGTCGGCGACGAGCACGCATGCCTCGTCGAGCGCCACGGCATCGTAGAGGAGCCCGACCCAGAGCGCGGGCAAGGCGCAGAGCCGGTCCCATGGGCCGCCGTCGGCGCCGCGCATCTCGAGATAGCGCTTGAGGCGGACCTCGGGAAAAGCGGTCGTGAGGTGGTCCGTCCAGTCGCCCATCCGCGGCCGCTCGCCGGGAAGCGCCGGCAGCCGGGCGTCCATGAAGTCGCGGAACGACTGTCCCGAGGCGTCGATGTAGCGTCCCTCGCGGTAGACGAAATACATCGGCACATCGAGCATCCAGTCGACGTAGCGCTCGAAGCCGAATCCGTCCTCGAACACGAAAGGCAGCATGCCGCAGCGATCGGGATCGGTGTCGGTCCACACGTGGCTGCGCCAGCTCTGGTAGGAGGTCGGCTTCCCCTCCAGGAACGGCGAGGCCGCGAAGAGCGCGGTCGCGATGGGCTGGAGCGCGAGGCTGGCGCGGAACTTCCGGACCATGTCGGCCTCGTCCGCGAAGTCGAGGTTCACCTGGACGGTGCAGGTCCGCAGCATCATGTCGAGGCCGAGCTTGCCGCGCTTCGGCATGTACTCGCGCATGATCTTGTAGCGGCCCTTCGGCATCCACGGGACTTCGTCGCGGCGCCATTTGGGATCGAAGCCCATGCCGAGCATGCCGAGGCCGAGCTCCTCGGTCACCTCGCGGACCTGCTTCAGATGCTGGCCCACCTCGGCACAGGTTTGATGGATCGTCTCGAGCGGCGCTCCCGAAAGCTCGAGCTGCCCACCGGGCTCGAGGGAGATGCTTGCCTCCCCCTGGCTCAGCGCGATCGGGTTGCCGTTCTCGAGCACCGGCTTCCAGCCGAAGCGCGTGAGGCCTTCGAGCAACGGCCGGATCCCGCTCTCGTAGTCGGCGCGGCGAAGATCGCGGCGACGGAAGACGAATTTCTCGTGCTCGGTGCCGATCCGCCACCGTTCGCGCGGCTTGCAGCCCGCCTCCAGATAGGCGACGAGCTGCCGCTTGTCGGTGATCGGCTCGCCGGCCGTGGATGGCGCTGCAGTCATTCGGAGTCTCTGGGCGGCCTCTGGCTGTGACGCGGTCGGACCCAATCACCCGCGACCGCCTGCACCACCGCGAGTGCGGCGAGCGCCGCCGTGTCGGCGCGCAACACCCGCGGGCCAAGCCCGACGGCGGTAACAAAGGGGAGTTCACGCAGCGCGTCAAGCTCGGTTTCGTCGAAGCCGCCCTCGGGTCCCACGAGCACGGCCAAGGGCGGCGAGACGGTGCTCAGCGCTGCGGCGAGGGGCGCCGCCGGCCCGTTCTCGGCGCAGACGAGAAGCCGCCTTTCCGGCTGCCACTCCCGGAGCAGTCGCTCGAGCGGAAGCGGCTCGCCGATGCGAGGCACCGAGAGCCGCTCGCTCTGCTCGGCCGCCTCGACCGCGTTCGCCGCGAGGCGATCGAGGTTCACCCGCTCGACGATCGTGCGGCGAGTCCAGACCGGCTGCAGCGCGACGACGCCGAGCTCGGTCGCCTTCTCGACCAGATAGTCGAGACGCGCACGCTTCACCGGAGCGAAGATCAGCCAAAGGTCGAATGCCGGCTCCGGCGCGCGGCGCCGCTCGCCGACGGCGACCGACGCCCATCCCTTGCCGATGCCGTCGATCCGAGCCTCGAACTCGCCGTCGCGCGCGTTGAAAAGCCGCAGCGCGGCTCCCGCATCGAGCCGCAACACGTTGCGCAGGTAGTGCGCCTGCCCGGGCGAAAGACCGACCACGAGGCCACGACCGAGATCGGCCGGAACATGAAGACGCGGAATCATCGCCGCGGGTTGCACCGGTTTCGGGAGCCCGACACCATAGACGCTAGATGTACCCCCTGCGACGGCGCGACTGCAGCCCTTATGTCGGCGGTCGTCGGGCCGGCCGGCGCCTCCCGCTTCTGCTCCTGGTGCTGGCGATTCTTGCCGCATGCACCGCCGACGAGCGTCGCAGCGCCGCTTGCCGGGCCGCCTTCGGCCTGCTCGCCCCCGAAGCGACGATGGAAAACGAGCGGCAGGAAGGCGACGTCGTCGAGGTCTCGGGCAAGGGGCGCAGCGTCGCCTGCCGCTTCGGCCAGGACACGCCTGCAGGCCCTGCCCTCGTCGAGATCGTCGCCGACGGACGAGTACTCAGCCCGGTGCAGGCCCAGCTGCTTCGATTCGCGCTGCGCCTGCCGACGCCGGCCGAGCTGCTCGCACCCGCCACGCGACCGGCGCCCATCTCGGCGCAGCTCGCCTATGCCCTTCAGCAGCTCGTCAACGGCATCTCGATCGGCGCGGTCCTCGGGCTCGTCGCGGTCGGCTATGCGCTGGTCTACGGCGTCACAGGGTCGATCCAATTCGCCTATGGCGAGCTCTACATGATCGGCGCCGTGCTGGTGGCGGGATTCTGCCTCGCCCTGCCGTCGCTGGCGCTCACGATCGTCCTTGCGGCGCTGGTGACCGCGACCTACGGCTGGGCAACCGAGCGCGTGATTTGGCGTCCCGTCCGCGAGGCCGGGGTGCTGCCCGGCCTCATTGCCGCCATCGGCCTTTCGCTGGCGCTTCGGGAGTATGTCCGGCTCGCGCAAGGGAGCGAGAACAAGTGGCTGCCGCCGATCCTTCCGGGAAGCTGGCGCGTCGCGCTCGGCGGATTCGAGCTGCATATCGGACATACGCAGGTCCTCGCGCTCGGCCTCGCCGCCGCGCTCGCCTGCGCCCTCGGCTGGGCGCTTGCGCGGACGCGGGTCGGCCGCGCCTGGCGCGCCTGCGCCGACGACCCGGAGGCGGCGGCGCTGGTCGGCGTCGACGTGGCGGGGACGGTGTCGGCCGCGTTCGTCGTCGGCGCGGCGCTCGCAGCGGTCGCCGGAACGGTCGTCGCGGTGCAGTACGGCGAGGCCGATTTCTCGATGGGCTATCTCATGGGCTTCAAGGCGCTGACGGCGGCGCTCCTCGGCGGCTTCGGCAGCGTGCCGGGCGCATTCGTCGGCGCGCTTCTCATCGGCCTCCTCGAGGCCGGGTGGTCGGCTGCGTTCGGCCTCGCCTGGAAGGACGCGGCCGTGTTCGCGGTGCTCATCCTCGTCCTCGTGTTCCGCCCGCAGGGCCTTTTCAGAGGCCGCGCGGCAGATAGCGGGCCAGCGTTGCGGTCGCGAGGCTGAGCACGGCGGACGCGCCGAACACGGCCGGAAGCGGCAGGAACGTGAGCAGCAGCGCATAGAGCGCGCTGTTGAAGAGATCGGCGATCTCGATGTAGCTGCGGAACACGGCCGTCATCTGCGGCCGCTCGGCGGGTCTGACGAGCCGGAGGAACGGTATGTTGCCGATCCCGTCGAGGCCCGCGGCGGCGACGGCTCCTGCGAGAAGGCAGGCCGCCGCCACGAACGGCCAATCGGCGAGGAGCGTCGCGAGAAGCGATGACGCACTGAGCCAGAGAAAGCAGCAGATGATGACCGGCCGGATCCCGTACGCCGAGGCGATGCGACCCCAAGCGGGAGCCCCGAAAAGCATCGCGCAGGCGGCCGAGACGAACAGCGACGCGGCGACCCGCCCCTCCCCTGCCTCGACGAAATAGAGCGGCCCGTAGACCAAGATCGAGTTCCACCACGCGGTGCGGCCGAACGCGATGCTCCAGGCGAGGAGCAGCCGCCGCTGCCTGACGAACCGTCCGACATTGGCGATCGGGTTTGGGGGCGGACGCCACGCGGCGGGTCGCGCCTGCGTCTCGAGACGGAGCCAGCGGTAGTTCGCGAGGATGAGGAGCCCGCCCACGCCGCTCGTCAGATGCGCGGACCAAGGACCGAAACTCGCGTAGAGAAGGCCGCCCAACGCAGGCCCGATCATCCACGCGATCCCGGCGGCGACGAAGCGCCTCGGCTCCGCGCGCACGAGATCGCGCTTGGAGACGAACTCCATGACGTAGAGCGCGAGGGCGACGTTGAGACAGGCGGTGCCGAAGGCCCGCGCGAACATGCCGCCGACGAGGCCTGCGGCCGTCAGCGTCGCGAACAGCGCCGGCGCAAGCACGAGGAGCGCCCCGCCGAGCTCGTATACGCGCCCGCGGCCGAACGCGCGGATGAGGCCCGGAATGCCGAAGCTGGCGGCGAGCCCGCCGACGCTGGCCGTGAGGAAGGCGAGGCTGACATCGCGCGGCTCGCCGAGAAGATCGTAGGCCTGCAGCGGAATGACGGCGGCGAGAAGCGCACGGGCGATCGACTCCAGCCCGAACATCAGGGCGAAGGCGTTGGCCCCCGGCGACAGGCGGATCACGACGCCTTCCGCCACGCCGCGAGCGTGATCGCGCCGATGACGAGGCCGGCACCGAAGAGCTGGCCTTGCGTCAGGCTCTGGCCGAGGATGAGCCAGGCGAGAATCACGCTCGCCAAAGGCTCGAAATTCATCACGAGCGCGGCACGCACCGGCCCGAGCGCGCTGACGGCGACGAAAAGGCCGATGAAAGCGAAAGTGTAAAGGGCCGAGATCGCCCAGAACGCCGCCCATCCCGTTCCCGACTGCGGCAGCGGGAAGTCCTGCAGGAGGAGCGCCGCTAGAAAATAGGTGCAGGACGCCGAGGCGAGGATATGCAGCGTGATCGGCCGCGAATCGCGTCTGCGGAGCATCCGCGCGTTGATGCTGAGCAGGAACGTGAAGCCGAAGGCCGCGGCGAGGGCGAGCGCCACACCGCGCCAGTCCGGCATCGTCTCGGGTGCGCCGATGACGAGCGCGACGCCGCCGAGGCCGAGGACGAGGGAGAGCACGCCGCTTCCGGTGGGCGTCTCGGAGCGCGTCAGCCAGGCGACGAGCGCCGTCCAGAAGGGATAGCTGTAGAAGATCAGCACCCCCACGGCGACCGGCACGTAGACGATCGCGGCGTAGAGCGCATAGGCGTATCCGGCGTTGACAACACCGAGCGCCAGCGCCGTGTAGCGCTCGCGAGGGGGCAGCATGAGGCCGAGCCCGCGGCTCCAGACGACCGTGGCGAGGACCAGGGCGGCGACGCTCGCGCGCGCCGCGTTCACCGCGAGCGGATTGGTGCCGGAAGCATAGGCGATCGGCGCGAGCGCGGAGCCGCCCGCGAAGGCGGTCGCGACCGCGACCGCGAGCGCCACATGGAGGGAGCTCGCACGGCCGCGAGCATGGTTCGACATTTTTTGGACAGGGGGATCGTAGTGCCGGCCGATGATTACCTGGGGCCGGAATTAGGTACAAACCGTTTCAGAGCTCGCGCGCGCTTTTTCCGCCGACGCGCAGGCCCCGTTCACGGGAGGGGAGGAGCCCCCTCCGTTTCCCTCGCGGTGCGGTCGCCCCGATCCGGCTTACGGCGCGGGGCAGACCAGGGTCGGCCTGACCGAATTGACGACGTTCGCGTCGAGGACCCGGCCGATGCACCCCTCGTTGTACTGCGCGACCGCGCGATTGTAGCGTTCGACCGCTGTCCGATAATCGGCGTCGATCTCGCCGGAAAGGCGGGCGGCAAGAGCGCTGCGCTGATCGAAGCGCTCGCGGAAGGCATTCACCTGCGCCTCGTCGTTGACGTTGATCGTCTGCCGGCGCTGCTCGAGATCGCGATCGATCGATTGCAGCTGCTGCCGGGCGTCGTCGTAGATCCGCTTGCGCACCGCGAGCTCGTCGCCGAGCGTCTTGACGGCGCTCTCTGCGCAAAGGCAGCGCGCCACGTCCTGCGGATCGTTCAGGACCTGCGCTGCGACGGGCGTGGCAAGGGCGAAAAAAGCGACAAGTATCGGCAGTTTAAGTGGCATGGCGCCCGGCACCCGAATGTTTCGTCTGTTCCTCGCCCAAAAGTAGGGCTACAAAACGGCGAAGCAAGTCGTACGTGTCGGAACCGAAAATATGTTTCCGGTGTTCAACGTGCGGTTTGGGCGTGCCGAGGCTTCCGGCCAACGGCGCGAGGATTTTTTGCGGAATTTCTCCGGAGGACTTCCAACGATGACCAGCAACATGCGTCTCGCCGCGCTGGCTGCGGCATTCAGCGCAGCGGCGCTGCTCTCCGCCTGCACCTCGACGCCCGGGAATTCGCCGGGCGACGCCAACCTCCTGACCTACAGGTCGCACCTCGATCAGCTGCGGCGGGCGGTCCCGACGCAGGCTACGACATTCCCTGCGGCGCTGTCGGGCGAGTACCTGCAGCTCGGCGAATACGAGACGCAATGGGGGGATTGGACCAACGCGGACCACTTCGCGCGCAAGGGCCTCGTCGCGGCGAGCGGCCGGGCCCCGGCGCCGGACGACGTTTCGCTCCGACCCATCCCTCCGGCCAAGCAAGGCGAGCTCGCCGGCGCCCGCCAGCGCCTTCTCACTGCCCTCGACGGCAGCGCCCGGGACCGTGCCCCGCTCATCGCCGCGCGAGCGCAGAGCCGCTACGATTGCTGGCTCGAGCAACAGGCCGAGAACTGGCAGGTCGATGACATTGCCACCTGCCGCGGCCAATTCCTCGCCGCGATGAACGAGCTCGAAGGGCAGCTCCGTCCCGTCGCGGCGCCAGGGGCCCGCGAGTACCGCGTCTACTTCGATTGGGACCGCGCCGACCTCACGCCGGAGGCGCAGCAAATCATCAATCAGGTCGCGCAGGGCCTCGCGGGTGGGGCCGCTGCCCGCCTTGAGCTCGTCGGCAAAGCCGACCGCTCTGGTCCCGAGGCGTACAACCAGCGGCTCTCCGAGCGGCGCGCCAGAACCGTAAACGACGCGCTGGTCCGTGCCGGCGTTCCGCGCGACCGGATCACGGCCCGCGGCGTCGGCGAGACGCAGCCGCCGGTTCCGACCCCCGACGGCGTGCGCGAGCCGCGCAACCGCGTCGTGGAGATCACCGTCCGTTAAGTCGACCCCGGACGGGTCCCGAAGCATGGACGGGGCCCCCCCCCCCCCCGCGCCCGGCCCCGGGGGGGTAACCCCCCGCCGGGCCGGCCCGCCCCAGGGCCGGGCCCCCCCCCCCGGGGGGCCCCGTTCCCATTTCGATACACCCGCGGCCTTCCTCTCCCGCACCGACGATCGGCGGCGGCGGCGAGGAGACGAGATTTTCGGGAGCCCCCTGTGGAAGCAGCCGGGGAGCCTGCCTATGTTCGAGCCCGTGGCAGAGAAGAAGGCGATACCCCCCGCCGCTTTCAGCCGGCTCGACGAGACGCCGGACGAGGTTTTCTACAGCGTCC
Organism: Rhodospirillales bacterium; assembly: GCA_019689675.1. Taxonomy (GTDB): domain Bacteria; phylum Pseudomonadota; class Alphaproteobacteria; order ATCC43930; family CGMCC-115725; genus JADGGZ01. Next base: position 3,144 of record JADGGZ010000105.1, on the reverse strand, counting down.
CGCGTTTCGTGCAGCACATCGACGAAGGAGCGATCGCGGCGGTAACGGATCTTTACCGACGGCTCTTCCCGCCGGGAGCCGCCATCCTCGACCTCTGTTCGTCGTGGGTGAGCCATCTCCCCCCGGAGATCTGCTACCGCCGCGTGGTCGGGATCGGCATGAACGCGGAAGAGCTGGCCGAGAACCCGTTCCTGGACGAATGGCACGTCCAGAACCTGAACGCGGATCCGCGGCTCCCCTTCGCCGATGGCGAGTTCGACGCGGCCGCGATCTGCGTTTCGGTGCAGTACCTGACCCGGCCGATAGAGGTGCTGCGCGACGTCGGCCGCGTCCTGCGTCCGGGGAGCCCCCTGGTGGTGGCGTTTTCCGACCGGTGCTTTCCGACGCGAGCGATCGCGTGCTGGCGCATGCTCGACGACGAGGGCCACGTCCATCTCGTCGGCCACTATCTGGCGCAGGCCGGCAACTGGCGGGATGCGCGCTGCTTCCACCACTGCCCGCGCGAAGGCGATCCGCTTCACGCGGTGATCGCCTACAGCACCGGCCCGTACCCGCCCCGCACCGAGGAGGAGACTTAGAGGGTTTCCTCTCAGCTTTCGTAGCTGAGCATCGCGGTGAGCGGCACGTCGAGCCGACCGCGGCCACCGAGGAAAGCGAGCTCGATGATGCACAAGGCGCCGGTCGCATCGCCGCCGACCTTGCGCACGAGATCGATTGCGGCGCGCATCGTGCCGCCGGTGGCCAGGAGATCGTCTACGACGATCACGCGCTGACCGGGGCCGATCGCGTCCGATTGGATCTCGATCGTGTCCGTGCCGTATTCCAGCTCGTAGGTATGCTTGATGGTCGATCCGGGCAGCTTGCCGCGCTTGCGCACCATGACGAAGCCGCAACCGAGCGCGTAGGCGAGCGGCGCGGCAACCAAAAACCCGCGCGATTCGATGCCGACGAGAAGGTCGGGCTTCTGCGGCGCCACCGCAGCGCGCATCCGATCGACACACACCTTCCAGGCGTCGGCATGCGCCAGCAATGTCGAGATATCGTAGAAGAGAATTCCCGGCTTCGGAAAATCGGGAATGTGGCGGATATGCGCCTTCAGGTCCATTGTGCCTCCGGGGTGCCGCGCGGGCGCTACACTCTAATCATTGCGGCTTGGCGCGGAAGCTCCCTTTTCGCGCCGCCGAACCGGCCTTATAGGTTGCGCCCATGACCTCCCTGCTGGCGGCAGAGGAAGCCGGCGGCGTATTGCGCCTCGCGGCGCGCGGGCGCTGGACCGTTGCGGCAGCCGCCGAGCTCGACCGGGTTCTGCGCGCGATCGAGGCGCGCGCGCCACGCCGGGTTTCCTTCGACCTCGCCGCGCTCGAGGCGATCGACACCGCCGGGGCATGGCTCCTCCTCCGGACCCGCGACCGTCTCGGCGCCTTGGGCGCGGAGGTACGGATCGAGCGGCTGGCGCCCGACTACGGCCCGCTCGTGCGTCAGGTCGAGGAGGGCGGCGCACCGGTCATGGTACCCGCCAAGAAGCGGCCGGGCGTGATCGCCGATTTCGGCGAGTCGATCGAGGAGATGGCGAAAAAGGCGGTCAACCTGGTCGGCTTCGTCGGTCTCGTGTCTGAGGCGGTTTGGCGCACGGTGCGGCAGCCCTCGCGGTTGCGCTGGACCTCGTTCGTCAGTCACATGGAGAAGACCGGGGTCGACGCGCTGCCGATCGTCGGGCTGCTTTCGTTCCTCATCGGGCTCGTCTTCGCCTACCAGGGCGCCGATCAGCTGCGCCAGTTCGGAGCCGAGATCTACACGGTCAATCTCCTCGGCGTCTCCATTCTGCGCGAGCTCGGCGTGCTCCTCACCGCAGTCCTCGTAGCCGGACGGTCGGGCAGCGCCTTCACCGCCCAGATCGGGACGATGAAGGTGAACGAGGAGATCGATGCCATGCGCACGCTAGGGCTCGATCCGATCGAGGTTCTGGTCCTGCCGCGGCTCTTCGCGCTCGCGATCACGCTTCCGCTCCTCACCTTCTACGCCAATGTCATGGGGCTCTTCGGCGGCGCGGTCATGAGCTATTTCGAGCTCGGGATCGGGTTCCCCACCTTCCTGCGTCAGCTCAAGTGGTTCCTGCCCGGATGGACCTTCTGGCTTGGCGTCCTGAAGGCGCCCTTCTTCGCCGCGATCATCGTGGTATGCGGTTGCTACGAGGGGCTTCGGGCCGCGCGTAGCGCCGAAAGCGTCGGCCGGCTCACCACCACCTCGGTGGTCGAGGCGATCTTCCTCGTGATTGTCGTCGACGCCGCTTTCTCGATCGTCTTCTCGGTCCTGCGCATCTGACGATGGATGACGCGATCCGCATCCGCGGCCTCGTCACGCGGTTCGGCGACAAGACCATCCACGACGGCCTCGACCTCGACGTGCGACGCGGCGAGGTGCTCGGCGTCGTCGGCGGCTCCGGCAGCGGAAAGTCGGTGCTTCTGCGCACGATCATCGGCCTCAACCGGGCCGCGGCGGGCCGGATCGAGGTGCTCGGCGAGGAGGTGACGCGCCTTTCCCCCGAGGAGCTCCGGCGCATCGAGATGCGCTGGGGCGTGCTCTTCCAGGACGGCGCTCTCTTCTCCTCGCTCACCGTCACGCAGAACATTCAGGTCCCGCTGAAAGAGCATCTCGATCTGCCGCAGAGGCTGATGGACGAGATCGCCGCGATCAAGATCGCGATGGTCGGGCTGCCGCCCGACGCCGGGGCGAAAATGCCGTCGGAGCTGTCTGGCGGCATGCGCAAGCGTGCCGGCCTCGCGCGGGCGCTCGCGCTCGATCCTGAGCTTTTGTTCCTCGACGAGCCCACGTCCGGACTCGATCCCATCGGCGCCGCCGAGTTCGATGCGCTGCTCCGCGACATGCAGCGCAGCCTTCGGCTCACCGTGTTCATGGTGACCCACGATCTCGACAGCCTCTTCGGGATCTGCGACCGCGTCGCGGCCCTCGTCGACAAGCGCCTGAAAATCGGCACAATCGCCGAACTCATGCGCGACCCGCATCCTTGGATCCAAGCCTATTTCGCCGGCCCCCGCGGACGCGCCGCGGCGGCCGGCAGCGCCGCGGCGGGTTGAGATGGAGACGCAAGCGCGGCACGTCCTCGTCGGCAGCTTCGTCATCGCG
>JADGGZ010000104.1 GCA_019689675.1 Rhodospirillales bacterium | reverse complement strand
AAGCCTTGCGCCCGACCGGTCCGGAAGGCGAGGCGCAACGCCGGCTCATGATGCTGCTCATGATGCGAAGTGCTGCCGGAGCCTTTCCCTCGGCGCTCCTCCGTCAGCCCGATTAGCGACCCGGCTCAGCGCCGCAGCGAGCGGATGATGTCGTCGACCGTACTGCCGCCCGACCCTTGCGTGCGGTCGCGATCGCGGTTGCGATCATCGTAGCGGTCGTCGTAGCGGTCGCTCGACCGGCGGTCGCGAGAGGCGACGCGCTTGTCCTCGTCGTAGATGCGGAACGCCCGCTCGACATGGTCGATGCAACGGCTGTCGTCACCGCTGCGAACCAAGCGCTGCGCCGCCTCGATTTCCCGCTGGGCATCCCGCTCGGCGTCGCGCGATTCGAAATACTCCGCCCGGTTCGACCACTCCCTCAGCGCTCTATCGCAGCGCTCGGCGGCCACCGCCGGCATCGTCGTACCGACCACCGCCAGGGCGGCCGCGCCGAAAAAGATGTGGCGCATAGAAATCCTCCGCTTCGAATCCGCCGGGTCCGTCCCGGCCCTCACTTCGAAGCAACACCGGCGGCGGAGGATCGTCCCGAGGTCTCGATGAGGGCGAGCAGACCGGCGAGGAGCTGGCGCGGCGAAGGCGGGCAACCGGCGATGTGGAGATCGACCGGAATCACGTCGGCCACGCGCCCGACCACGCCCTCCGCGCCCGCGAAGACGCCGCAATTGGCGGCGCAGTCGCCTGCGGCGACGACCCATTTGGGAGAGGGCGTCGCCGCATAGGCGCGCAGGAGCGCGTGCCGCATGTTGCGGGTGACGGGGCCCGTCACCAGGAGGACGTCGGCGTGCCGCGGCGAGGCGACGAAGCGGAGCCCGAACCGCTCGAGGTCGTAATGGGGTCCGGAAAGCGCGTTCACCTCGAGCTCGCAGCCGTTGCAGGAACCGGCGTCGACCTCGCGGATCGCGAGCGAGCGGCCGAGCCGCGCGCGCGCCGCCCCGTCGAGACGCGCCGCGAGCTCGGCCAGCGCCTCGTCGTCAGGCTTCGGTCCGGCTTCGGTGGCCGGGCCGCCGATGAGATTGCGGACGACGCGCTGCCACATCAGAGATCGTGCCCCGCATAGGAGCAGTTGAAGCTTTTATTGCAAAGCGGGAAGTCGGCGATGATGTTGCCCTCGATCGCGGCTTCGAGGAGCGGCCACTGGAACCACGAGGGATCGCGCGGATGGCAGCGCGCGATTCGCCCCGCCTCGTCGAGCCGCACCCAGCAGAGAATCTCGCCGCGGAATCCTTCGACCAGCGCCAGCGCCTCGCCGGCGCGCTCGGGCAGCGCGGCCGCGATCGGCCCCGCGGGAAGCCGGTCGAGGATCTGCTCCAACAGCTTCAAGCTCTCCTCGATCTCCCGGATGCGGACCCAGACTCGGGCGTTGACGTCGCCGGCCTCGAAGACCGGAACCTCGAAGCTCAGCCCGTCGTAAGGCGGATAGCCGGGGCTCTTCCGCGCGTCATGCGCGCGTCCCGCGGCGCGGCCGACATAGCCGCCGGCGGCGAAGCGGTCGACGAGCGCCTTGCGCGTGATTCCGGTCGTGTTGGTACGGTCGCCGAGCGAGGGCTTGTCGTCGTAGACCGCGACGATTTCGGCGAAGCGCGGGCGTGCCGCGGCGATGAAGCGGCGCAGCTTCTCAGGGTCGCCGAGATCCTGCGTCACCCCGCCCGGCACGACGCGGTCCATCATCAGGCGGTGCCCGAAGAGGGCGTCGGCGGTGCGCAATGTCTCCTCGCGCAGCATCTGGCATTGCGCGTGGATGAAGGCGAAGGCGGCATCGTTGCATATCGCGCCGACGTCGCCGAAATGGTTGGCGACGCGCTCGAGCTCGGCCATGAGCGCGCGCAGAAAGACCGCCCTGGGCGGCACTTCCTGCCCGAGCGCCGCCTCGACGGCGCGCGCGAAGGCGAGCGAGTGCGCGACGGTGCTGTCGCCCGAGATCCGCGCCGCGAGCCTCGCGGCTTCGGCCGGCGTCTTGCCTTCCATATGCCGCTCGATGCCCTTGTGCACATAGCCGAGCCGCTGCTCGAGCCGCACCACGGTCTCGCCCTGGACGTGGAAGCGGAAGTGCCCGGGCTCGATCACGCCGGCGTGGATGGGGCCGACCGGAACCTGGTGGATGCCCTCGCCCTCGACCGGGAGGAAATCGTACTCCTTCTCGTGGCGCAGCCACCCGCGGCGGTCTTCCAGCCCCTCGGGCACGAGGCCCCAAAGGTCGTGGATCGCGCGCTCGAGGCGCACCGCGGAGGGGCGCACCGCGCTGACGCTCGGATAGGACGCCGCGCAATCGAGCGAGACATGATCGAGCTCGCCGCCGACCCGGCGCAGGAGGTGGACGCGGCCGGGCTCCGCCCAGAGTCCGACGAGGTCCCATTCGGGCTCGGCGAGGAGGAAGCGCCAGGCGTCCGTGTCGATGCTGCGCCTCATCCGAGAAGCCTCGCGACGGTCTGGAACCAGGCGACGAGCGGCGGCGGCAGGTAGAGGCCCGCGATGAGCACCAAAACGAGATGGGCGTAGAGCGGTAGAAGCGAAGCCGTCACCGGGCCGGTGCGCCCGCTCGGCGGCCCGAAGGCGACGCTCTGAAGCCGCAGGATAAGCGCGCCGAAGCCGAGGAGGAGCCCGAGGACGAGCGGGATCGCGAGCAGCGGCTGGCGCGCCATCGTCGAGGTGAGGACGAGGAACTCGCTCATGAAGATGCCGAGCGGCGGGAGGCCCGCGATCGCGACGACCCCGAGCACGAGACCCCAGCCGAGGGCGGGGTGGCTCGCGGTGAGGCCGCTGATGTCGGCGATCTTCTGCGTCCCCTTCACCTGGGCGATGTGGCCGACGGCGAAGAAGATCGCCGACTTCGTCAGGCTGTGCATCGTCATGTGGAGGAGCCCGGCGAAGTTCGCGAACGCGCCGCCCATGCCGAATGCGAAGGTGATGATCCCCATGTGCTCGATCGACGAGTAGGCGAACATGCGCTTGATGTCGCGCCGTCGGTAGAGCATCACCGAGCCGAGCAGCAGCGAGGAGAGCCCCATCGAGATCATCAGCGGCCCCGGCGCGATGACGCCTTCGTTGCTGGCGAGCAGCATCTTGAAGCGCAGAACGGCGTAGAGCGCGACGTTGAGGAGAAGGCCCGAGAGCACGGCCGAGATCGGCGTGGGGCCTTCGGCGTGCGCGTCCGGCAGCCAGGCGTGGAGCGGCGCCAGCCCGACCTTGGTGCCGTAGCCGATGAGGAGGAAGACGAAGGCGAGGTTGAGGATCGTCGGGTCCATTTGCGCGACCGGGCCGAGGAGCTCGGTCCACGCCATTGCGGCGAGGCCGGCGCCCATGACCGGCTGCGCCGCGAGATACATGAGAATCGTGCCGAAGAGCGCGAGCGCGATGCCGACGCCGCAGAGGATGAAGTACTTCCACGCCGCCTCGATCGCTTCGTGCGTGCGGTAGAGCCCGACCATGAGCGCCGTCGTCAGCGTCGCGCCCTCGACCGCGACCCACATGAGGCCGAGATTGTTGGCGACGAGCGCGAGGAGAAGCGTCAGCACGAAGGCCTGATACATCGCGTGATAGAAGCGCAGCTCGTTCGGCGTCAGCCGTCCGGTCTCGACCTCGTGCGCGATGTAGCTCGACGAGAAGAGGCTCGTCGTGAAGGCGACGAACGCCGTCAGCACGACGAGATAGATGTTGAAGTCGTCGACGAAGAGCAGCGTGCCGCGATAGGGCTCGACGACGAAGAGCGAGAGGCTCGAGGCGAGCGTCGCCGCCGAGACGGCGACGTTGCCCAATGCCGCGGCGCGCCGGTACGGCACCAGCGCGAGGGCGATGCTGCCGAGGAGCGGGGCGAGGAGGACGAAGTGGACCGCGCTCAATGCCGTTCGCCCCGGAAGCGCTCGACGTAGGAGACGTCGAGCGTGTCGAAACGCTCGCGGATCTGGAAGAAGAAGACCCCGAAGATGATGAAGGCGACCATGACGGCGAAGGCGGCCGAGATCTCGACGACGAAAGGCATGCCGCGGACGCCGACCGCGGCGAGGAGGAGCCCGTTCTCGAGGCTCATGAAGCCGACCACCTGCGTCACCGCGTTGCGCCGCGTGATCATCATGAGAAGGCCGAGGAGCACGACCGAGAGCGAGAGCGCGAGGTTCTCGCGCGTCAGCGCCACCGACGCCGCCGTCACCGGCAGCACGAGGACGATGGCGAGCGCCGCGAGGCTCGCCCCGACGATGAGCGTGGCGCCGATGCCGAGCGCGGTCTCGACCTCGCGGTGGATGCCGAGATTGACGACGATGCGGTGCAGCGCCAGCGGGATGATGATCGTCTTGAAGAAGAGCGCGATGCCCGCGGTGATGTAGAGATGCGGGGCGTCGTTCGCGAAGGCCTGCCAGGCGGCGGCGAGCGCGAGCACCAACGACTGCAGGGCGAACGCGGAAAGGACGCCGAAGAGCCGGCGCTGGTAGAGGAGAGCGAAGGAAAGGAGCAGCACCGTGCCGTCGAGGAGGTGCGTGACGTCGTAGATCGTGCTTTCGCTCAGCGTCAAAGCGCCCTCGTCACGTAGAGGTAGAGCGTCGCCAGGAGGCCGAGGAGCAGCGCGCCGCCGAGGAACTCGCTGACCCGGAAGACCCGCATCTTGGCGATGCTGGTCTCGAACACGGCGAGAAGCGCGCCGCCGGCGGCGAGCTTGCCGACCCAGGTCGCGAGCCCGAGCGCGATCGCCCCTGCGGAGCCGGCTCCGGTCGCCATGCCGAAGGGAACGAAGATCGCGGCGATCAGCGAGACGTAGAGAACCAGCTTCAGCATCGCCGTCGCGTCGATGAGCGCGAGGTGGCGGCCCGAGTACTCGAGCACCATCGCCTCGTGCACCATCGTGAGCTCGAGATGCGTGGCCGGATTGTCGACGGGAATGCGCGCGTTCTCCGCGATCGCCACCATCACGAGCGCGATGAGGGCGAGCGCGAGGCTGACGCGGAGGCCGACGGCGCCCGTCTGCATGAACTCCGAGATGAGCGGCAGCGAGGTCGTATGGGTAAGAAGCGAGATGGTGAAGATCACCATCAGCACCGCGGGCTCGGCGAGCGCGCCGATCATGATGTCGCGCGAGGAGCCGATGCCGCCGAATGCGGTGCCGACGTCGAGCCCGGCAAGCGTCGTGACGAACCGAGCCGCGGCGAGGATCCCCATCAGCGCGATGAAGTCGGCCGTCGCGCCGAGCCCCATCCGGCTCGTGAAGGTCGGCACGAGGCACGCCCCGAGCCAGATGAGGGCGAAGCCGAGATAGGGCGCGCTCCGGAACAGCCAGGAGGCGTTGTCGGCGATCACCGGATCCTTGCGCAAGAGCCGGAGGAGATCGCGGTAGGGCTGCAGGAGCGGCGGCCCGCGCCGGCCGAGAAGACGCGCCTTGAGAACGCGCACGAACCCGGTGAGGAGCGGCGCCGCGGCCAAGACGAGAGCGGCCTGGAGCAACTGGAAGAGCCAGCTCAACGCAGCACCGCGATGATCGCCAGAAGCAGCACCAGCGCGCCGAACATCAGGCTGAGATTGCGGCGGATGGTGAGAAACTGCAGCACGTTGAGCCGCTCGGTCACGGTCCCCACCGCGCGCGTGATCGGCGCGTAGATCAAAGTCCAGGCGCGATCATCGAAACGGAGCTCGAGGCGTGCCGGACGCTGCTCGCCGGGCGCCGGCATGTCGACCCGCTCCACGGCGCGGAACACCGAATCGGCGAAGACGCGGCGGATCGGCTGCGCGAAGCCGGCGGCGCTGTACTGCGTCGCCGGATGCGGGTCGGGAAAGCCGCAGTCCCAGGGCGCCGAGCGGCGCGGCGCCGTGCGGGAGGCGCGCTTGACCACCGCGACCGTCAGCACGAGCAGCACCGCGCCGGCGGCGAAGAGGCCGAAGCCGCTATAGGCGACGTCGAGACGCCCCGGGGGAGCGAGCCAGAGGAAGCGCCCGGCCGCCGCGCTGATCGCGGCCGTGCCGAAAAGGGCCTCGATCACCGGGCCGATGACCCTGAGCGCCAGGCCCGGAACGAGACCGATCAGGACCGCGAGCGCCGCCAGCAAGCCCATCGGCACGCGCATCGTCGCCTCGACCTCGCGCGCGGCGGCGGTCTCCGCCGCGCGCGGCCGTCCGAGAAAGGCGATTCCGAAGGCGCGCACGAAGGCGGCAAGGGCGAGCGCGGCCGAAAGCGCGAGGAGGGCGCCGACGACGGGCACCGCGAATTGCAGCGACCATTGCGGCAGCACGGCGCCCTCGATGACCGACTGGAAGAGGAGCCATTCCGAGGCGAAGCCGTTCAAGGGCGGGATCGCCGCGATGGCGGCGCAGCCGACGAGGAAGGCGAGCGCGGTGTACGGCATCCGGTGGATGAGCCCGCCGAGCCGCTCGAGGTCGCGCGTGCCCGTCGCGACGAGAACGGCGCCGGCGCCGAGGAAGAGAAGGCCCTTGAAGACGGCGTGGTTGAGCGCGTGGAAGAGCCCCGCCACGAGGGCGACGGCGCCGAGAAGCGGCAGCCCGTTCGCCTTGAAAGCGATCGCGAGCCCGACCGCCGCGATCACGACGCCGAGATTCTCGATCGTCGACGAGGCGAGAAGGGTCTTCAGGTCGCGCTGCACGGTGGCGAAGAGGACGCCGAGCAGCGCGCTTCCGCCGCCGACGAGAAGGAACACGAGGCCCCACCACCAGACGACGGAGTCGAGGAGATCGAACAGGATGCGGATGATCGCGTAGAGCGCGACTTTCGTCATGGCCCCGCTCATCAGCGCTGAAACGTGGCTCGGCGCCGCGGGGTGCGCGAGCGGCAGCCAGACATGGAGCGGGGCGAGCCCGGCCTTGGAACCGGCGCCCACCAGGGCGAGGAACGCGATCAGCGTTGCCGGCCAGAACGCGTCGGGCCGCTGCCGCATCTGCTCGAAGGCGTAGCCGCCTTCGGGGCCGGCGAGGACGCCGAAAGCCAGAATTAGCGCCGCCGTGCCGAACGCGGCCATGACGAGGTAGATGTACGCCGCGCGCCGCGTCTCGGGCTGCCGGTGCGAGGCGAGCACGAGGAGCCACGAGGCGAGGGACATGAACTCCCAGGCGACGAGGAAGGAGAACGCGTCGTCGGCCAAGAGGGCGAAGTTCATGCCGGCGAGAAAGGCCGGGTAGAAGGGCAGCACGCGTTGGGGCTCCTCCTCGTGCCGGCCGTAGCCGAGGGCGTAGATCGAAGCGAGCAGCCCCAGCCCGTCGACGAGGAGGAGGAAGAAGGCCGAGAGCGCGTCGAGCCGCAATTGGACGGGGAGCCACGGCAGTCCCACCGGGAGGACGAGGCGCTCCGGCTCGCCGCCGCCCAGAAGCCACAGGAGGGCGGCGAGGAAGGCGACAGCGCAGGCTGCGGCGCTGCCGCCGTAGACGAGGGTGTTCTGCCGAAGCACGGCGCCGCCCGCCCCGAGCAACAGAAGCGCGAGGGCCGCGGTGAAGACGGCGGTCAGCATGAAGGCTGGGCGCGCCGAAGATCACGCGCCCCGCGCCTGCCGGCAGCGGGTTGGGAATGATTCCAGGCGGGAGATATCACGGAGCGCGTATTTACCGCCGATTCGGTGAGAAAAGCGAGCCGTTCGCCGGACGCGACAGATGTGCGCCCGGCGCAGGTCATCGCTGCGACGATTCGTCCGCGCTCCGCAGGTCGAACATGTCGTCGCCCGTGAAGTACCAGCGCGGCCTCTGCGCCTGGGTCTGGCCGAGCCGGGCGGATATCTGGGGAACCCGGGCCTTTGCCCATTCCCCGATCTCGAGGACGTTCACCTTGCCGTCCCGGTTGCCTCGCAGATGCCGGTCGGCCGCGCCGGCGAGCCCTTCGAGGATGGCGCCGGTGAGCACCCCGTGTCCGTCCTCGCCGTCGAGCGCCTCCTCGTAGCTCGAGGAGGCGGCGAGGATGAAGCGGCCGCTGACGCGGCTCATCTGCCGGCCGAGCGTCTCGTCGCGGGAGTCGCGCAGCACGCTGTCGCCCACGGCGAAAGCGCCGCTGAAGCAGCTGTCGAGGATCAGCATGGCGCGGCCGCTCGGAAGCTTGGCGAGAAGCGCCGCCAACCGGTCGTGGGTGAGCGATTCCTTCTGGATCGCCTCGGGGGAGGGCCGGCTGAGATCGTGGGGCAGGAAGAAGAACTTCCCGTTGAGCGCGACCGAGTGGCCGGCGAAGAACAGCACGGCGAGGTCTTCCGGCCTCGTGCGCTGGGCGAGCTGCTCCAGCGCCGCCGTGATGCCCTCGAGCGTCGCCTCCTCGTCGATGAGGGGCTTCGCATCGAGCTCGCGGAAGACGCGGTGCGTCCGGTCCTTGCCGAAGGTCTCGACGATCCCCCGCGCGTCGGCCGCCGCGTTGGCGAGCGGCTCGATGGCCGGGCTGCGATAGCGGTCGATGCCGATCGCGACGACCCGCAGCACCGGCTGGCGCTGCTCGACGCCCTCGTAGATCACCGCGAGGTTCGCCCGCTCTTCCGTACTGGTTTCGATCTCCTTCGCCGCGTTGAAGGCCGAGAGGGAGATCATGTTGAGCCCGGGCTCGAGCTCGACGACGCGCTCCTCTTCCCGCGTCTTGCCCGTGACCGCGCGGGTCGCGCCCGGCGCCTCGATCTGCGCGCCCTGCCGGCGCAGCACGACCGGCCCGTGCCCGCCGCCCCGGTCCTCGACCTTGAAGCGCACCACGAGCTCGGGCGAGCTCACGCGGATGGGCTCGATCTTCCCAACGCCCGAGCGGGAAAGCTGATCCCCAGCCACCGGGGCGCAGTTTTCGAGGCCCCGCTCGCGCGAGCACCATTCCGTGAGCTGCACGGTCGGCGGCAGGCCGCGACCGAGGATCGTGCCGATATCGCCGATCGAGGCGAGCTCGGCGGCGACGGCGTCGTCGTCTCCGCGCAGCTTCCGGATCACGAGATCGCGACGGAAGAAGAGGCTGTACAGCTGCTCGACGCGCACGAAGTCGGCGCCGCGCGCGGTTCCGTCGCTGATCCGGTTGAGGTGATACCCGATGAGCCGCTCGCCGCCGGGGGAATGGTCGAAGAAGCCTTCCGGGGTCCATACGACCCATCCGCCGCTCGTCGGCTCGACGAAGAGCGCCAGCGCCTCGTCCCCGTTGTCGAGGCGCAGCCAGCGGATCGTGCCGTCGCCCGTCCCCACGAGCGCCCAGCGTCCGTCGCCGCTGACGTTGACGGTCCAGGCGGGCGCCGGCAGAGCGGTCTTCCAGACGAGCCGCCCCGCGTCGTAGAGGCGGACGAAGTAGTCGGTGCCGAGGACGAGCCTGTCGCCGCTGGCGGCGACGCTGCGCGCCGTCTCGCCGGGGTCCAGCGCCAGCGCCTTGCCGGCGAAGGTCGGGCGGGTCGTGTTGCGCCAGTCGCGCGCCTTGCCTTCGGCGGGCGGGGCGAGGTCCGCGCGGGGCGGCGCGTCCTTGGCGAACTCGCCGGCGTTGAGATCGAAGCGCCCGCGCTTGCCGCCGCCCTGGACGAGCCCGAACTCGACGACGGCTCCGTCCTTCGAGACGAGGAACTGGCGCTGCGTGTCGCGGAGATCGATCTGTGTGCGGGGATGCGCCTTGCCCGGCTTGTCGCTCGCGTCGTAGCTGCCCCAGCGGGGCTCGGCGGTCGCGAACGCGATGCCGCCGTTCGAAAGCGGCGCCAGGGCGGTGACGGTGTCGTCGCCGGCCGGAAGGTCGAGCGGGCCGCCGCCGAAGGAGAGCCAGCGCCGGATCCGCTTGCGGCCAGCGGCCTCTCCATAGGTGCCGGCGGCGTAGAGGCGCTGCCCGTCGATGCTCCAGGCGACGAGCGCCAGCGTGCCGCGCGTGCCTTCGGCGCCAGTCATCTCGGAGAGCGGCTCGAGGTTGCGACCGAGCAGCCGAACCTTGGCCTCCGCGAGCGAGCCCACCGCGAGGCGGCTGCCGTCAGGGCTGAAGGCGAGAGAAAAGGGTTCGGCCGCGGCGCCGAGATTGCGCTCGGCCACCCGCTTCAGCTCTCGATCGTAGAGCCGCACCTTGCCGTCCTGCGACGCCGTCGCGAGGCGCCCGTCGGCGGCGTAGGCGAGGCCGGTCGTGGGGGAGCCCGCCGCCGCGTCGAGCACCTCGACCGTCCGGCGCGCGAGGTCGAGGATGCGCACGCCCCGCGAATCGTTGACGCCGGCCGCCAGCCGGCTCCCGTCCGGGGCGAAGGCGAGCACGGTGACAGCGTCCGCCCTACCGAGGGCGATGCGGCCGATCGGCGCGCCGGTCTCGCGCTGGAAGAGGTAGATCGCGGCTCCGCCCTCCGCGATTCCGGTGTAGCCGGCGACCGCGATGGTCTTCCCGCTCGGGCTCAGCGCGAGCGCGTAGAGCGCGCCCTCGGGCCCGTTGCCGATCGGGCTGCGCAGCGTCTTCAGAAGGCTTCCGTCCTCGAGCGACCAGATCCGGGTCGTCTTGTCGTCCGAGACCGAGATCAGCGACTTGCCGTCCGGCGGCACGGCGAGGGCGTTGATAGCCCCGCCATGCATGCCGGTCTCGATCCTGAGAATCGGCTTTTCGGGCAGCGCGTCCGCCCGGGCCGCGAGCGGCGCGGCGGCGAGGGCGAGCGCGAGGAGAAGGCGGCGCACCGGCCTCAGCCGAGCGGGTCCGCCCCGCCCGGAACCCGGCTGATGCTCCCCTCGAGCTCGAAGGCGGTGACCGCCTCGGCCTTCGCCTGCTGTACGTCTGTGCTGAACGCCTGCCGCTTCACCTGATTGCTCTCGGTGAGGGTGGCGACGCCGGCCGTCGTGTTGGCCGGCGCCTGCGGGGGCTCCGGCCTCTGCTGCGGCAGCGGGGCGCCGCCCTTGGCCGGTGCCGCGGTCGCCCGCGCGGCCGGCGCGCGCCCGGCGCGCGGCTTCGCCGCGGCGGCGCGGAGCTGCTGCACCTCGCGCTGCGCCGCCGGGTCCTGCTTCAGAAGCTCGCTCGAGGCGAACTCGAACTCCTGGCCGCGCTCGTTCATCTTGCCGCCGAGCGCCTCGGCGACACGGATGTCCTCGCTGTAGAGCTGGCGGATCGTCGCCAGCCGCGCCTCGGCGGCGGGGCGCTCGATCTTCCGCGCGGCGAAGGCCTGCTTCACCTCCTCCGCGCTGCGCAGCCGGCATTGACGGATCTGCCGGAAGGCGGCGGTGACGCGGTCCAGCTTCGCGTTCTCGGCGGCGATGTCGCCGTAGACCGAGCTCACCAGCGTGGCACGGTCGCTCGTCGCGTTCTGCTTGGCGAGGAAGTAACCGCCGAGCCCGCCGGCCACGGCGCCGGCGCCCGCCCCGATCAGCGCTCCCTTCGTGTTGCCGCCGATGAGGCCGCCCGCAAGGCCGCCGATGAGCGCGCCGCCGACGGCGCCCATGACCGCGCCTTCGACGTAGCTGTCCTCGACGCTCTTGAGCTCCGCGCGATAGGCGCCGCAGGGGTCGTCGCCGGCGATCTGGTAGCCGGAGGTGGCGCAGCCGCCGAGCGGCAGGGAGGCAGCGGCGAGAATCAGGATCGCGCCCCGAAGCCGGGCGCGAAGACGGTGCTGGTGCAACATTCTGCTCTTCCGAATTCCCGAGGGGGAGGATACGGCTACAATCTTGAAGGAAATTACACCAGCGACAATGCACCCCAAGGTGACGCGCCTCACAGAATTCGCGCGGCCCGGGCGGATTTGACACAGCGCCCGTTTGCTCCGATGATACGGCCGTTCCCAGGGGAGCCTCGGAGGAGGCTGAGAGACCGCCGGCCGTCAAGGCGACGCGGTGACCCTTCGAACCTGATCCGGGTCATACCGGCGTAGGAACGGGAAACGCTCGGCGGGCAGAACGCCCGCTCTCCCTACCGACACCAATCCCGGATCTCCTTTGCTCAGCAGGAGGAGATGCCGTCATGCCTGAAGGGACTATCGGTTCGGCCTTCACCGTCTCGACCGGCCCGCTGCCGTCCTCGCGCAAGGTCTACGTCGCCGGCAAGCTCCATCCGGAGCTGCGCGTCGCGATGCGCGAGATCGATCTCGAGAAGAGCGCGGGCGAGCCGCCGCTGCGCGTCTACGATTCGTCGGGCCCCTACACCGACCCTGCGGTGCGCATCGACATCCGCGCCGGCCTGCCGAAGCTGCGCGATCCCTGGATCCGTGCGCGCGGCGACGTCGAGGAGGTCGAGGGACGTGCAATCCGGCCCGAGGACGACGGGCTGAAGCACGGCGAGGCGCGCCGGGTCGAGCTCTTTCCGGGCGCGGCGACGCGGCGGCCGCTCCGGGCCAAGCCGGGCAGGGCGGTCACTCAGCTCGCCTATGCCCGGGCCGGCATCGTGACGCCCGAGATGGAGTATGTCGCGATCCGCGAGAATCTCGGCCGCGAGCGGGCGCGC
The DNA here is from genome assembly GCA_019689675.1 of Rhodospirillales bacterium. Lineage (GTDB taxonomy): Bacteria > Pseudomonadota > Alphaproteobacteria > ATCC43930 > CGMCC-115725 > JADGGZ01. The sequence continues at coordinate 1,043 of JADGGZ010000104.1, read as the reverse complement.
GCGGCAGCACGCGACGGGCAGGATTTCGGGGCGTCGATCCCGGACTTCGTCACGCCCGAGTTCGTCCGCGACGAGATCGCGCGCGGGCGCGCCATCATCCCGGCCAACATCAACCATCCCGAAGCCGAGCCGATGATCATCGGCCGCAACTTCTTCGTGAAGGTGAACGCGAATATCGGCAACTCGGCGGTCGCCTCCTCGGTGGAGGAGGAGGTCGAGAAGATGGTCTGGGCGACGCGCTGGGGCGCCGACACGGTGATGGACCTCTCCACCGGGCGCAACATCCATACGACCCGCGAGTGGATCCTGCGCAACAGCCCCGTCCCGATCGGGACGGTCCCGATCTACCAGGCGCTCGAGAAGGTCGGCGGCAAGGCCGAGGAGCTCACCTGGGAGATCTTCCGCGACACGCTCATCGAGCAGGCCGAGCAGGGCGTCTCCTATTTCACGATCCACGCCGGCGTGCGGCTCCCCTACATCCCGCTCACCGCGAACCGCGTCACCGGCATCGTCAGCCGCGGCGGCTCGATCATGGCGAAGTGGTGCCTCGCGCATCACCAGGAGAACTTCCTCTACACGCATTTCCGCGAGATCTGCGAGATCATGCGCGCCTACGACGTGTCGTTCTCGCTGGGCGACGGGCTGCGCCCCGGCTCGATCGCGGACGCCAACGACGCGGCGCAGTTCGCCGAGCTCGAGACCCTGGGCGAGCTCTGCCGCATCGCCTGGGAGTACGACGTCCAGGTCATGATCGAGGGCCCCGGCCACGTGCCGATGCACAAGATCAAGGCGAACATGGACAAGCAGCTCGCCGCCTGCGGCGAGGCGCCGTTCTACACGCTGGGGCCGCTCACCACCGACATCGCGCCCGGCTACGACCACATCACCTCGGCGATCGGCGCCGCGATGATCGGCTGGTTCGGCACCGCGATGCTCTGCTACGTGACGCCGAAGGAGCATCTGGGCCTGCCCGACCGCGACGACGTCAAGGTCGGGGTCGTCACCTACAAGCTCGCGGCGCACGCGGCCGACCTCGCCAAAGG
>JADGGZ010000008.1 GCA_019689675.1 Rhodospirillales bacterium | reverse complement strand
GCGCCGTTCACGGCGGCGAGCGCGATCGTGCCGCCGCCGGTGCTCGTCAGGACCGTATTCGCACCCAGCGTCAGGCTGTCGGCGTAAATCTGATCGCCCGTCGTCGTGACCGACCCGCCGTCGAGCACGGTCGTGCCGCCGCCGCCGGTCAAGAGGCTCCCGAGCGCCCTTCCGCCGCCGCCGACCGCGCCCGCGAAACGGGTAATGCCGCCCGTGTCGACGGCGAGCGACTTCGCGCCGGCGCTCCCGACCGTGCCCGCGAACGCGATCTCGCCGCCGCCGGTGCTCGTCAGAACGCTGTCGCCATCGACCGTGACGTCCTCGCCATAGGCCTGGCCGCCCGTCGTCGTGACGCTGCCGCTTAGCGACGTGGTGCCGCCGCCCTTCGTCTCGAGGCTGCCGACGTCGAGGTCGCGGAGGACCGTCGTCCCCGCCGTATCGATCGTCAAGGCATGAGTCCCCGTGACGCTCGGCCCCAGGTCGATGTCGCCCGCGCCGGTGCTCGTCAGAACCGCGTCGGCCCCGAGCGAAACATCGTCGCCATAGGTCTGGCGGCCAGACGTGATGATGGTGCCGCCCGCGACCTCCGTCGTCCCGCCCGCGTCCGTCGTGAGCTCCGCCACCGAGACGGCACCGCCGAAGCGCGTTGTGCCGGCGGTATGGACGTCGAGGCGCCGAGCGCCGCTCACGGCGGCGAGCGCGATCGTGCCGCCGCCGGTGCTCGTCAGGACCGTGTTCGCACCGAGCGTCAGGCTGTCGGCGTAAATCTGATCTCCCGTCGTCGTGACCGACCCGCCGTCGAGCACGGTCGTGCCGCCGCCGGTCAAGAGGCTCCCGAGCGCCCTTCCGCCGCCGCCGACCGCGCCCGCGAAACGGGTGATCCCGCCCGTGTCGACGGCGAGCGACTTCGCGCCGGCGCTCCCGACCGTGCCCGCGAACGCGATCTCGCCCGCGCCGGTACTCGTGAGGATGCTGTCGCCGTCGACCGCGACGTCCTCGCGATAGGTCTGGCCGCCAATCGTCGTGACGCTGCCGCTGAGCGACGTGGTGCCGCCGCCCTTCGTCTCGAGGCTGCCGACGTCGAGGTCGCGGAGGACCGTCGTCCCCGCCGTGTCGATCGTCAAGGCATGAGCCCCCGTGACGCTCGGCCCCAGGTCGATGTCGCCCGCGCCGGTGCTCCTCAGAACCGTGTCGGCCCCGAGCGAAACATCGTCGCCATAGGTCTGGCCGCCGCTGGTCGTGACGGCGCCGCCCGCGATGACCGTCGTCCCGCCCGCGTCGGTCGCGAGCTCGGCTACCGAGACGGTGCCGCCGAAGGTCGTGGTTCCGGCACTCTTCACGACAAGGCTGTGCGGGCCGCTGACCGCGCCGAGAGTGACGTTCCCGCCGAGCACCGTTTCGAGAGACGTGGCGCCGGTAAGCTCCACGGCGCCGAAATCGATCGAGCTCGCCGCGATCGGACCCGAGATCGTGCTCGGTCCGACCGTATGCGCGAGCGCGCCGCCGATTGTCGCGCCTGCGAGCGTCAGCCGTCCGGTGTTGAGGAAGATCGAGTCGCCGCCCGCGACGAGGCCGCCGCCGAATGCGATGTCGCCGCCGCCGGCTGCGGCTCCGGCGCCGCCCGTGAGATCGACTTTCCGTGCAAAACCGGTCGAGGTGCTGTTGGCGATCTCGAGAGAGACGGCGCTGACCGTGCCCTGGAAGGCAACCGCGTCGCCGCTCGCTATCGTCAGCGCGCCGAGACGATTGGCGCCGCCGACGGCGCCGCCCACCGAGATGTCGCCCGACCCCGCGCGCAAGGTCAGGTCTTCGGTACCGTCGCCCGAGCCCTCGACGGTGCCACCGATCACGATGTCGGCACCTCCCACCGCGCCGCCGCCGGTCGTGTCGAGGGTGACGTCGCCGTCGAGCACCACGCTGCCGCCAATACCGATGCTGCCCCCGGCGGTGACGATGCTCGCGCCGAGAACGGTGGGATCGAAGCCGTCGAGGGTGATCGACGCGCCATCGGCGCCGGCGAGCTGCGCGTCGACCACGATCCTCCCGCCGGCGCCGGGCGCCCGCAGCGTCACCGGATCGCCGAACACGACCGGGCCTGCGACCCTGATCGTCCCGGCGCCGTCCGGACGGCCGATCGTAATGTTCGAGAATCCGTTCCGCAGCGAGGCGAACTCGGCCGCGGTGAGATCGAGGGCCGCCGTTCCGCCCGGACCGGCGATCTCGATATCCTGCTGCGCCGTTTTCGGCTGCAAGAGAAGCGCGCCCGTCCCGCTCACCGCATCGGCGCCGCCGAGCAGCTCGATCTCGTCGGCCGTGACGGTCAGGTCATGAGCGCCCGCGGCGAGATTGCGCAGCGACACCGTGCCCGTCCCGGCGTCGAGCGTCGCATCCGCCATCAGCATCACGGAGCCGTTCAGCGCATCGCCGAGCGTGAGCGCCGCGTTCTCCGTCGCGACCGTGCCGGCAATGCGAACCAGGCTCGGGCGCGAGGCACCGCTCACCGTATCGAGGCCGCCCTTGAAGAGGATCGAGTCGCTGCCGTCGTTGCCGAGCGTCACGGTGCCGGTGTTGAGGAACGTCGTCGCATTCGCGATCGTCCCGCCCGCGTTGAAGGCGACGCTGTAGTCCTTGTTCGCAGTGGTGAGCGTGCCGATCGTCACGGCGCCGTTGAAGGCGATCGTCCCCGTCGTGTCGTCGAGCGCCACGGTCGCCGCGTCGACGGTCCCGCCGAAAGTCGTCCCGCCCGAGTTCGCCACCCGAAGCGTGCCGATGTCGGTCCCGACGTTCCCGGCCACGGAGACCGCGCCGCCGGCGTCGAACGTCACATCCGACTTCGCGCCGTTCGCCGTTCCCGAGATGCTCGCCGCGGTAACGGCTCCGGCGCCGCTCGTCCGGAACGTCAACGCCGCGCCGTCGGCGAGCGTCACCGCCCCGACCTCGATGCTGCCGGTGCCAGCGTCGAGAGTCGTCGTGCCGTTCGCCTTGACGGCGCCGAGCCTCAGCGGCGCGCTCGCCGTGGCGACCGTGCCCTGCACGACCGTTTCGGCCGGACCGCCGGTCGTGTCGAGCCCGGCCGCAAAGGTGATGCTGTCGGTGTTCTCGTTGCCGAACGTCACCCTGCCGGTATTGAGGAACGTCGCCGCGTTCGTGATCGTCCCGCCCGCGTTGAAGGCGACGCTGTAGCCCTTGTTCGCGGTCGCGAGCGTGCCGATCGTCACGGCGCCGTTGAAGGCGATTGTGCCCGTCGTGTCGTCGAGCGCCACGGTCGCCGCATCGACGGTCCCGCCGAAAGTCGTCCCGCCCGAGTTCGCCACCCGAAGCGTGCCGATGTCGGTCCCGACGTTCCCGGCCACGGAGACCGCGCCGCCGGCGTCGAACGTCACATCCGACTTCGCGCCGTTCGCCGTTCCCGAGATGCTCGCCGCGGTAACGGCTCCGGCGCCGCTCGTCCGGAACGTCAACGCCGCGCCGTCGGCGAGCGTCACCGCCCCGACCTCGATGCTGCCGGTGCCAGCGTCGAGAGTCGTCGTGCCGTTCGCCTTGACGGCGCCGAGCCTCAGCGGCGCGCTCGCCGTGGCGACCGTGCCCTGCACGACCGTTTCGGCCGGACCGCCGGTCGTGTCGAGCCCGGCCGCAAAGGTGATGCTGTCGGTGTTCTCGTTGCCGAACGTCACCCTGCCGGTATTGAGGAACGTCGCCGCGTTCGTGATCGTCCCGCCCGCGTTGAAGGCGACGCTGTAGCCCTTGTTCGCGGTCGCGAGCGTGCCGATCGTCACGGCGCCGTTGAAGGCGATCGTGCCCGTCGTGTCGTCGAGCGCCACGGCTCCGGCATTCACCGCTCCGAACGTCGCGCCCGCCGAGCTCGCCAGGCGCAGCGTTCCGACGCCGGCGACATTGGTGAGCGACACGGCCCCGGCGCTCCCCGCCGCGATTGTCAGATCGTTGCCGTTCCCAGTGGTCGTACCGGAAATTGTCACATCGGCACCCGCAACGGCAGCGCCACCATTCGTGGTGTCGAGCCTTACGTCGGCGCCGAGTACGACCGCGTCGTCGATCGTGATTTTGGCCCCGGCAGTGACGACGTCCGCGTTGAGCGTCGTCCCCGCGCCGGAGCCGTTGAAGGTGAGCGAGCCCGTGCTGCTGATCGGACTTCCCGCAGCGACGGTGATTCCGCCGCCCGACGCCGCCGCGTTGAACACCATCGCGTCCCGGAACGCGACCGGCGCGCCGCCGCCGATCACGATCTGGTGCGCGCCGCCGTCGTCCTTCGAGCGGCCGATGACGATCGAAGCCGCGCCATCGGCGATCGCCTCGAGTTCGCCCGCCGAGAGGTTGAAGTCGCCGGCGCCGCCCGCGACGCCGATCGACCGGGTGGGCGTGGTCGGGCGGAGCGTCACCGTGCCGGTGGTCCTGATCCTGTCGGCGACCGTGCCGAGATCGATCGTGTCCGCGGTGAGCGAGACGGCGCCGGCGGCGATGTTCGTCGTCGTCGCTTCACGCGTCTCGATCGCGTTGCCGGCGGTGTCGAGCGCGCCCGTGCCGACGTCGATGCTGATCGGCGCGCCTCCGTCCTTTCGGGTCTGGACGGTCGCCGTCAGCGTCAAATCGTTGTTGCCGTTGTCGAAATAGAAGCCGCCGCCCACGGCAGTGATCGCCCCCAGCGCAGCAACGTCGTTGGAGGCGGTGTCGAGGCGGATGGCACCGCTCGTGGTTGCGGCGGCGAGCGTCCCCGCGGTGATCGCAGCCGTCTGGGTAATGTCGCCAGCGGCGGCGAGCGTCAGCGTTCCGGTCGCGCTCACCGTGCCGCCGAGTGCGATGCCGCCGCCCGTCGAGGCGAGCCGGATGTCGGCCCCCGTCACCGTGCCGCCCGCACCCAAGGCGAGCGCCCCGCCGGCAGTTCCGATATCGATGTTTCCGGTGGCCGCGCTCACTGTCCCGGCGACCGTCAGTCCGCCGCTCGAGTCGACCAGGGTCAAGCCGCTCCCCGTCGAGAAGGCGCCGAGCGTCGCAATCGCGTTTGCCGAGTTGTCGAGCGTCGCCGAGCCGCCGACCGTGCCCTCCAGCGTTCCGGCCGAAAGCGCCGCCGACTGCGTCACGTCCCCGGCGGCCGCGAGAGTCAGCGTTCCACTCGCGCTCACAGTGCCGTCGAGCGCGATGCCGCTCGTCCCGCCCGAAGCGGCGAGCGCCACGTCCTGCCCTTCGATCGCGCCGGTGATCGCGAGATCGCCGCCCGTCGTCGACAGCGACAACGTGCCGGAGCTCGTGTTGCGCACGGCGCCGACAACCTCGAGCCCGCTGGCGTCGGCGAGCGCGAAACCCGTCCCGGTCTCGAAGTCGCCGAGGCTTCCGACGTCGTTCGCCGGGTTGTCGAGCGTCGCCGAGCCGGCGACCGTGCCCTTCAGCGTTCCAGCCGAGAACGACACGGTCTGCGTCACGTTGCCCGCCGCATCGAGCGCCAGCGTTCCGGTCGCAGTCACCGCGGCGTCGAGCGCGATGTCGCCGGAGTCCGTGGTCGCGAGCCGGACATCAGCGCCCCTCACGGTCGCGTCGACATCGAGCGTGCCGCCACCGGTGAGGATCGACACATTGCCCGTGCGGCCGTCGATGGCGCCGGCGATCCTGAGCCCGCCTTCGGAATCGTTGATGACGACGCCCGTGCCGGTGATCGGACCGAGCGTCCCGATCAGATGATCGGGGTTGTCCAGCGTGATCGACCCTCCGGCGTTGGCCGTGAGGGTGCCGATGCTTATTTGGCCGTTCACGCCGTCGTCGATGTGCCGCCCGGCCTCCAGCGTGAGACCACCGGCACCGCCATCGATCGACGCTTCGATGAGAATGTCGCGAGCGGCGATGAGGCTCAGCGACGTTCCCGACGTCCAGGTGACGTCGTCCGTCACCTTGATGTCGCCGTTTCCGGCGCCATCGGCGCCCGAATTGGTAGTCGTGACGACGACGTTCGTCAGCGCGAGCTGCTCCTGGAGCAGATCGCGTGCGAGCACGGACGCACCGGCGCCGGGATCCGGCTCGAAGGCGGACGTGCCGGTATCGAAGGTGATCTCCGTACTGGTCGGGACGTCCTTGATCTCGATGTCGGCGGGATCGAGCAGCCACGTTCCAGTCTTGCCGTTCGCGGCCGAGGTATCGACCACGGTCGACTCGGCGACGACCAGCTTCTTCTTGCCCGATGTCTCGACCTTGCCGCCGTTTCCGCCCCGCGCCCCACCTTTGGCGCTGATCTCGCCGCCGACCCGGGTCACCTCCTCCGACCAGAGCACGACCGTCCCGCCGTCGCCGCTCTTCTTCGCGTCGGCCTTGATCTTCGCGCCCGTCGCCATGACGGTCTGCGACGCCTTCTGCTGCGGACCCTTTCCCTGCCAGCCGCCGCCGACGAGGACGGTGCCGCCCCCGGCCTCGCCCGACGCATCTACCGTCGCGGTGCCGGCCAGCGCGACCTTGTCGCCGGTGATCTCGACGGCGCCGCCCTTCGTTCCGGCCCCGGTGCCGGCGGCGTCGAGCTTTCCCGCGACCTCGACCGTGCCTCCGCCGCCGCGAAGCACGATCTTGCCGCCTTCCATCGTGGCGCGGCGCGCCTGCACCGTGCCCGAGACGTTGATGAGACCGTCGACGAGCCCCTTCACCGCATCGACGGTGAGCGCCACCGTCGTTCCTTCGATGCTTCCGCTGTTCTCGACCTTGCGCAGCTCGCTCGCCGCCGCCTCGGGCACAGCGATCTTCACGAGATCGTCGCCGTAGAGATCGAGCGTGAACTTCTCGGCCCCCGCCAGCGTCACCTTGCCGAGCTTCGCCTCGATCACGCCCGAATTGCGCACCGTCGGGGCGACGAAAGCCGCGTATCCGCCCTCCGCGACGGTGATGCGGCCCTCGTTCACCACCGCGCTGCCCGGCTTGGCGGCGATATCGAAGGTCGGCGCCGCTCCCGACATGAACTGCGCCTGGGCCGCGCTCGACATGCCGGCGGTCGTCGCCGTGATGCCGCCGACGTTGAGCTGCGCGGTCGGCGTGAAGATCACGCCGGCGCCGTTCGTGATCACGATCTGACCGTTGGCGCTGAGCGTCCCGGCAATCCGGCTCGCCTCGGGGGAGAGCACGCGATTGAGCGTGATGGACGAAGGTCCGGGCTGGTTGAAGCGCGTCGTCTCGCCCGGCTCGATCGAGAAGGTGTTCCAGTTGATAACGGCGCGGTCGCTCGCCTGATCGATCGTGACCGTCTTCGGCGTCGTCGAGATCCGCGCGCTCCCGGCGACGACTTCGCCGCCGGCCGGGTTTGCGAGCGCCCCGCCGGCTGCACCGAGAACGACCGCGGCGGCGGCCGAAGAAAGCGCGGTCGAGCAAAGAAGATCGCGCGAGGCACGGCGCACAACGGCGCCGCCGACCGGACCCGGCGTGCTACGCGGGTTCTGTGGAAGGCGCACGATCGTCTGCGGCGACGATGCACGCTTGCCGTGCCTCATGAAATTCCCCCTGCCCCAACGGCTCCCCTAAGAATTCGCTAATACGCGGGTTAAATTCAACTCAAAGTTTTCTTAACGTTAATCGAGGCTGTGGTGAAGCCACGGAGCGAAACGAGGAGGAATGACAAAGTATTAGCGGCTCGATTGCAGCAAGGCTGTGGCGTTCTGCGTCCCGTCGCCTTTTAGAACTGCATGGCGAGGCTGAAGAAATAGCGCAGATCTTTGCCGCTCTCTCCCTTTGTTCGCTCTGCCTGGAGGTCGCGGGTCAAGGGCTTGGCGATCTCGACGTAGCCGTTGATCCAATCGTAGATGTTGAAGCGGATTCCGGCGCCCGCCGAGGCGGCCGAATCGCGGTCCCGGGCGGTCGATCCGATCGCGGCGAGCGACTCCGCGGTCGGGCGCTGCCAGACCATGCCGAAGTCGTAATAGGCGTAGAACTGCAGCGCCCGCAGCATGTCGAGCGGCGCGTCGACGAAATCGAGCACGTCGCCCATCCAGCCGGGATTGTATTGCAGTTCGAGCTTGGCGGCGAAGCCGTGGTCGCCCAGCACCTCCGAGGGGTCGTATGCGCGGACGTAGCGGTCACCGCCGATGCCGAATTGATCCCCGACGAGGAGATTGCTGAACGAGTACTGCCCCGTCGCCGCAGCGAGGATGCTGATTTCGGGATAGACCCGTTGCAGGCGCGAGGTCTCGAAGGCGATCTTCGAGAAGTCGCCGGTGGCGAGAATGTTGGAACGGGGCCGCCGGGAGTCCTCGCGCGAGGCGCCCGCGATGGGAAGTCCTTTCACGAAGCGCAGGTCGAGGAGGTTGACGCCGTAATAGGCGTCCGCGACGTCGTAGGTAACTCCGATCGTCAGCGTTCGGGTGCGGTCATCGAAGAAGACGATATCGCCAGCGACCTTGGTGAGGCTGTCGCGATAGTCGAACCCTATTCGGGTGAAGAGGTTTTCCGATCGGCTCCGCAGCACCGGCTGGATCAGGTTGACGCTGAACGACTCGGTGTGCGAGCGGATGTCCTGCGTTCGGAGGAGATCGCCCGGCCGGGAGTAGGAGCGCGTATAGCTCATCGCGATGCGGGTGCCCTCCGTGGTGATCGGCACCTCGGCGGTGATGTCGCCAAGCACCAGCTCGTCGCTCGGCGCCGCGACGATGAGGCGCGGCGAGATGCGCTCGTAGAAATCGGTGAGGTTGTTGAGCGAGGCGCCGAGGTCGAGCCGGAGCGGGCCGGAGTAGACCGAGCCGCGATTGTCGACCTTCGCGAAGCCGCTGTAGATCTTCTCGCTGATCGTTACGAAAAGCTCGGCACCGCCGCTTGCTTCGGCGGCCGGCTGAATGACGGCGCTCGCCTTGACGCCCGGAAGGTCGTTGGCGAGCAGAAGATACCGTTCGAGCGTGTTCTTGTGCAGCGGGCATGGCTTGTCGCCGACCGGCTTGTCGCCCCAGTAGCAGGCGCGCTCTATCTTCTTCAGGATCGAGCGCAGGAGTTCGCCGCGCTCGCCGACCTCGTATTCGAGCGGATCGAGGCGGACGGTCTCGATGTAGCCCTCGAACACCTCGATGCGGAGAACCGCCGCGTCGGGATCGAGGACTTGGCCTTCCGGCGCGAGAGCGCGGGCGAGGATGTATCCGTCGCGGCGATAATGCCGCGCGATCGCTTCCTCGATCTCCGGCACCGCCTCGAAGGTGACGGTCTTCCCGATATACTCCTCGACCTCGGACCGGAGCTCCTCGGCCGTATAGACGGTGCTGCCCTCGATGACGATGTCCTTGATCGTGAAGCTGGGCCCGCCCGGAGCCACGGGCGGGCCGCGGGGCGGCTCGGGAACGGGCGTCGGCGGAAGAGCGCGCGGCGCGGGGGCCGGCGCCGCCGGAAGATCCTGACGGCCGATGCCGCCCGGAAGCGGCGATTGCGCTGCCGCGAGACCGGCAGAGACGAGCAAAAGCACTCCCGCGAGACGAAACGCTCGTCGAGCGCCGCGCAAGCGGCGGCCGGTTCCGTTTTTCACGCTCCCCCTCATGCGGATTCTCCGCGTATTTAGCGAAGAATGCCGATCTATTTCGCGCAGATTGGAACGAGTCGTGTCAATCGGAGCGGGAGAAAGACTCGCCGCCCGACCGTTGTTGTTGCCCTTCTGCAACAACCCACCATCCGGAGATGCCTGGTCGGGAAATCAGAGCCCGGCGATACGCGCGCTTTCCTCCCATAGGCGCCGGGCGGCCGCGTCATCCTGCGCTGCGGGCGAAGGGCGGCTCTCGAGACCTCTGTCGAAATAGCGGCCGCTGACCGAATCGAGACCGGGAGCGGCGGCGAGATTCACGAGCGGCCGCGCGCCGGCCTCGGGGGCGATCGCGATCAAGCGCTTGGCGAGCGCGAGCGGTACGCTGAAGAAGGATGGGTTGCGCGCGCCGAAATCGGTCGCGACGAAGCCGGGATGAACGGCATTGGCGGTGACTCCGGTTCCATGAAGGCGCCGGGCGAGCTCGCGCGCGAGAAGGATGTTGCAGAGCTTCGAGCGCTTGTAGGCGCGCCAAGCGCCGTAGCGGCGGGCGCATTGCAAATCGTCGAAATCGAGCCGTGCCCTGCGATGGGCTTCGGAAGCGACCAGCACGACACGCGCCGGCGCCGAGCGCTTCAACGTGTCGAGGAGGAGGTTGGCGAGAAGAAAATAGTGCATGTGGTTGAGCGCGAAGGTGCGCTCGAGCCCCTCGGCGGTCACCTCGCGACGCGCGAAAATCGCGCCGGCGTTGAGGATCAGGACGTCGAGGCGAGGCAGCGCGGCGAGCTCGGCGGCGAGGCGCCGCACCTCGGACATGAGGCCGAGATCGGCGGCGTGGAACTGGGCACCGGGAATTCGCTCCACTGCGGCCGCGCCGCGCTGCGGGTCCCGTCCGACCAGGATGAGTTTCGCCCCGGCGGCGGCGAGGCGCTGGGCAGCGACGAACCCGATGCCGCCCGTTCCCCCGGTCACGACGACGGTCTTGTCCATCATTCCGCGCATTCGAGCATCCCGCGCATCGAAGCCCCTTGTTGCCCGCCGCCATCCGAATTCATAGACTGCGCCGCAACGAAACCCATGGGAGGGACATGATGCGCCAGCTTCTGGCCACAATCTCCGTCATCACGCTGGCGTTGGCCGCGCCGGCGGCGCAAGCCGAGCCGATCAAGATCAAGTTCAGCCATGTCGTGGCCGAGCAGACGCCGAAGGGCCAGGGCGCGCTCATGTTCAAGAAGCTCGCCGAAGAGCGGCTTCCGGGCAAGGTCGTTGTCGAGGTCTATCCCAACTCCTCGCTGTTCGGCGACGCGAAGGAGATGGAGGCGCTTGCCCTCGGCGACGTGCAGCTCATCGCGCCGTCGCTCTCGAAGTTCGACAAGTATACGAAGAAGCTGCAGGTCTTCGACCTGCCCTTCCTCTTCGACGACATCGATGCGGTCGACCGCTTCCAGCACAGCAAGGCGGGCCGGGACCTTCTCGACGTCATCGCGTCGAAGGGCTACAAGGGCCTCGCCTACTGGCACAACGGCATGAAGCAGCTCTCGGCGAACAAGCCGCTGCGCGTGCCGAAGGACGCCGAAGGGCTGAAGTTCCGGATCCAGCAGTCAGACGTGCTTCTCGCCCAGTTCAAGGCGATGAACGCCAATCCGCAGAAGATGGCCTTCGCCGAGGTGTACCAGGCGCTGCAGACGGGAACGGTGGACGGTCAGGAGAACACCTGGTCGAACATCTACTCCCAGAAATTCCATGAGGTGCAGAAGTACATCAGCGAGACGAATCACGGCGTGATCGACTACATGCTGGTGACGAACACCAAGTTCTGGGAAGGCCTGCCGAAGGACATCCGCGCCACGCTCGACGAGGTCGTCAAAGAAGTGACGGCGCACACGAACAAGGTCGCCAACGACTACAACGAGCGCGACAAGCAGCGCATCATCGAGTCCGGCAAGAGCGAGATCCTGAAGCTCAAGAAGGAAGAGCTCGCCCAATGGCGGAAGGCCATGGAGCCGGTCTACAAGCAGTTCGAATCGCAGATCGGCAAGGACCTCATCGAGGCCGCGAAGGCCTCGAACAAGCAGAGCTGAACCTCTGATCCGACAAATCTGGCATCGGCTGGAGGAGGGCTTCATAGCCCTCCTCCTCGCCGCGATGACGCTGCTCACCTTCCTCCAGGTGGTGCTGCGCTACGTCTTCAATACCGGCCTCATCTGGGCGCTCGAGGCGACGACGTACCTCTTCGCCTGGCTCATCCTCTTCGGCATGTCCTACGGCGTGCGCGTCGGCTCGCATATCGGCATCGATGCCGTGGTGAAGCTCATGGGGCCGCGGGGGCAGCGGATCGCCGGGCTCGCTGCAGCGATCCTCTCGATCGCTTACGCCGTGATCCTGCTGATCGGCTCCATCAACTATATCGACACGATGCACACGATGGGCGTCGAGGCCGAGGACATCCCGGTCGAGCGCTGGAAGCTCGCCATCATCCTGCCGATCGGTTTCGTGCTTCTCGGCATCCGGCTCATCGAAGCGGCCTGGCGCATTTTGCGCGGCCAGCAGCAGACGCTGCAGCTCGGCGACGAGGCCACCGAGGCGCTGAAGGCGCACGAGGCGGAGCTCGCCGCGGATAGAGGCGCGCGCCAATGACGACGGCCTTCCTCTTCGCCGCGCTGTTCGTCTTCATGTTTCTCGGCATGCCGATCGCGATCTCGCTCGGCCTCGCCAGCGTCTTGACGATCCTCTTCTTCGCCCAGGATTCGCTCGCCTCCCTGGCGTTGAAGGTCTTCACGACGATGGAGTACTATACGCTCCTCGCGATTCCGTTCTTCATCCTCGGCGGCGCCTTCATGACGACGGGCGGCGTGGCGCGCCGGATGATCGACTTCGCGGTCGCCTGCGTCGGCCATTTCCACGGCGGCCTCGCGATCGCCTCCGTCTTCGCGTGCATGCTCTTCGCCGCGGTCTCGGGCTCCTCGCCGGCGACCGTCGTCGCCGTCGGTTCGATCGTGATCGCGGGCATGGTGCGCGAAGGCTACTCGCAGGACTTCGCAGCCGGCGTCATCTGCAACGCGGGCACGCTCGGCATTCTCATCCCGCCCTCGATCGTGATGGTCGTCTACGCCGCCGCGACCGAGACCTCGGTCGGCCGGCTCTTCATGGCGGGATTCGTTCCGGGTGCGCTCCTCGGCCTCATGCTGATGGTCGCGATCTACATCGCCGCCCGGTACCTCGACCTTCCCCGCCAGCCGCGCGCGTCGTGGCGGAAGGTTCTCAGCACCGGCCGCGAGGCGCTCTGGGGCCTTTTTCTGATAATCATCATTCTGGGCGGCATTTACGGCGGCATCTTCACCCCCACCGAAGCGGCCGCCGTCGCCGCCGTCTACGCCTTCGTGATCGCGGTCACCGTCTACCGCGACATGAAGCTGACCGAGGTGCCGCGCGTCCTGCTCGAGGCGGGACGCACCTCGATCATGCTGATGTTCATCATCGCGAACGCGTTCCTCTTCGCGCACGTGCTGACGACCGAGCGCATCCCGCAGGTGATCGCCGAGGCGATCACCTCCTGGGGGCTCCAGGCGTGGACCTTCCTCATCGTCGTCAACATCCTGCTCCTCATCGCGGGCAACTTCATGGAGCCCTCGGCGATCATCCTCATTCTGGCGCCGATCCTCTTCCCGATCGCGATGCAGCTCGGGATCGATCCGATCCATCTCGGCATCATCATGGTCGTCAACATGGAGATCGGGATGATCACCCCGCCGGTCGGGCTCAACCTGTTCGTGACATCGGGGATCACGGGCATGTCCATTCTTCAAGTCGTGCGCGCCGCTCTTCCCTGGCTGATGATCCTTCTCGTCTTCCTCGTCATCGTCACTTACGTGCCGATCGTCTCTCTGTTCCTGCCGGACTACGTCTTCGGAAAGGCGGTGCCGTAGCGACGGCGGCGCCGTTCAGAGATGCAGGTCGAACAGCTCCGCGAAGCCCTGCTCGCCCGCGCGCGTGATCGTGAGCGCGCGGCTATCGCGCCGTCGCTCGATCCAGCCGAGGTCGAAGCAGCGTGCGGCGAGCGCCGCACCGACTCTGCCGGCGAGATGCGGACGGCGCTCGGTCCAGTCGGGGCAAGCGCGACAAAGCGGACGCCGCGTCCGCTTCGGCCCGGCGAGCGCGACGCCGAGCTCCGCGAGGAAGGCCGCCCCCGCCTCGGTCACCTCGCCGCCGTCCTCGCCGAGAACGACATGGCCGCGAGCCGTCAGCGCATCGGCGAGGCCGACGCCGAGCCGGCCCGCCAAATGGTCGTAGCAGGTGCGTGCCGTCCGCATTGCCGCATCCACCTTCGAGGCGGGGCGGTAGCGCGGCGGACTGTCGGCCGCAACCGCCATGATGCTTTCGAGCATCTGCGCGACGGCGGCACCGGCGAGGCGGTAATACCTGTGCCGGCCTTGGCGGGCGACCTCGACGAGACGGCCCTCGGCCAGCTTCGCCAGATGCCCGCTCGCGGTCTGCGGCGACACGCTTGCGGCATAAGCGAGCTCGCCTGCGGTGAGCGCGCGACCATCGAGGAGCGCCGCCAGAATATGCGCACGCGCAGGGTCGCCGACGAGCGCCGCGACCTCGGCCAATTGGACACCGTCTCGCATGGGCGAATTCTAGCGCCAACGCGGCGAGGATGCTTCGGCCGGCGCCGAAGCTTCCGTCGCGCGGGTCAGAGCGCCTTTCGGAACGTCAGATTGATGCGGCACCGCCCGGTGAGCGGATGCTCGCCGTCGGCCACAGGGGCGATGCCGTGGAAGAAGAGACGCGTGGGGCCGCCCCAGACCACGATGTCGCCGCTCTCGAGCCGAATCTTCCGCGTCGGATCGGAGCGGCGTGCCCCGCCGAAAAGGAACACGGCAGGAAGGCCGAGCGAAACCGAGACGATCGGCGCGTCGAAATCGCGCTCGTCCTTGTCCTGGTGGAGCGAGAGCCGCGCCCCCGGCTCGTAGCGGTTGACGAGGCATGCATCCGGCACGAACCCTTCGTATCCGCCGGCGCCTGCCGCCCGCGCGGCGAGGCGCGCGAACTCGGGCGGCATCGCCGGCCAAGGCTTGCCCGTCGCCGGATCCGTCACCTGATAGCGGTAGCCGCGCCGATCGGTGACCCAGCCGACTTGCCCGCAATTCGTCATCTCGACCGACATGACGTAACCGCCGGGCGTCGTCATTCGACGGAACGGGGCCGCGGCGACGACGCGCTCCAGCGCCGCCATCATTTCCGCCGCCTTGCCCGCAGCGAAGCCGCGAAGCAGAACCGCGCCCGGCGCAAGATTTTCGACCGCGGGCGTCGCCTTGCCGGCGAAAAGGTCGCCGAGCGGCACCGCGCTTCCCCGCCTCATCTCGCGTCGTGGAAGATGATGCCGAGGGTCAGCCGCTGCCCGGCCCGCACACGGCTGACGCCGTGCCGAAGCCGGACAAGGTGAAAGCCCCGCTTTCCTTCGACCGGTCGCTCGCGAACCGGAAAGACCACGCCGTCACCCTGCGCGAGCGGCACCACCTCGACCCGCGACTGCCTGCGCGGACGCTGCTCGGTGAGCACGAACTCGCCGCCGCTGAAGTCGCGCCCCGGAGCCGAGAGAAGAAACGCAACCTGAAGCGGAAAGACGTGCTCGCCATAGATATCCTGATGCAGGCAATTGTAGTCGTTCGGGCCGTAACGAAGAAGAAGCGGCGTGGGCCGCATCTGCCCGGCACGTCGGCAGCGCTCGAGCCAGGCGGCGAGGGTTCCGGGAAAACGCGTCTCGATGCTCAGCCGCTCGTTCCACCGGTTGGCGACCGCTGCGAGCGGCGCATAGAGCTCTTCGCGCAGGCGTGCCACTACCTCGGGAAGCGGATAGGCGAAATACTTGTACTCGCCGCTCCCGTAGCCGAAACTCGCCATGACGACGCGGCGCCGAAAGCGCTCGTCGCGATCGTAGAGCGAAGCGATCTCCGCACACTGCTCGGCGGACAGAAGCCCCTTCACAACGGCGCAGCCGTCAGCGTCGAGCGCGGCGCCGAGATCCGCCGCTTCGAGAAGCTCCGCTCGCCGACCGCTCGACTCCGTTCTGGGTGCGGTGCCGCCTGAAGCGACCGCCGTGAAACGAGGTTTCATCCGGTTCCGATGATACGCTGTCCCGGAGGGGACGTCGTCCGCTCCGGACCATCCTCGCGGGAGTGCTCGATGGGGCGCCCCGTTTCTTGCGCTCAAAGCGCCTCGAGCACGAGCACGATCCTCTCCGGCGGTTTCTCCGAAGAGGATCGGCTTCGCGGCTCCGAAAGTCAGCGGGTCGTGCCGCCTCCCGTCGCGCCACCGGTCGTGCCGCCCATGGCGCCGCTGTCCGTTCCGGTGCCGCCCGCAGACCCGCTCGGCTGCCCGGCTGATCCGCTGCCGGGCGTCATTCCGCCTTGAGCTCCGCCGCTCGCTGCCCCGGTGCCCTGAGGCATGCTGGAACCGGTCGCAGCGCCGCCCGCGAGGCGTTGCCGCGTCGGACCATCGAGCCGGGCAGTCTGCTCGAGCCCCTCGCGGGCCTGGAATTGGCGCAGCCCTTCCCTCGTCTTCGGGCCAATAATGCCGTCGATCTTCGCATCGTAGAGGCCCTGTGCCTGGAGCGCTTGCTGGGCGCGCCGGATCTCGTCCTTGCTCGGTCGATCGGCGGAGCTGCCCGTCGCCGTCATGCTGCCGGAGGGAGGCGCGCTCGTTCCGCTGGTGGTGGCGGTGCTGCCGCTGACCCCGGTATCCCGCTGGGCATAGGTGTTCTCGTGAACATAGTTCATGCCGCGCCGGGCGGTCTGGTCGACACCCTCGGGAAGCACCGCCCCGATGACAGCGCCGACAGCCGCTCCAGCCGCGGCGCCGACCGGGCCGCCGATGATCGCCCCGCTGCCGGCCCCGGCGAGGCCGCCGGTCGCGGCACGCTGCTCCATGCTGCTGCCGCAGGCCGCCAGTGCGAAGGCAGCCGCAGCGAGACTGATGACTGAAATCCGCATTGCCGCAAACCCCATTCTCGATGTTCCCGCGATCGGCTCAACAACAGGTTATCAAGAACGTTCCGCTTGTTTCCCCGCACGCAAGCGCGATGCTAACGTGCTCGCCTCTTTCGAAAGGCGCAGCGAGGGAGGCGGCCGATGGCGGGAAAAGGTCTCCTCGAGCGGCTTGCGGACGGCGCCGTGATCTGCGCCGAAGGGTATCTCTTCGAACTGGAGCGGCGCGGCTATCTACAGGCGGGCGCCTTCGTCCCCGAAACGGTGCTGGAGCACCCCGAAGCAGTGCTGCAGCTCCATCGCGATTTCGTCCATGCCGGCTCCGACGTGGTCGAGGCCTTCACATACTACGCGCACCGGGAAAAGCTCCGGCTTATCGGGCGCGAGCGCGACCTCGAGCCGATGAACCGCCAGGCGCTCGCGATCGCGAAAACCGTCGCCGAGGCGAGCGGCACCCTGTTCGCCGGCGACATCTGCAACACGAATGTCTGGGACCCCGGCGACCTCGCGAGCATGAACGCCGCCCGCGCGATGTTCGAGGAACAGGTGCAGTGGGCGGTCGACGCGGGCGTCGATTACATCGTCGGCGAGACTTTCGGCTATCTCGGGGAGGCGCTGGCGGCGCTCGCGACGATCAAGGCGGCGGGAAAGCCGGCGGTGGTGACGATGACGATTCACCGCTCCGGCATCAATCGCGAGGGCCTGACGCCGGAAGAATGCGCGGTGCGCCTCGCCGATGCCGGCGCCGACGTGGTGGGCTTCAATTGCATCCGCGGCCCGGCGACGATGCTGCCCCACGTTCGCCGGACGGCCGCTCGCGTCTCCGGCGTTCACCTCGCCGCGCTCCCGGTTCCATACCGCACGACGGAAGCGCAACCGACGTTCCAGTCGCTTCGCGATCCCGCCTGCGACTGCATCCCGGGCGGCATGCCTTTCCCGGTCGCCCTCGACCCCTTCACTTGCAACCGCTTCGAGATCACTGCGTTCACGCAGGACGCGGCCGCACTCGGCGTGCGCTACATCGGCCTCTGCTGCGGGGCGATGCCGCATCATATTCGTGCCGTCGCAGAAGCGCTCGGTCGGCGGCCGCCCGCGAGCCGGTACTCTGCCGACATGTCGAAGCACGCCTTTTTCGGCACCGACCCGAGCCTCAAGAAGAATAATCAGGATTACGCGCCGGAGCTCTGAAGGCCTACGCGGCTCGCCGGAGCGCGGCGTCGATCCGGCGGAGCTGGTCGGCGATATCGATGTCGACGGCGCTCGCGACGTCGAGCCGGCGATCCTCGAAGACGTGCACCTTGCCGCGATGCCGGCGGCGCCAGTTCATGATCGCCGTGTCGCGGGCGAGAAGAAGCTCCGCCATCTGCGGCCGGAACAACCGGTACATGGCCGTGATCCAGCGATTGAGCGCCCAGGACGGGCGCGCGAGGTCGATCACGAAGCGATCGAGCATCCGCACCACGTCCTCTGCCCTGTACCAGGTCTCGCCCGTGACCCAGCGGTTGACGGTGAAGAGCCGGATCGGCCGACCGTTCCCGTCCATGCTGATCGCGACGAGATGGCTCAGCTTGTCGTTGTTGCCGCCCTGATTGGGCTGCGCGACCGGCGCGAAGAGGGGATCGGCGGGCGCCGCCGGCGTATCGGCCACGGCGAGCTCGGGCAGCACGAGGGGCACGACGTCGGGAGGCATTCCGCGCGGGCGGAGAAAGCAATGGAAATGCCCGTGCTCGTCGCCGCGGCGCTGCCCCGGCGGGTGCGCGTGATAGAAGAACTGCGCGTGCGTCTCGTGGTCGTAGACGTCGCCCGGCGGATAATGGTGCCACTCGTAGAAGGTGCCGGCGCCCCGCAACGCCTCGGATACGACGTTGTCGCCCGTCTTGGCGAGAACCCGCTCGATCTCGGCGACCTCCTCGCCCGCGCGCGCCATCGCCTCGAGCTCGGCGCGCGGCAGACGGCTAAGATCGCTCATACCCCATTACCTACCAGCCGACCGATTCATGACAAGCGTCGCGTTGCGGCGCACCGGCGGTCGCGGCGTTGCGTCCGTCCGTTTCAGATCCGCTTGCCCGTGGCCCCGTCGAAGACGTGGAGGTGCTCCGGTGCGCACCGAAGGGGCACTTCGTCGCCAGCGACGACCCTCTGCGTGCCGGGGAGCCTGGCGAGAAGCGGGGCCCCGGCGAGCGTGCCGTGAACGATCGTGTCGGCACCGAGCGCCTCGACGAGCTCGGCGCGGACCCGCAGCGTCGGCGAGGCCGGATCGAGCTCGAGATGCTCTGGCCGAACCCCGACCGTGACATTGCGCCCCGGCTCGAGCCGCTGCGCTGCGCGGAACCGAGCCTCGCCGACCGAAAGCCCGTTTTCGGTGGCGATGGCGGGAAGGAAGTTCATCGCCGGAGAGCCGATGAAGCCGGCGACGAACACCGTCTCGGGGCGCTCGTAGACCTCGATCGGCGGGCCCACCTGCTCGGCGACCCCGGCATTCATGACGACGAGACGATCCGCGAGAGTCATCGCCTCGACCTGGTCGTGCGTGACGTAGATCGAGGTCGTGCCGAGATCCTGCTGAAGGCGCTTTATCTCGACCCGCATCTGGACGCGCAGCTTGGCGTCGAGGTTCGAAAGCGGCTCGTCGAAGAGGAAGACCTGCGGATCCCGGACGATCGCGCGACCCATCGCGACCCGCTGGCGCTGGCCGCCGGAAAGCTGGCGCGGCTTGCGCTCGAGGAGCGGCTTCAGCTGCAGGATGTTGGCCGCCTTCTCCACCCGGGCCTCGATTTCCGAGCGCGGAACGCCCCGAATCTTGAGGCCGTACGCCATGTTGTCGAAGACCGACATGTGCGGATAGAGGGCGTAGTTCTGGAACACCATCGCGATGTCCCGGTCCTTCGGCTCGATGTCGTTGACCACGCGACCGCCGATCGCGATCTCGCCCTTGGTGATCTCCTCGAGACCGGCGACCATGCGCAGAAGGGTCGACTTGCCGCAGCCCGACGGGCCTACCACGACGACGAACTCGCCGTCCGCGATCTCGCAATCGACGCCGTGGATCACCTCGGTGTCGCCGTAGGACTTCCGCACGTTTCTGAGCCGAACGTCGGCCATCACTTCTCCGTTTCGACGAGGCCTTTGACGAACCAGCGCTGCATCAGGATGACGATCGCGACGGGCGGCAGCAGGGCCAGCACGGTCGTCGCCATGACGATACTCCATTCCGTCTGCGCGTCGCCGTTGCCGAGCATGCGGCGGATGCCGATCACGATCGTCGTCATCTCTGCATCGTTGGTGACGAGGAGCGGCCAGAGATACTGGTTCCAGCCGTAGATGAATAGGATCACGAACAAGGCCGCGATGTTGGTGCGCGAGAGCGGCAGCACCACGTCCTTGAAGAAACGCATCGGCCCCGCGCCGTCGACCTTGGCCGCCTCCACCATCTCGTCGGGAATGGTGAGGAAGAACTGCCGGAAGAGGAGCGTCGCCGTCGCCGACGCGATGAGCGGGACCGCGAGGCCGGCATAGGTGTCGACGAGGCCGAGCCCGGCGACCACCGCGTAGGTCGGTACGATCCGGACCTCGACCGGCAGCATGAGGGTCAAGAAGATGAGCCAGAAGAACGCCATCCGGCCCGGGAAGTTGAAGAACACGACGGCGTAGGCGGAGATGATCGAGATCGCGATCTTGCCGACCGCGATCGCGAGCGCCACGACGAGCGTGTTGAGAAGCATCCGGCCGACGCCGACGCCGCTCGTCTTGGCGTTCCCTTCGCTCAGCGCCTGAACGTAATTTTCGGGACCGTGCGGGCCAGGCAGCAGCGACATCGGGCCGTAGACGATCTCGGGCGTCGTCAAGGTCGAGGCCACCACCGTCACGTAGACGGGAAAAGCGATGATCGCGATGCCGATGAGGAGCACGGCATGCGGCACCCAGTCGATCGTCCGCGCGCGCCGCATCAGTAGTGCACCTTTCGCTCGACGTAGCGGAACTGTATCGCCGTAAGGGCGATCACGATTCCCATGAGGATCACGGACTGCGCCGAGGACCCGCCGAGGTCGAGCGCCATCACGCCGTCGTACCAGACCTTGTAGACGAGGATCTCGGTAGCCTTTGCCGGCCCGCCCTGCGTCACCGCGTGGATGATGCCGAACGTATCGAAGAAGGCGTAAACGACGTTGACGACGAGAAGGAAGAACGTGGTCGGCGAAAGAAGCGGGAAGACCACGTCCCAGAACCGTCTGCCCTCGCCCGCGCCGTCGATCGCGGCCGCCTCGATGAGCGATTTCGGGATCGATTGCAGGCCCGCGAGGAAGAAGAGGAAGTTGTAGCTGATCTGCTTCCACGCGGAGGCGATGATGACGAGAAGCATCGCCTGTTCGCCGCGCAGCACGAAGTTCCAGTCGATGCCGAGGAACTGGAGCACGTACGCGACCACGCCGATGCCGGGCGCGAAGAGAAACAGCCAAAGCACGCCGGCGATCGCGGGCGCCACGGCGTAAGGGGAAAGCAGGATCGTCTTGTAGACCGTGGCCGCCCGCACGACGCGATCGGCCATCACCGCGAGGAGGAGGGCCGGAACGATCGCCAGGACCGCGACGGCGAGGCTGAAGATCGCCGTCGTCGTCAGCGAGTTGATGTAGGACGGATCCTCGAGAACGGTGATGAAGTTCTCGAGGCCGACGAACTGCGAGCGGAGCCCGAACGGATCCTCGCGCCTGGTCGAGTACCAGACCGCCTGTGCCGCGGGCCAGTAGAAGAAGACCAGCGTGATCGCCACCTGCGGCGCGAGCAGCAGGTAGGGCAGCAGCTTTTGCTTGAAGACGACGCGACGGCGCATGGCGTACGAGCCCTCCCCCGTTTCCGGGGGAGGGCTCTCGACGAGGTCGGAGTGGTTACTTGGCTGCCCTCTCGAACTGACGCAGGACCGCGTCGCCGCGCTTCACGGCGTTGTCGAGGGCTTCTTTGGCCGACTGCTTGCCCGCGAAGGCGGCCTCGAGCTCCTCGGCCCAGATGTCGCGGATCTGGACGAAGTTGCCGAAGCGCAGCCCCTTCGAGTTGTCGGTCGGCTCGTTGTAGGTGAGCTGCTTGATCGGGATTTCGAGACCCGGATCCTGGTCGTAGAAGCCGCTCTTCTTCACCGCCTCGTAGGCCGCCTTGGTGATCGGCACGTAACCCGTCGCCTTGTGCCACTCGGCCTGGACCGCGGGGCTCGACAGATAGGTGAAGAAGCGAGCGACGCCTTTGTACTCCTCCGGCTTCTTGCCGCCCATCACCCAGAGGCTCGCGCCGCCGATGATGGAGTTCTGCGGCGCGCCCTTGACGTCGGGGTAATAGGGCAGGAACGTCGGAGTTGCCTTGAACTTCGCGTTCTTCTTCACGTTGCCGTAGAAGCTCGCCGAGGTCTGGATCATGCCGCAGTCGCCGGCGAGGAACTTCGCTTCGGGCTCGGTGGTGCGGCCGGAATAGACGAAGTCGTTCGTCTTCTGCGCCTCGACCAGATTCTCGATGTGCTTCACGTGCAGCGGCGAGTTGATCTTGAACTCGGTGTCGAGCCCGCCCATGCCGTTGACCTTGGTCGCGATCGGCACGTTGTGCCAAGCGCTGAAGTTCTCGATCTGGGTCCAGGTGATCCACCCGGCGGTCAGCCCGCAATTAGCGCCCGCCGCGCGAATCTTCTTCGCCGCTTCGAAGACCTCGGGCCAAGTCCTGGGCGGCTTCGAGGGATCCAGCCCCGCCTTCTCGAAGAGATCGTTGTTGAGGTACATGATCGCCGTCGAGCTGTTGAACGGCAACGACAGCATCTTTCCGTCCGGCGTCGAGTAGTAGCCGGTCACGGTCGGGAGATAGGCCTTGGGGTCGAACTTCTCGCCGGCCTCCGCCATCAACTCGTAAACCGGCTTGATCGCGCCCTTGGCCGCCATCATCGTCGCGGTCCCGACCTCGAAGACCTGGACGATGTGCGGCGCGTTCCCCGCCCGGAAGGCAGCGATCGCGGCATTGAGCGTATCGGCATAGCCGCCCTTGTAGACGGGGACGACCTTGTAGTCCTTCTGCTGGCTGTTGAAATCCTGGGCGATCTTGTTGATCCGCTCGCCGTTGACGGCGGTCATCGCGTGCCACCATTGGATTTCGACCTGCGCCGAGGCGAGCCCCGTCGAGAGGACCCAAGCGGCCCCCGCAGCCAGAAGCGCCCGTCTATAACCCATCGCTTTCCCCCTTCGAATTGTGAGCCGCCGGGCGGGAGGCCCGACGGCCCTGTGCTTATTCCGAAGCCAAATTGCCGGATCGCGACGAGTTTGTGAAGCTTTCGTGACACCCCTTCGTCACGAGCGCCGGACGAAAGCAGAGTTCTCCTTACTTTTTTCCGAGGCGAGGGCGACGGCGCCGTTGGCCGTCCGCCAACGCCCGAGATCGACGATCGGACGCGAGGCCTCGAGCCTCCGGTTCAAAAGAACCAGATCCAGAATCTCGCGCTCGACGAGCAGCTCTTCGACTCCCGCCGGCCGCTCGCGGTGGGCGGCGAAGAACCGGCACTGCTGCAGCTTGAGCTCGACGAGCCGGCGCCGGGTGCGGAAATAGTCGTTGGTCGGCTTCATCGGCGCGCCTCATGCCACCGCCTGCAGACGCTCGCCGCGTCGCGAACGCCCATCCATCGGCCGCCGCTCGTGCTCGTCCATCATCTCGCGCAACGCCTCGCGCGCACGAGAGAGTCTGGAGCGAATCGTCCCGACCGGCACGTTCAGGATTTCCGCGACCTCCTCGTAGCGCATTCCTTCAAGGCCGATGAGCAGGACGACCGTGCGCTGCTCGTCCGGCAAGCGTTCGAGCGCGTTCTGCAGATCGCGCAGCGTCAAGAACGTGGTCTGACTCGCTTGGTGCCCGAGGTTGACGGCACTCTCGAGCGGCGTCTGCGTCCCCTCGCGTACCGCACGCCGAACGAAGTTGACATACTGGTTGTGCATCAGGGTGAAGAGCCACGCGCGAAGATCCGTGCCGGGCTGCCAGAGGTGCAGCTTCGAAAGCGCACGCACCAAAGTATCCTGCACCAGGTCGTCCGCCGTCTCCTGGTTGCGCACCAGGGCGCGGGCATAGCGGCGAAGCCGGGGAATTTCGTACGCGATGTTCGGGTGGAGATCTGCGGCGGCGCTCATGGTGTCTCCCTTTAGAGAAGATCGCTTATGCCGCTTCTTCTACCAGTGTACTGTAAGCCTCTTATGAACCATCACGTATCGGACTGTAAAGAATTGTAAATAAATGGTTAACGAAAAGGAACAGGGGACGAAAAACCTTGCTCGTCCCTTAGGTTGAGTGGTCGAGCACTTGGATAGGGAGACGACAACACTCGACCCAGCCATACTCGCTGCGAGATGCCCTATCCAAAAAGTTGCTCGTGAAAATCAAAGGAAGCTTTTTTCAACCGCTGCGCGATGGAGGACATCCGTCGCGACGCAACCGTAAAGCGGGAGTTCGCTCGCGCACAGCGCGCATGACGCGGGCTGTACTAGGGTGTGACTTTTTGTAGTTTCACCGCCGATGGGCCGCATCGGCATCGCCATTGCCCTCCTCCTCTTCTCGCTCGGCGCCTGTTCGAGCGAGGGCACTTCCCCGCCCCCGGAATTGGCGCCCGGCCGCATCGACGCGCGGTTTCCCCGGGGCGGCGCGGTTGACGTGATCGAGGTCACGATGCGCGATCGCGTCGCGGCCCGGTCCGTCGCGCTTGTCGGGCCCACCGGGCTCGCGCAGCCCGCCTATGCGCTCGAGGCGGCGCCGCAGCGAAGCTTGCCGCGTCAATACGGCGATCTCCCGGCAAGCGCATCGCCGCAGCTCGGCATACGGGGCGCCCCGACGACCACATCGAGCGCGGGCGAGATCGTCACGACCGCCTACATCCGCGTGCCGGACGTCATCGATTACCGGCGGAATTGGCGCGACTACCGGATCAGGATCGAGTTCGGATCGTCGCCCGGAGCGCTTCGAGCAGCCGAGGTGCCCGCGCCGCCGCCGGGCTGACCCCCAGGCTCAGAATACCGGCGGAGCGGCGCACCACTCCCCGAGGCGGCGCAGGAAACGCTCGCCCGCCGCGACCTGCCCGAGGCTGATGAACTCGTCGGGCTGATGCGCCTGGTCGATCGAACCGGGCCCGCAAACGACCGTCGGGATGCCGGCGGTCTGGAAGAGGCCCGCTTCGGTACCGAATGCGACGGTGCCGGTGCCGTTCGCCCCGGTGAGGCGCCGCGCGAGTGCTTCGGCCGGGGAATCGCGCTCCGGCGCGAAAGCAGGCATCGCGACGACCCGCTCGGTGACGACGCTCGCCTCCGGATACGTCGCCCGCATCCGCGGCAGGAGCTCCGTCTCGACGAAGCGTTCGAGCCGGGCCTCGATCGCGGCCGGATCATCGGTCGGAACGGCGCGGAATTCCCAGACGATGCGGCACTGCCGCGCGATGATGTTGAAGGCCGTGCCGCCCTCGACGATGCCGACGTTGAAGGTCGTATGAGGCGGATCGAAGCGCGGATCGCCGCCCGACTCGGCGTGCTCCTCGGCAAGACGGCCGATGAAGCCGATCAGCCGGCTCGCCTCCATGATCGCGGACACGCCGCGCCGAGGCGCGCTCGAATGCGCCTCGAGGCCGGTCACCGTCGTGCGATAGAGGTAGCAGCCCTTGTGCGCGGTGACGACGCGCATCTCCGTCGGCTCGCCGACGATGACGAGGCGCGGCCGGGCGGCGCCTTCCGGCAGACGCTCGATGAGCCGCCTCACGCCGAGGCAGCCGACCTCCTCGTCGTAGGAGAGCGCCAAGTGAATCGGCGTCTCGAGCGGCATCTCGCGCCACTCCGGCACCAGCGCCAAGGCGATCGCGATGAAGCTCTTCATGTCGGCGGTGCCGCGCCCGTAGAGACGTTCGGCCTTCTCGGTGACGACCCAGGGATCGGTCGACCATGGCTGCCCGATCACAGGCACGACATCCGTATGGCCCGAAAGCACGACGCCGCCGCGATTGGCAGGGCCGATCGTGGCGAAGAGATTGGCCTTTTCCCCCGAGTCGTCGAAGCTGAGCTCGGAGTCGATTCCGTACGCCGCGAGATAATCGCGCACGAAATGAATGAGCGGCAGGTTCGACCGTGCGGACGTCGTATCGAAGGCGACGAGCCGGCGAAGCATCTCGACCGGCGTAAAGCGAGGCGGTGTCATTTCGGCGAAACCTAGCGTGCAAACCCGTCGCGCGGAACCGCGATCCGCACGAGAGCGGACAATCTCAGACGTTGGGCGGCACGCTCCCCGTCGCGCCGATCATGGCGAGGAACTCGCGCCGGGTGGAGGGATCGTCGCGGAAACAGCCGAGAAGGCGGCTCGTCACCATCGTGACCCCCGGCTTGTGCACGCCGCGAGTCGTCATGCACTGGTGCGCCGCCTCGATCACGACGCCGACGCCCTTCGGGCGAAGCACCTCGTCGAGCGTGTTCGCGATCTGCGCGGTCATTTTCTCCTGGATTTGAAGCCGCTTGGCGTAGACCTCGACCAGCCGCGCCAGCTTCGAAATACCGACCACCCGACCGGACGGGAGATAAGCGACATGTGCACGACCGATGATCGGCGCGAGGTGGTGCTCGCAATGGCTTTCGAAGCGAATGTCCTTCAGCACCACCATCTCGTCGTAGCCCTCGACCTCGGCGAAAGTGCGCTGAAGAAGATCGACGGGATCGATCTCGTACCCCCGGAAGAACTCCTCGTAGGCCCGCACGACGCGGCCGGGCGTGCCCTGGAGGCCCTCGCGGTCGGGATCGTCGCCCGCCCACTCGATCAAAACCCGTACCGCCGCCTCGGCCTCCTCGCGCGTCGGCCGCCGACCGGGGGGACGCGACGCTCCGAGCGGACTCGGCGGCGGCATGTCCTCCTCTTCCTCGAGCAGGGACACGCGCCGCGACGCCTCCGATCCCTTCGGAGCGATGCCGACGAAAGGTTCTTTGCGGTTCGAAGGCGGGCTCAGTTTATCTGCACCTGCTGATGGGGGCTGTCGAGCGAGAAGGCGGGGATCGCCACCTCGAAAACCGCGCCGTCATGCGTCTCCATCTCGTACGAACCGACCATGATGCCGGACGGCGTCGCCAACGGCGTTCCGCTCGTGTACTCGAAGGCCTCCCCCGGGCGCAAGACCGGCTGCTCGCCGACGACCCCGGCGCCGCGCACCTCCTGCACGCGGCCCAGCGCGTCGGTGATCTGCCAGTGCCGGCGGCGCAGCTGCACCGTTTCGGCACCACCGTTCTCGATCCGCACGTGGTACGCCCAAACGTAGTGGTTGTCTGCCGGCGAGGACTGGTCCTCGAGGTAGATCGGTTTAACCACCACTTTGATCGCGCGCGTGGTCTTCTCGTACATGGCTCCGCGTTCAATGTCGGGGGCGAACCGGCACCCGTCAACCCATCACGATCGCGTCACAATCCGGTGATTCCGGCCTTCGATGCCGCGGGCGGCGATATAGAGTGGCGCCGATGCCCGTTCCGGAGCCGCAGATTCTCGTCATGAACGGACCGATGCTCGTTTTCGGCGGTCCTTACTCCAATCTCGAGGCGACGCGACGACTCCTCGACGCCGCAGCCGAGCTCGGCATTCCGCCGGAGCGCATCATCTGCACGGGCGACGTCGTGGCCTACGGCGCGGATGCGCGCGCCACCGCCGAGCTCGTGCGCGGCGCGGGCATCCACGTCGTGATGGGCAATTGCGAGGAATCGCTTGCCGCCGGCGCCGGGGATTGCGGCTGCGGCTTTGCCGAAGGGACCGAATGCGACCGGCTCGCTGCCGCCTGGTACGCGCACGCCGACCGCGAGATCGATTCCGCCTCGCGGACCTGGATGGCCTCGCTCCCCCGCCGGCTGGTCGTGGAGATCGCCGGGCGACGGCTCGCCGTCCTGCACGGCGGAGCCGACGCCATCAACCAGTTCGTCTTCGCCTCGACACCTGCCCGGATCAAGGGCGCCGCGATCGCCGCGACCGGGTGCGACGGCGTCATCGGCGGGCATTGCGGCCTGCCGTTCACCCAGATCATCGACGGCAAGCTCTGGCACAACTCGGGCGCCATCGGCATGCCGGCGAACGACGGCACGCCGCGCGTCTGGTACAGCCTGCTTGTTCCTGAGCCTGGGGGACTGCGCATCGAGCATCGCGCACTCGCTTACGACTACGAGACCGCGGCGCGGAAGATGCGGAAGGCAGGGCTCCCCGACGGCTACGCCGATGCCCTCGTCTCCGGACTCTGGCCGAGCTGCGACGTGCTTCCGGCCGCCGAAATGCGAGAGCAGGGCAGTCCGCTGTCGCCCGGCGAGGTCTTCTGGCCCGCGAATGGCACGATCGCGGAGGGCGCTTGGCCGGAAAGCGCACGACAACGGCCCCTCGATCGGGCGAAGTTCCGCGACCCGGAACGCACGGCGGACGGCGAGCCGCGGGCGACGGTCACGCTCGAGCGCCTGGAGACGCTCTGGTTCAACATGGGCACGCTCTGCAACATCGCCTGCGCCAACTGCTACATCGAGTCGAGCCCGACCAACGACCGTCTCGTCTACCTCTCGCTCGCGGAGGTCCGAGCCTATCTCGACGAGATCGAGCGCGACGGGTGGGGCACGGAGGAGATCGGCTTCACCGGCGGCGAGCCGTTCATGAACCCGGCCATCCTGCCCATTCTCGAGGAGTGCCTCCGGCGCGGGTACCGGGTCCTCGTCCTCACGAACGCGATGCGCCCGATGCGCCGTTTCGACGGGCCCTTCGCCGAGCTCAACAGCCGCCTGGGCGCGCGGCTCACCGTTCGCGTCTCTCTCGACCACTTCACGCCCGAGCTGCACGAAGAGATCCGCGGGCCGCGGACCTTCGAGCCGACCATCGAAGGGCTGCTATGGCTGGTCCGGAACGGGTTCAGGGTCTCTGTCGCTGGACGCATGGCCTGGGGCGAACCGGAAGCCGAGGCGCGGCGCGGCTACGCCCGGCTCTTCGCCGAGCGCGGAATCCCGATCGACACGGCGGATCCGGCCCAGCTCGTGCTTTTCCCGGAGATGGACGCCCGCCTCGACGTGCCGGAGGTCACGCGATCCTCCTGGCGCGCGCTCGGGCGGGAGCCGGGGTCGGTCATGTGCGCGAGCTCGCGGATGGTCGTGCGGCGCCGGGAATCCGATCGGCCCGCGGTCGTCGCCTGCACTCTCCTTCCCTACGATCCCCGGTTCGAGCTCGGCGCCACGCTCGCCGAGGCCGCCCGTACCGTGCCGCTCAACCACCCGCATTGCGCCCGCTTCTGCGTGCTCGGCGGCGCATCGTGCTCGCGCTGAAACGATTTTCTCCCTGTTAACCGGCACGCGCTATAATCGCCGCGCGTGCACCCGCCGGTCGACACCCGCGGGCGGCCCGTTCTGCCGCGACCGGCGGCGCCCGCTGGAGACGACATTCGCGAATGCGCACCTTCCGCCTTGCCGGCGCCCTCGTTGGCGCGGCCCTTCTCGCCGGCTGCGCCGGCACCGGCGAACTCGCCGACGACCCCTACGCCGTCAACGACCCGCTCGAGGACGTCAACCGGGCGATCTTCGAGCTCAACCTCGCGGTCGACGACTACCTCCTCGTGCCGGCCGCCAAGGCGTACCGGACCGTGGTACCCGAGCTCGGGCGCGAGGCGGTGCAGAACTTCTTCGCCAACCTGCGCACGCCGATAACGCTCGTCAACGACGTGCTCCAGGGCGAAACGGAGCGCGCCGGGCATACTTTCACGCGCCTCTGGCTCAACACGACGTTCGGACTCGGCGGCCTCCTCGACGTCGCCACCTATTTCGGCGTCCCCCCTGCCCATACCGAGGATTTCGGCCAGACCTTCGCCGTCTGGGGCGTCGAGGACGGTCCTTACCTCATGCTCCCGCTGCTCGGCCCCGCGAACCTTCGCGACGCCGCGGGCATCGCCGCCGGATTCTTCGCCGACCCGTTCAATATCTGGATGGGCAGCATCGACATGGACTGGGTGCCGTACGCCCGCGGCGTCGCCGAGGCGGTCGACACCCGGTCGCGCAACATCGAAACTTTCCAGACCTTGCGCGAGACCTCGATCGACTACTACGCGACCATCCGAAGCCTCTACCAGCAACGGCGCAGTGCGGATATTAGGAACGAGGACTCGTCCTCGCCCTCCGGCAACCCCATTTCCGCAGGGCGGCCCGCAACCGAGTAGGGGTGAAACGATGGCTCTGCTCCGCCTTCTTCTGGTCTTCGTCCTGGCGGCCGCGCCCGCCGCGGCGGCACCCGATCCGGCGGGATTCGTGAGCGAGCTCGGCGACAAGACGCTCGAGATCATCAACAAGCGTCCACCGAAGGAGGAGCGGGACCGCCGTTTCCGCGCCGTGCTGCACGAAGGTTTCGACATGCAGGCGCTCTCGCGCTTCGTGCTCGGCCCGCATTGGCGCACCGCGACCGAGCAGCAGAGGAGCGAATTCGTAAAGCTGTTCGAGGACTGGATCGTCAGCGCCTACGGCGAGCGCTTCTCGAACTATTCGGGCGAGCAGTTCAAGGTGACGGGTCAGCGCCCGGAAAGCGAGTCGGTGACCCTCGTCACGAGCCAGATCGTGCGCCCGAGCGGCGGCCCGCCGATCCGCGTGGACTGGCGCGTGGCGAAGGCCGCCAACGGCTTCAGGATCAGCGACGTGGTCGTCGAGGGGATCAGCCTCATGGTGACGCAGCGCCAGGAGTTCGCCTCGGTGATCCAGCGCAACGGCGGCCAGCTCGAGGCGCTTCTCAAGGTCCTGCGCGAAAGGACGGGGCAGTAGGCCCGAGCGGCCGGCCCCTCTCCCCTCCGCCACTTCGGGGCGCGGACCCGGTCGGCTTCAGCTCCGCGTGAGCGGCTTGTACTTGATCCGATGCGGCTGGTCGGCGTCGGCACCGAGTCGACGCTTCTTGTCGGCCTCGTAGTCGGCGTAGTTGCCCTCGAACCAGACCACCTGGCTGTCGCCTTCGAAGGCGATAATGTGGGTCGCGATGCGGTCGAGGAACCATCGGTCGTGGCTGATCACCGCGACGCAGCCCGGAAAATCGAGGATCGCCTCCTCGAGCGCGCGCAGCGTGTCGACGTCGAGATCGTTCGACGGCTCGTCGAGGAGAATGAG
Organism: Rhodospirillales bacterium; assembly: GCA_019689675.1. GTDB lineage: Bacteria > Pseudomonadota > Alphaproteobacteria > ATCC43930 > CGMCC-115725 > JADGGZ01. The sequence goes on along the minus strand of JADGGZ010000008.1, from coordinate 12,713 downwards.
ATTGGCGCCCTGCTTCAGCATCTTGGCGAGATGCACCCGGTTGCGCTCGCCGCCCGAGAGCTGGCCGACCTTCTTCTGCTGGTCGGCGCCGCGAAAGTTGAAGAGAGCGCAGTAGGCTCGGCTCGGCATCTTGCGCCGGCCGAGATCGATTTCATCGAGCCCCTCGGAGATCTCCTCCCACACCGTCTTGTCCGGCGAGAGCGCGTCGCGGCTCTGGTCGACGTAGCCGAGCTTCACCGTCTCGCCGACGCGGAACGTGCCGCTGTCGGGCTTCTCCTGCCCGGTGATCATGCGGAAGAGCGTGGTCTTGCCGGCGCCGTTGGGGCCGATGATGCCGACGATTCCGCCGGGCGGCAGCTTGAAGGAAAGATCCTCGATGAGGAGCCGGTCGCCGAAGGCTTTCGATACGTGCTCGGCCTCGACCACGAGGTCGCCGAGCCGGGGACCGGGCGGCAGCACGATCTGCGCCGTCTCGGGCGCCTTCTCGCGGCTCTGCGCGACGAGCGCCTCGTAGGCGTTGATGCGGGCCTTCGACTTCGCCTGCCGCGCGCGCGGCGCGGCCCGTATCCATTCAAGCTCCCGCTCGAGCGTGCGCTGGCGCGCCGCTTCGGACTTTCCTTCCTGCTCGAGCCGCTTCCTCTTCTGCTCGAGCCACCCCGAGTAGTTCCCCTCGTAGGGGATCCCTCTGCCGCGGTCGAGCTCGAGAATCCAGCCCGCGACTTCATCGAGGAAATAGCGGTCGTGCGTTACGGTGACGACGGTGCCGGGGTAATCCGCGAGGAAGCGCTGCAGCCAGGCGACGCTCTCGGCGTCGAGGTGGTTGGTCGGCTCGTCGAGAAGGAGAAGATCCGGCTTCTGCAGAAGGAGCCGCGCGAGCGCGACGCGACGCCGCTCGCCGCCGGAGAGCTTCGTCACGTCCGCGTCGCCCGGCGGGCAGCGAAGCGCATCCATCGCGATCTCGATGGTGCGGTCGAGCTCCCACCCGTTGACGTGATCGATCTTCTCCTGCAGCTCGCCCTGCTCGGCGATGAGGGCGTTCATCTCGTCTTCAGAGAGCTCCTCGGCGAAGCGCGCGCTCACGGCCTCGAAGCGATCGAGGAGCGCCTTGATCGGGGCGAGCCCCTCCATGACGTTTCCGGCGACGTCCTTTTCCGGATCGAGCTGCGGCTCCTGCGGCAGATAGCCGACCGTCGCTCCCTCGGCCGCCCAGGCCTCGCCGACGAAGTCCTTGTCGATCCCCGCCATGATCTTGAGGAGCGTGGACTTGCCCGCGCCGTTCGGGCCAAGAACGCCGATCTTCGCCCCCGGCAGGAAGGACAGCCAGATGTCCTTCAGCACCTCGCGGCCGCCCGGGTAGGTCTTGCCGAGGCCCTTCATGACGTAGATGTACTGATAGGCAGCCATGTGCCTCGCTTCTCCTGGGGCTACGCGGAAGGGCGTGCGTTCTAGCGCAAAGCCCGCGCCGGGTCTATCCTTCGGGCATGAAGTCGGTGCTGGTCGTCGACGACGAGCCGAACATCGTCCTCTCGCTCGAATTCCTGATGAAGCAGGCGGGCTACGAGGTGCGCGTCGCGCGCGACGGCGACGCTGCGCTTGCCGCCTTTCGCGATCGCGCCCCGGATCTCGTCCTGCTCGACGTCATGATGCCGGGCAAGAGCGGCTACGAGCTGTGCCAGACGATCCGCGCGAACCCGGCCTGGGACCGTACCAAAGTGGTGATGCTCACGGCGAAGATCCGCGAGGTCGAGAGGGAAAAGGGAATCGCCCTCGGCGCCGACGAGTATGTGACCAAGCCGTTTTCGACGCGCGAGCTGGTCGACACCGTGAGGCGGCTCGTTGGCGACGGAGACTGCTGAACCCGTCCCGACGCGCCTGGCCAGGCTCCGCTCGATGACGCCGCGGCAGCGCGGGCTCGCCGCGCTCCTCGTCTCGACCCTGCTCGGGTTCGGCGTCTTCCTCCTCCTCGTCCTGTCTCAGCCGGCGCCGCCGCGGCTCGGCGCGATCGTCGCGGCCGCGATCGTCGGCTTCGCCGTCGCATCAAGCCTGCTCCTTCTCGCGCTCGAGTTGTTCTGGCTGCGCCCGGTCGAGCGCCTCGCGGCCGAAACACGGTTCGCTGCCGAGACGCGAGCCGAAGGCGGCGTCGCCGCAAAGCTCTATCCTGGCCTCGATCCGCTGCCGGCGGCGATAGAGCAGCTCCTGGCACGGTACCTTTCCGCGCACCGGGAAACGGATCTCACGGTGACCGCGGCGACGGCGCGGATCGAGGAGCAGAAGCGCCATCTCGAGGCGATCCTCCGCGATCTCGCCGAGGGCGTGCTGGTCTGCAATCTCGAGCATCGAGTCCTTCTCTACAACCAGGTCGCGCTCACCCTCCTTCACGTCACCGGTGAGCTCGGTCTCGGTCGCTCTCTCTTCAACCTCGTCACGCCCGAGCCGGTTTTGCACGCGCTGGAGCGGCTGGCGGGGGCGGCTGCATCCGAGCCGCCGGCGACGCAGCCCGTGCCCATGGTCTGCGCCACTCTTGACGGCAGAACCCTCCTCAGCGCCCGGATGGGCGTCGTTCTCGACGCCGGCGCCCGATTGAGCGGATACGTCCTCACTTTCATCGACGTGACGCAGGAGCTCGGCGAGCGGGCGCGTCGCGACGCGCTGCTGCGCGCGGCGACCGAAGGGCTGCGCGCGCCCGTCGCCAATCTCCTCGCGGCGGCGGAAACGCTCGCCACCTACCCTGACATGTCGCCGGAGCAGCGGCGCTCGTTCGGCGAGGTGGTGCTGCGCGAGAGCGCCGCGCTGAGCCGGCGGCTCGAAGCGCTCGACCGCGACTTCCGGGCAATCGGCGCCGGGCCGTGGCCGATGGCGGATGTCCACTCGGCGGATCTTTTCCGCTGCGTCGCGCGGAGCCTCGCGGACGGGGGCGGCCCGAGCCTCACGCTCGTCGGGCTGCCGCTCTGGCTGCACGTCGACAGTCACTCGCTGGTCCTCGCGCTCGAGCGTCTCCTGCGCAATCTCGCCGCCGTTACCGGCGCGAGCAGTTTCGACGCCGAGGCGCTTCTCGGCGATCGCCGCAGCTACATCGAACTGTCGTGGGAGGGCGAGCCGGTGTCGAACGCCGTCCTCGACGCCTGGGCCAAGGAGCTGCTGCCGGGGCTTCTCGGCTCGGCGACGCTCGGGGACGTTCTCGCCCGACACGGAAGCGAGATCTGGAGCCGGCCGCAGCGTCCGGGACGGGCGCTGCTGCGCATACCGCTGCCTGCACCGCACCGGCTGCCGGTCGAGTCGCAGCCGTCGTCCGTCCTGCCGCCGCGGCCGGAGTTCTACGATTTCGACCTGCTGCGGCTCGGGACCCCGGCACCGTCCGGCGCGCAGCGCCTGCGCGCCCTCTCTTATGTCGTCTTCGACACCGAGACGACCGGGTTGCGCCCCTCCGAAGGCGACGAGATCGTCTCGATCGGCGCAGTCCGTGTCGTCAACGGCCGGATTCTCACCGGCGAAACCTTCGCCCGGCTGGTCAATCCGAAACGGCCGATTCCGAAGGAATCGACACGCTTCCACGGCATCACCGACTCGATGGTCGAGTCCTCCCCGCCGGTGGAAATCGTCCTGCCGCAGTTCAAGACCTTCGTCGCCGATTCGGTCCTCGTCGCCTTCAATGCGGCGTTCGATCTCAAATTCCTGAAGCTCAAGGAGGATGTTTCGGGCGTCCGTTTCGACAACGTTCCGCTCGACGTTCTGCTGATAGCGGCCTTCCTCTTTCCCGACCTCGAGGACGTGAGCCTCGACGCGCTCGCCGCCCGGCTCGGGGTAGAGATTTCGGGCCGCCACAGCGCCCTCGGAGACGCGATCGGAACTGCGGCGGTGTTCGTGCGCCTGCTCGAGCGGCTCGAAGCCCGTGGCATCGACACGCTTGAAGCGCTCCTCGAAGCGTCGAAGATGGGATATCAGATCCGCGCCCGGGCGGCGCGCTTGTAGGGAGGGAGGCCGCGGGATGCACGAATTGGGATCGGGCGACCGGTTCGTGGCGCTGCTTTTCTTCGCCGTGCTGGCGGTAAGCCCGCCGCTTCTCTCGATCTTCAGCGCGCCCGAGCTCGTGCTCGGAATCCCGGTTCTCTACTTGTACCTCTTCGGCGCTTGGGCCGCCCTCATCGCGCTCCTCGCCCGCATCTCGCGCCGCATCGAGCGCGGCGAGCGCGGTCCAGACTGAGGCACGCCGATGCCGGCGACCTCGCTCGTCATCGCGGTCGCGTTCGGCTATCTCTGCCTTCTTTTCGCGATCGCCTACTGGGCGGACAAGCGCTCCGACGCCGGCCGCAGCGTCGTCTCCAGCCCCTACGTCTACGCCCTCTCGATCGCCGTCTACTGCACCGCGTGGACCTTCTACGGCAGTGTCGGCCAGGCGGCGATCGGCGGGATCGACTTCCTGCCGATCTACATCGGACCGACCCTGGTCGCGATCCTGTGGTGGCACCTCACACGCAAGATTCTTCGCATCAGCAAGACCGACCGCATCACGTCGATCGCCGACTTCGTCGCCTCGCGCTACGGCAAGAGCCAGCTGCTCGGCGGCTTCATCACCATCGCCGCGGTGATCGTGGTGACGCCGTACATCGCGCTGCAGCTCAAGGGCGTTTCGGCGAGCTTCAATCTCCTCCTGGCGGCGCCCGCCTTCCACGACGGCAACTTCGTGCAGCCCTCGGCGTTTCGGGACACCGCGCTCTGGGTCGCGGTCCTCATGGCGGTGTTCTCGATGCTCTACGGCACGAGGCACATCGACGCGACCGAGCGGCACGAGGGCATGGTCGCGGCGATCGCTTTCGAGTCGCTCGTCAAGCTTCTCGCCTTTCTCACCGTCGGCGTTTTCGTCACCTTCGTAGTCTTCGGAGGGGTCGGCGACCTCTTCGCCCAGGCTGCCGAGCGACCGGATATCGCTCCGCTCTTCACCACGGTCGGCACGCGCGGGTACGGCGGATGGGTTACCCTCGTGCTCTTGTCGATGGCGGCGGTACTGTTCCTGCCGCGCCAGTTCCAGGTGATCGTGGTCGAGAACGTCGACGAGCGACACCTCGCGAAGGCGGCCTGGCTCTTCCCGCTCTACCTCTTCGCGATCAACCTCTTCGTCCTGCCGATCGCGATCGCGGGCCGGCTGCTCTTCACCCCGGACGCGGTCGAGGCCGATGCCTTCATGCTGGCGATCCCGCTCGCCGCCGACGCCGGCGTCATCGCCGTCGTCGCCTTCATCGGCGGCCTGTCCGCCGCCACCGGCATGGTCATCGTCGAGACGATCGCGCTTTCGACCATGGTCTGCAACGAGCTGGTGATGCCGATCCTGCTCCGGCTCGCGTGGCTTCGCCTTGCGGAGCGCGGAGACCTCACCCGGCTTCTCATCGCGATCCGGCGCGGCAGCATCGTGATGCTGATGTCGCTGGGGTATCTCTACTTCTATTTCATCGGCGGCTCCTACGCGCTCGTCAGCATCGGCCTGCTCTCGTTCGCCGCGGTGGCGCAGTTCGCGCCCGCGATCGTCGGCGGGATCTACTGGAAGGGCGGAACGCGGAGCGGTGCGCTCGCGGGGCTCGCCGGCGGCTTCCTCGTCTGGCTCTACACGCTTCTCCTCCCGTCTCTCGCCCGCTCCGGCTGGCTTCCGATCGAGTTCGTCGACGAAGGGCCCTGGGGGATCGCCCTCCTCAAGCCTTATGCCCTCTTCGGCCTCGCGGGTCTCGACAATCTGAGCCACGCGCTCTTCTGGAGCATGGTTGCCAATATCGGCCTTTATCTCGGCGTTTCGCTCGTCACGCGGCAGAGCGCGATCGAGCGTATCCAGGCGACGCGCTTCGTCGAGGTGTTCCAGCACGCCCAGGCCGGCAGCCGTGCTCAGTTGTGGCCCGGCTCCGCCTCCTATCACGACCTTTACGAGCTGGTCGCCCGCTTCATCGGCAAGCGCCGCGCCGAGCAGAGCTTCGCCGCCTACGCCGCGAGCCGCAATCTCGCTCTCGGCAAGCTCTCCCACGCCGATGCCGACCTGATGCACTACACCGAGCGGCTCCTCGCAGGCGCGATCGGCGCCGCATCGGCCCGCGTCATGGTCGCCTCGGTCGTCAAGGGCAAGAACGTCGGCATCGACGAGGTGCTGCAGATTCTCGACGAGGCTTCGCAAGTCATCGAGTACAGCCGCCAGCTCGAGCAGAAGTCGCGTGAGCTCGAGGCCGCTTCGTCCGAGCTGCGCGCGGCGAACATCCGTCTCCGCGAAATCGACCGCCTCAAGGACGAGTTCATCACGACGGTGACCCACGAGCTGCGCACGCCGCTAACTTCCATACGCTCCTTCTCGGAAATCCTCTTCGACAATCCAGGGCTGTCGGTGGAACGGCGGCGCGAGTTCCTGGACATCATCATCAAGGAGAGCGAGCGGCTGACGCGGCTGATCAACCAAGTGCTCGACCTAGCGCGCATCGAGGCGGGGCGCTTCGATTGGCAGATGGAAGCGGTCGATCTGCCGGCGCTGGCGCGAGAGGCCGTGCTCGCCACGAGCCAGCTCTTCAAGGATCGCGAGGTCGCGCTGGAGCTCGATCTGCCGCGCGAGCTGCCGCCTGTGCATGCGGACCGAGACCAGCTGATGCAGGTGGTGATCAACCTTCTCTCGAACGCGTCGAAGTTTTCGCCGCGCGGCACGGGGCGCGTAACGGTGCGGATGATCGCCGTACCGGGCGGCGTCGAGACCCGTGTCAGTGACAACGGTCCCGGAATCGCGCGCGAGAACCAGGCGTTCGTCTTCGAGAAATTTCGGCAGGTCAGCGACGCGGTGTCTGGCAAGCCGCAAGGTTCCGGACTCGGCCTCGCGATCTGCCGCCGCATCGTCGAGCATTTCGGCGGCCGGATCTGGGTGGAGAGCGAGCTGGGAAAAGGCGCCGTCTTCGCTTTCTTCGTTCCGTTCGCCGAAGCGCCGGCGCCGGCTGTCGCGACCGTCTGAATCGCGTAGCAGGGCGTCGACGAATCGACGCCGCGCACCACTTCTCTCGGGCCGGCAAACGCGCCGGCAATCTGGCGAAGAGAGGTGTCCCCATGAACCCGATTCTGGTCGCGAGCGATCTCTCGCCCCGCTCCGAGCTGGCGTTTGCGCGGGCGGTGCAGCTCGCGCAAGGGTCGGGCGGCTCCGTCCGCGTCCTCTTCGTGGTCGACGATGCCCTGCCCGGCCCCGTCGCGCGGCGACTCGAACGCGAAGGCCTGGACCACATCCGCCGACAGCTCCTGCCGCAAGCCACGGCAGCGCAAGTCGAGGCCACGGTCGCGGTCCGCCACGGGCGCGCATCGGACGCCATCCTCGCCGAGGCCGAGGCTATCGACGCCGGGCTCATCCTGCTCGGGATCCATCGCCAAGACGAGAAGCGCGACCTCTTCCTCGGCTCGACCGCCTGGCGGGTGCTGCGCGACTCGCAGCGTCCGGTGCTGCAGGTGAAGCACCCGGTCGCGGGTCCCTATCGCCGCGTCCTTGTGGCAATCGATCTCACCCCGGCCGCCGAGGCGGCACTCGGGCTGGCGTGTCGCCTGTCGGCGGCAGCCGAATTCTCGGCGGTCCATGCCTTCCGGGTGCCGTTCGTCGGCGCTCTGCCGACGTACGAGGAGCTTCGGGAGACCGCCGAGCGCCATCGCGCAGCTATCGAGCAGAGAATCGCCGACGCGCTTCGCTCTCTTTCCACCGAAGGCGTCGAACGGCCGGTCGCGGTCCATGCGCAGGTGCAGCCGGGCGACGTCATCGAGGTCATTCGCCGCGAATGCGACCGCGTAAAACCGGATCTCCTCGTCGTAGCCACACGTGGACGCGTCGGTGTCGAGGACGCCTTTTACAAAAGCATCGCCGAGTCCCTGCTGCGCGGGCCGCCTTGCGACATCGCCGCAGTCGCCGCCGACGGCGCCCGCGGGTGAGCGCCTACCAGAGCTCGCCCGTCAGCTCGGCGCGGACGCGCTTGCGGAACTGCTCGACGGCGCGCAGCGAGTCGACAAGGAGATCGCGCTCCCGGCGCGACAGGGAGTCGGGATCGACGAAGTTGCCGACCTTGCGGCCGGCCGCATGGTCGGCGAGCTGCTGACGCAGCAGGACGAAAGTTATGTGATCGAACGCCGCAGCGAGCGCCTCGGCTTCGTTGCGGCCGAGGACGCCCGCCCGCTCGAGCGCAGCGAGCCGGGCCAGCGTTCCGGTCTCGCCGATACCGCACTTGAGGGCGAGGAGCCGGGCCGAGCCGACCAAGGGCATGGTGCCGCGCATCTTGAGGTCGACCCGCCCCGGATGATCGCCCTTGGCATCGGTCACGATCCGGCCGAAGAGGCCGAGCGCGACCGAGCGGGCGGTCTCGTCCCGGCACATCTCGGCGAGCAGCGCCGGATAGGCGGCGAGCGTCTCGATCACGGTCGCGCGTAGCGTCTCCGCCGGCTCGACGGGGCCTTGCACCGGCCGGAAGTCGAGGAAGATGTCGGCAAACAGGATCGCGACCGGGCTGCGCCGCTCGGCCCAGAGGCGGAACTGGTGGCGCCACTGCGTCGCGCTCTTGCGCCATAGCGGGTTGGTCGCCATGACGTTGCCTTTGCAGAACGGGAACCCGACGGCGTCGAGCTGACGCGTGAAGCGCTCGGCGAGCGCGATGAACCAGGGGTCTATGCGGCCGTGCTCCTCGTCCGGATAGTCGGCGAGGATGAAGCCGTTGTCCTGGTCGGGATAAAGGAAATTCTCTCCGCGCCCGCCCGAGCCCATGACGAGGAGCGTGAAGGGAAGCGGGGGCGGTCCCCATCCGTCGGCCGCGAGCTCGGCGATCGACGCCTCGAGTATGGCGCGGTGGATGTCGAGATTGATCTCGGTGATAAGGCCCTGGATTTCCGGCGCCGGGACATGATCGGCGAGCAGCTCGGCAGCCAGCGCCATCTGGGCCGCCTTGGTGCGCGCGAGCCCTTCCACCGACGGCTCGTTGGCGAGCCGGTCGATTTGCCCGATCAGCCGCTCCGAGGCGGCGCCGAGCGCCTCGATGAGATCGAGCATCCCGACCGGCCGTCCGCGGGAATCGACCACCGGTAGATGACGGAGGCGGAGCCGCCGCATTCTCCCGACTGCCCGGTAGAGGAACTCGTCCTCGCCGACGGTAGAGACGGGCCGGCTCATCGCCGCTTCGACAGCGGTTTCGGGGTCGAGGCGGAACGCGACGCGACGGACGACGTCGTGCTCGGTGAGGATGCCGGCGACCTCGCCCGAAGCATCGAGCACGAGAATGCTGGACTCGTTCTCGGCCGTCATCAGCGCGAGCGCCGCCGACAGGGGCGTGCCGAGCGGACACGTCAACGGCGGCGGACGCGCGAGGTCGCGCACGCGCCGGGCGAAGACGGCAGTCTGCGAGGGCGCCATGAAAGCCTCGCCCTAGGCAGCGAGAGCGCGGGCGAGCGCCGCGCAGTCGAGCCGCCGCTCGAACTCGCGGTAAAGGCCGACGATCAGGAATTGCACATTGGCCTTGATCGATGGTTCGTCCGGCGCGCGCAGCGATTCGTGGATCGGCATCGTCGCGTAGACCCGCGCGGCCGACCGTTCGGCGATGTCGGCGACGCGCTGCCGCGGCCCTTGCCGGGCGAAGGCGAGCCGCGCGCGCAGGTCTTCGGCCTCGTCGCTCCATCCCGCCGGGCGGTGCGGCGGAAGCGGCTGACGCGCGAGCAGATCCCGGTACAGCGCGGCGAGCCCGTCCGTCAGATCGGCTTCAGTCGCCGTACGCAGGAGGCCTTCCGTCATCACGACGAGGTCGGCCGCAATCGCCGCATAAGATTCGCTGCGCGCCTTGCCAAACGCCTCGGCAAAGCGAGCCTCGCGCGTCAGCTCGTGAAGCGGCATCCGGGTCTTGACCTGGCAGTAGCCGATGACGCTCCTGTTCGTGATCATCGCGGCGTGACGGTCGATGAAGGTCTCGAGCTCCGTCCGCGTCGCGATCCGCGAGGCACCGAGGAGCCGCTTCAACCCTGCGATCATGACCCGGCCGGTCCCTCCGAGGTCCGGTTGTTGTGGCCGGACTCAACTGATGGTATGCTGTCTAAAAAAGAGTAACACAACGAGGGGCGGGGGAACGCACATCGCAACCTCACTCACGACAAGAACCGGGGCCAAGTAGGCCTCGCAGAGCCGCGTCGCCATCAGCGCTCGCGGTTTTTCGTCGTGGTCATGTGCATTTCCCCGTTTGTTCGGCGCTTGACGACAACCATGGGGACGGAACGCATGGCTCAGCAGGTTTTGACACCGGAACGACGAGAGGCGTATTGGCAGCGCACCAGTACGCTGATGTGGACCATCCTTGCGCTCTGGTTCCTGTTCAGCTTCGTAATCCCGCTTCTGGCGGTACCGCTGAACTCGATCGTGATCATGGGATTCCCGCTCGGCTTCTACATGGCCGCGCAAGGTTCGCTGATTGCCTTCGTCGTCCTCTGCTTCTGGAACGCCAGCGCCCAGAACAAGATCGACCAGGAATTCGGCGTCTCTGAGGAAGATTAGGAGGGAGCGCCATGGCTTACGAAGTCGGCAAGGGCGGTTTCCTCGCCAATCTCGGGAAAATCTACGCCGGTTACACTGGCGGATTTATCGGCTTCACGATCGTGCTCGGTATTCTCGAGCAGTTGGGAGTGCCGAACAAATTCATCGGTTACGCATTCGTATTCCTCACGATCTTCGTTTACGCCTACATCGGCTATCTCTCTCGAACGATCGAGCTGTCCGAGTACTACGTCGCAGGTCGGGTCGTTCCGGCGTTCTACAACGGTATGGCGACCGGCGCCGACTGGATGAGCGCCGCCTCGTTCATCTCGATGGCCGGCGGGCTCTTCATCGCAGGCTTCAACGGGCTCGGGTACGTGCTCGGATGGACGGGCGGCTACGTTCTGGTGGGCATTCTCCTCGCCCCGTACCTGCGCAAGTTCGGCCAGTTCACCGTGCCGGACTTTCTCGGCACCCGATACGAGGGCAATACCGCCCGAGTTCTCGGCGTCATCGTCCTCTTCTGCGCATCCTTCACGTACATCGTCGCGCAGACGTTCGGTATCGGCATCATCACGTCGCGCTTCCTCGGGATCCCCTTCGAGATCGCGATCTTCGCGGGGCTCATCGGTATTCTCGTCTGCTCGATGCTGGGCGGGATGAGGGCCGTTACCTGGACCCAGGTGGCGCAGTACATCATCCTGATCATCGCCTACCTGGTGCCGCTGGTCTGGCTGTCCACTCAGCGATACGGGATACCCATTCCCCAGCTCACCTACGGTCAGGCGCTGAGCGAGATCGCCGCTCTCGAGCAGCAGTTCAACGTCGTTAAACACCATACGGCGCCGTTCACGAACGCGGCCGGCCAATTCAGCTGGACCGAGTTCAACAATTTCTGGGCGCTCGTGCTCTGCCTGATGATCGGCACCGCGTCGCTGCCGCACATCCTCATGCGGTACTTCACGACGCCGAACGTCCGGCAAGCCCGCGAGTCGGTGGGCTGGAGCATCTTCTTCATCTTCCTGCTCTACTTCACCGCTCCCGCCTACGCGGCCTTCGCCAAGCTCGAGGTCTACACGGCTGTCATCAACCAGCCGATCGCGAGCCTCCCGGCATGGGTGCAGAACTGGTCGCAGGTAGGCGGCTTGCTGACGATCGCCGACGCCGACGGCAACGGCATCGTCAACCTGACGAAATACGCGATTGCGGGCCCTGCCCTCGATCTCGGCGAGCTGAAAATCCACCAGGACATCATCGTGCTCTCCATGCCGGAGATCGCGGGGCTGCCCTACGTGATTTCCGGCCTCGTCGCCGCCGGCGGTCTCGCCGCCGCGCTCTCGACGGCGGACGGTCTTCTGCTCGCCATCGCCAACGCGCTCAGCCACGACATCTACTACAAGATGATCGACCCGTCGGCCTCGACGAAGCGGCGCCTCATCGTCGCCCGTACGCTGCTGATCGTCGTCGCGCTCATCGCGGCGGCGGTCGCCGGCACGCGGCCCTCGGGCATCATTCAGATGGTGGCCTGGGCGTTCTCCCTGGCGGCCTCGGGCCTCTTCGCCCCGCTCGTCATGGGGATCTGGTGGAAGCGTACGACGTCGACCGGGGCTATCCTCGGAATGCTGGCCGGGTTCGGCGTCTGCCTCTACTACCTCATCGCCACGCACTATTTCGGCATGCCTCTGTGGTTCGGGATCCGCAACATCTCGAGCGCGCTGTTCGGCCTGCCGGTGGCGTTCCTGGTGACTTGGGCCGTCAGCCTCGTCACCACCCCGCCATCGCGCGAGATGCAGGAGTTCGTCGACTCCATCCGCGTACCGAAGGGCGAGATCGCCTGGGTGGGCGGGGCGAGAGCACACCACTAGACTACAGTCCGTTTGCGGCAGGGCCCGGTTTCGGGCCCTGCCTTTTTTCTGACAGGAGCTATGGCAGGGCAGGACATTTGGTGGAGCTATTGGTACTTCCACCTGCCGAACTATGGGTTCGCGCTTCTCTTCTACACGCTTTGGGGCCGCTTTCTTCTCGGGTTCTTCGTCCCGCCCGATTCGCCGAATTACATCTGGCGCTGGTTCCGGCGCTTCACCGACTGGCTGCTGCCGCTCATCGACTTCGTGACGCCGACGGCCGTGCCGCGCTTCCTCCTGCCGCCGGTGGCCGCGTTCTGGGTCGTGGTCGCTCGGGTCGCCTTCTTCATGGTCATGTACGCGGCCGGCCTCACGCCGCGCCC
>JADGGZ010000103.1 GCA_019689675.1 Rhodospirillales bacterium | reverse complement strand
CCGCGCCGCGGCAGCGCGCACCGGGAAACGGAGAGAACTCATGAAGCCGCGGAAACGTCCCGCGCGGGGACGCCGGCCGAGAGAGGCTGTCGCTAGCGCCAGGTGGAGCCGCGGCTCGGAACGAAGATCTGGCGCGGATCGCCAGCGACCTGATCGGGCAGAGCGTAGCCGCTCGATTTGTGCCGGAAGGCCGGGATGAGCTGACCGGTCTCGGCGTCGACGGCGATCGTGGCGACCCCGAAGGCGCCGTCGCCGCCGTCCTTCCGCATCACGCGGACGTCGTAGACCTTCCTTCCGTCGAGCTCGGCAGGCGTGACCTTGAGAACCTCGACCTTGTACTCCTTTTCGATCTTCTGCTTCACCTCTTCCGGCGAGGCCGCGAAAGCGGCGCCGGCGACGAAGGAGATCAGCAGGGCGGCTGCGATTCGGCGCATGCTCGTCACTCCGCGGGCTGCTGCCGCGCCGCACGACGCTGGCGCATCTCCTCGACCCAGAGGTCGTGATGCTCGATTGCCCAATTGATGTCCACGCGGCCGGTACCCATGGCATCGAAGGCGCCCTCCATGCCGATCGTGCCGATATAGATATGGGCGATGATGACGGCGATCATAAAGAGCGCGAGCGCGGCGTGGACGAGCTGGGCCGTCTGCATCTGCTGGAGATCCGCCCAGTAGAGCGGGAAGAGCAGCATGATGCCGGTCACGGAAAGCGCCGCCCCGAACACGACCACCGACCAGAAGAGGAGCTTCTGCCCGGCATTGAACTTCCGCGATGGCGGGTGGGTGTGCTTCTTGAAGAGCCCACCGCCCTTCTTCAGCCATTCGAGATCGCACCGGTCGGGCAAGTTCCACCGCACCCAGACGATGAACGTGAGGACGAGGCCAACGATAAAGGCGATGCCGATGTAGTTGTGGACGAACTTCGAGAACTGCGCGAGACCCGCGAAGGCCGACGGGCCGAGCACCGGGAGCAACACGTAGCGGCCGTAGAGCACGACGAGGCCGGTCAGGGCGAGCAGGATGAAGCTCGTCGCAGTGAGCCAGTGGATGCCGCGCTCCAGTGCGTTGAAGCGTTCGATGGTGCGGCCCGACAGCCCCGATTCGACGCGAATGCGCCCGCGCAGGGCGAAGAAGATCGCCAGGACGACGATGACGCCGAGAAGCAGCCAGGAGCCCCAGCTGGAGACCGGGCCGTTGCGCCAGTTGCGCCACAGCTCGCCCTCCGACTGCACGAGAACGCCCGCCTGCTTGTTCGGAATCGAGACGTAGCCGCGAATTCCCTGTCGGACGTCGCGCCACATCTCGGCGCTCGTGCCGGGATTGCGGCCCGGCTCCGGCAGCGTCGACTGCGCTCGGGCCGGGCCGACAGCAAGGAGGAGCGCCGCACAGAGCGCGAGGACCGACAGAAGTCGTTTCACCGGCCGATCTCCCCTAAAATCTCATTTTCTCGGCACGCTCGCGCCAGCCCTGCGCCGCCGTGGCCGGCGGCTTCGGCACCTCAGGACCGGCATAGGTGCCTTTGTCGAACGCGTACGCGCGCCTGCCCTCGTCGCGACAGCCGCCGACCGCGGCCGCCGCGAGGAGGATCAGCGCGGCGAGGGTCCACTGCCTCAAGACCCCGCCTTCATCTGGTACGCGGTGCCCCAGCCCCAGGCGCCGGAGCCGAAGCCGCGCGCCACGACGCGCTCGCGGTAGATGTCCGCCACCATGTCGCCGTCGCCGGCGAGCAGCGCCTTCGTCGAGCAGAACTCGGCGCAGAGCGGCAGCTTGCCTTCCGCGATGCGGTTGCGCCCGTAGCCGCCCTTCGACACCTCCTCCGGGCGTCCCTCGTCAGGCCCGCCGGCGCAGAACGTGCACTTGTCCATCTTGCCGCGGGTGCCGAAGTTGCCGGCTTGCGGATACTGCGGCGCGCCGAACGGGCAGGCGTAGAAGCAGTAGCCGCAGCCGATGCAGAGGTCCTTCGAGTGGAGAACGATTCCCTCTGCGGTCTGCGTGAAGCAGTCGACCGGGCACACCGCCGCGCAGGGCGGGTCGGAGCAGTGCATGCACGCCACCGAGATCGAGCGCTCGCCCGGCTTGCCGTCGTTGATGGTGACGACGCGGCGCCGGTTGATGCCCCACGGCACGTCGTGCTCGTTCTTGCAGGCGGTGACGCAGGCGTTGCACTCGATGCAGCGCTCGGCGTCGCATAGGAACTTCATGCGTGCCATGGCTCAGGCCCTCTCGATCTGGCAGAGCGTGACCTTCGTTTCCTGCATGTGGGTCACCGCGTCGTAGCCGTAGGTCGTCACCGTGTTTGCCGCCTCGCCTAGGACGTAGGGGTCCGCGCCGGGCGGGTACTTGGACCGGAGGTCCTTGCCCTGGAAATGGCCGCCGAAGTGGAACGGCATGAAGGCGACGCCGCGGCCGACGCGCTCGGTCACCATCGCCTTCACCCTCACGCGGGCGTTGTTCTCGGGCCCCTTCACCCAGACGTACTGGCCGTCCTTGATGCCCCGATCATTGGCGTCCGCGGGGTTCACCTCGACGAACATCTCCTGCTGGAGCTCGGCGAGCCACGGGTTCGAGCGCGTCTCGTCGCCGCCGCCTTCGTATTCGACGAGGCGACCGGTCGTGAGAATGATCGGGAACTCCTTCGAGACGTCGCGCTGCTGGATGCTCTTGTAGAGCACCGGCATGCGGTAGTCCTTCTTGTCGTCGTAGGTCGGGTACTGGGCGACGAGGTCCCGCCGCGGCGTGTAGAGCGGCTCGCGGTGCACCGGAACCGGATCGGGGAAGTTCCACACGTTGACGCGCGCCTTGGCGTTCCCGAAGGGCGCGCAGCCGTGCTTGATCGCGACGCGGATGATGCCGCCCGAGAGGTCGACCGACCAGGCGACCGCGTCGGCCTTGTCGCCGCCGATCTTCTCGATCGTCGCCCGCTCCTCCGGCGTGAGGTCGGCGTCCCAGCCGAGCTTCTTCAGGAGCCCGTAGGTGAACTGCGGATGGCCATCCTTGATCTCGGCGCCGACCGGGTAGGAGCCCTCGGCGAGGAGGTTGACGCCGTTGCGCTCGGCGCCGTGGAGCGCACGGAAGTTGAGCCCGCCTTCAGCGACCGGCTTCGAGGTGTCGTAGAGCACCGGTGTGCCCGGATGCTTGTGCTCGGGCAGGCCCCAGCAGGGCCACGGCAGGCCGTAGTACTCGCCGTCGCAGGGGCCGCCTTTCGCACGAAGCGTCGTCCGGTCGAAGCTGGCCTGGTGCTCCAGATGGAGCTTCAGACGCTCCGGCGACTGGCCGCTGTAGCCGATCGAGAGCGCGCCCTTGTTGAACTCGCGCGTGATGTCCTCGACGACCGGCACCGTGCCGTTCACCTTGATGTGCTTGAAGAGCTCCTTCTCGATGCCGAACTTCTTCGCGAAGAGATACATGATCTCGTGATCCGTCTTCGCTTCGAAGATCGGATCGAAAATCTTGTACCCCCATTGCAGCGAGCGGTTCGACGCGGTGCGCGAGCCGTCGGTCTCGAGCTGCGTCGCCGCGGGCAGGCAATAGACGCCGTCGGTCCTGTCGTGCATCACCGCCGATACCGTCGGGTACGGGTCGATGATGACGAGAAGGTCGAGCTTCTCCATCGCCTTCTTGATGTCGGGCCCGCGCACCTGACTGTTCGGCGCGTGCCCCCAATAGATCATCGCCTTCACCGGGTTCGGCTGCGCGATGTTCTCCTTGGCCTCGAGCACGGCGTCGAACCAGCGCGTGATCGGGATGCCCTTCGTCTCCATGAGCTCCTTGGAGGCGAAGCGGCCTTTCACCCACTCGTAGTCGAGGTCCCAGACGCGGCACCAGTGCTTCCACGCCGCCTCGGTGAGGCCGTAGTACGCGGGCAGCGTCGTCACGTCGAGCCCGAGATCGGTCGCGCCCTGGACGTTGTCGTGGCCGCGGAAGATGTTCGCGCCGCCGCCCGAGACGCCGATGTTTCCGAGCGTCAGCTGCAGCGCGCAGTAGGCACGGACGTTGCCGTGCGCCACGTGATGCTGCGTGCCGCCCATGCACCAGATCAGGGTGCCCGGCCGGTTCTGCGCCATCATCCGCGCCACGCGCTTGATCTGCGAGGCCGGCACGCCGGTGACGCGCTCCGTCTCCTCGGGCGTCCACTTCTCGACCTCCTTCTTGAGGTCCTCGAAGCCGTAGACGCGCTGACGGATGTACTCCTTGTCCTCCCAGCCGTTGGCGATGATCTCGCGCGTGATGCCCCAGATGAGCGGAATGTCGGTACCCGGGCGAAAGCGCACGTACTCGTCGGCATGCGCTGCGGTGCGCGTGAAGCGCGGGTCGCACACGATCATCGGCGCGCCCTTCTCCTTCGCCTTGAGGAGATGGACGAGCGACACGGGATGCGCCTCGGCAGGATTGCTGCCGATGAGGAACATCAGCTTCGCGTTGTGGATGTCGTTGTAGCTGTTCGTCATCGCGCCGTAGCCCCAGGTCTGGGCGACGCCCGCGACGGTAGTCGAGTGGCAGATGCGGGCCTGATGGTCGACGTTGTTCGTGCCCCACAGAGCCACCAGCTTGCGCATCAGGTAGACCTGCTCGTTCGAGAACTTCGCAGATCCCTGCCAGTAGACCGAATCGGGGCCGGCGGTCTTGCGGATCTCGAGCAGCTTGTCGCCGATCTCGTTGATCGCCTGGTCCCAGGAGATGCGCTGCCATTTCCCGCCGACCAGCTTCATCGGATACTTCAGCCGGCGCTCGCCGTGGGCGTGCTCGCGGATCGCCGCGCCCTTGGCGCAATGCGCGCCGAGATTGAAGGGCGAGTCGAACGACGGCTCCTGACCGATCCAGACGCCGTTCTGCACCTCGGCGGTGACGGTGCATCCGACCGAGCAGTGGGTGCAGATGTTCTTGACGAGCTTGATCGCGCCGCCGGCCTTCGCGGCCTGCGCTTCGGCCTTCTTGACGACGCTCGGCCCGAGCGCGCCGGCAGCGGCGAGACCGCCCGCCGTCAGTCCCGAGCGCTTCAGGAAGGTGCGGCGGTCGACGGTCTCGGCGGCGGCGCCGGCAAGCACCTTGGCGAGGCCTGTGCGCGGCCGCACCGCGATTTCGGATTTGCGGGTCAGCATGTCTCCCCTCCTCGCCTTCTCAGAACCGCGCCAGTTCGTAGACGCGCTTAACGTGCTCCGTCTCGCGATAGCCGGCGCTGCCGTCCGGGAGCGAAGGCGCAACCGCCTTCGCCTCGCCTGCCCCGGTGACGGCAACGGCGCCCGCAGCCCCGGCGCCGACGCCGATCGTCTTCAGGAACTCGCGCCGGCTGCGTGCCACTTTCTCGTTGCGATCGGTCATGGGTCGCTCCCTCACGTCAGGCGGCCATTTCGAATGCTTCGGCCTCGATCCCCACGAGAGCGCGGCCGAGCGCTCCCACGGGCTTGTAGAAATCGGCCGCGGCGGCGCCCTCGAGATCCTCGAAGAAGCGCGCCGCCCAGCCGGCGATGTGGTCCTCGAAAAATCGGCGCTGGGTCGCCAGATCGGCCGGTTCGCCGAAGTCGCCGGCGATCAGCCCGGCCATCATCTCGGCGACCGCGCCGATGTGATCCTCGGGCTCCGCCACGCCGTCACGAAGGGCGATGCCGAGCCGAGCCATCGACTCGCGCAGATTCGCGAGCGGCTTTTCGTGGAGAAAGCCGGTGAGATAGTAGGAGGCGAACGGCACGAGTTCGCCGCGGACGAGGCCGATGAAGAGCGCGTCGTACTCCTCGCGCAGCTTGTCGGCGTCGGCGCTTCGCGCAGCGGCGCCGAGTCGCGCAAGCGCGGCGCCGATCGGCGTCGACTCGTCGCCGGCGAGCCCGGCGACCGTAGCCAGCATCGCTGCATCCGGCGGCGCGAGAAGAAGACGCCCAAGAAGGGCCCAGAGACGGGCGCGCGCCTCATCCTCCTCGGCCAGCGTGAAGACGCGCCGCTGCGCAGGCTCGGCCGGCGGCGGCAGATCGTCATAGAAATCGTCGGCCCGCACTGCGCCCTCAGTGGCGCGCACGATCGCGCGGATCGTGGCTTCGGATGGCATTACCCTCCCATGTACGGCCCGGTGCACCGTCGACACCTGAAGCCCCGCTTTCCTGGCAAAGGCGGAAATCGAAAGCCCCGCATCAGCCAAGTAACGGCCAAGTTTCATTGTTAACGATCTTGCACGCGGCGCAAAGCCGCTGTCAATGCATAGCGACCGGCTAAGTTCCTGCCGGCCTTGGCTTTTGCGCTTCGTGCAACGGGTTGATTCGACCTTGGCGATCAAGCGCTACCTAGCGGCTCCGTCAGAAACGACTGCACCGCATCGGTTGTGCCGGCGCGATCACATTCGCGTGAACGGACGATGTCTCCGCGGAAAGAGTGACCGTCGACATCCTCGTTCGATCCGCTATCGTCGCCGACGGTGAAGATTCTCTTCGTGACTCCCGAGGCGCTGCCCTTCGTGAAGACGGGCGGGCTCGGCGACGTCGCCTGCGCCCTGCCCTGCGCGCTCGCCGCGCTCGGCGTCGAGATCCGCCTGCTCATCCCGGGATACCCGTCCGTGCTCGACCAGCTGCGCGGCGCGCGGGCCGTCGCCGAACTCCCGGACCTCCCGGGGCGCGCGCACCTCGTCCGCGGCTCGGGAGAGGACGGGATCACCGTCTACGCCATCGACTGTCCCGCGCTCTACGCGAGGCCCGGCAATCCCTATCTCGGCCCCGACGGCAACGACTGGCCCGACAACCACCTCCGCTTCGGCGCGCTCGGCCGCGTCGCGGCCTTCTGGCCGGATCCGGCGTGGCGTCCCGACATCGTCCACGGCAACGATTGGCAATCCGGCCTCGCCGCCGCCTATCTCGCGCTCGGCGGCCGTCCGCGCCCGGCGACGGTCTTCACGATCCACAATCTCGCCTATCAGGGGCTCTTTCCGCGGAGCGTCTTGGCGGAGCTCGGCTTGCCGCCGGAGAGCTTTTCGATCGAGGGGCTCGAATATTACGGCCAGGTGGGCTTCCTCAAGGCGGGGCTCTGGTATGCCGACAAGCTGACGACCGTCAGCCCGACCTACGCCGAGGAAATCCAGCACGAGCCGCTCGGCTTCGGCCTTCAGGGGCTGCTCAGAGGGCGGGCGGGCGATCTGGTCGGGATCCTCAACGGAGTCGACACGCGCCTCTGGGATCCGGCCGCCGACCCGCATCTGCCGGCACGCTACGACAGCGAGCGCCTCGGCGAGAAGGCGCGCGCGAAGGAAGCGCTGCGCCGAGAGCTCGCGCTCGCGGAGGCGCCGGGCCCGCTTGCTGTGGCCGTCACGCGCCTCACCGAGCAGAAGGGCATGGACCTCGTGCTCGGGGCATTGCCGGCGATCCTCGCTGACGGCGGCACGCTCGCGGTGCTCGGTGCAGGAGACGCGGCGCTCGAGGCCGCCTTCGCCGACGCCGCCCGCGGCGCGCCGGGCCGCGTCGCCGTCCGGCTCGGCTACGACGAGGCGCTCTCGCACCGGCTTCAGGGCGGCGGCGACATTGTGCTCGTGCCGTCCCGGTTCGAGCCCTGCGGCCTCACCCAGATGTACGGGCTGCGCTACGGCACGCTGCCCCTCGTACGCCGCACCGGCGGCCTTGCGGACACGGTAGAGGACGGCAAGACGGGCTTCGTCTTCTCAGCGCCGACCGTCGAAGCGTTCGTCGATGCATGGACCCGCGCCCGCACCGCTTTCGCCTCGCCCCGGCTCTGGCAGGAGATGCAACACCGGGCCATGCGGGTCGACGTCTCCTGGCGCCGCTCTGCCGAGCGCTATCTCGCGCTCTATCGAGACCTCGCGCCGGGATGATTGCCGGGGTACGCTCGTTGACGGTGCAGACGTGACCGCGATCCACATCGACATCGTCTCCGACGTCATCTGTCCCTGGTGCTTCATCGGAAAGCGCCGGTTCGAGCGGGCTTTGAAGCTCCGTCCCGATCTCGAGGCGCAGGTCACTTGGCGCGCGTTCCAGCTCAACCCCGACATGCCTCCGGGAGGCATGGATCGGCAGCAATACCTTTCGCTGAAGTTCGGCGGACCGATGCAGGCGCGCCGCGTCTACGCGGCCGTCGAGCAGGCCGGCGCGAGCGAAGGGATCGACTTCGCCTTCGATCGCATCAAGCGTACGCCGAATACGACGGATGCGCACTGTCTCATCCGCTTCGCGACGATGGAGGGCAACGTTGACGCCGTCGTCGAAGCGCTCTTCCGCGCGTATTTCATCGAGGGGCGCGACATCGGCGACCCCAGCGAGCTGGTGGAGATCGCCCGCGCGTCCGGACTCGAGGCGCGAGCCGCCGCCGCATGGCTTGTGAGCGGGCGGGATCGCGATGCCGTCCTCGCCGAGGATCGCGCTGCGCGGCGCGCCGGAATCGAGGGCGTGCCCTGCTTCATCGTCGACGGCGGCTATGCGCTGTCGGGCGCGCAGGAGCCGGAGTTCTTCCTCCCGCTTTTCGACCTCGCCGTCACCCGGCCGACCGCAGCGGAATAGCTTCTCCGGGAAACGCCCGGGACCAGGGGCCCGGGCTTATTTCTTCACGATCTCGGCATAGAGATTCGTGTCGAAGCTCGGCCCCATGACGAAGCCGTCGACGTTCTTGCGCCGCGCGGCGACCTCGATCTCCTGGAACATGATCACGAACGGCGACACTTTCTGGTGCTCGCGCTGGATCTCCTCGTAGAGCGCGGCGCGTTTCTCGGGATCGCGTTCGGTCACCGCCGCGAGCGTCTTGCGACTCATCTCCGGAATGTCCCACGAGTTTCGCCAGGCGAGAGTCTTGGCGCGAGCCTGATCGGAATTGTCCTCGTTGACGGCGAAGGTCTCCGCGTTCGTGTGCGGGTCCTGATAGTCGGGCCCCCAGCGCAGCAGCACGATGTCGTGGTTGCGGGCGCGGAACTTGGTGATGACCTGCTTCTGGTCGGCAGGAATGATGTCGACCTGCACCCCTGCCTTGCCGAAGGTCGCCTGGATCGCCTGAGCGACGTCGGCGAAAGGCGCGACGTTCTGCGCATCCATGGTCACCCGGAAGCCGTTCGCGAGACCGGCCTTCGCGAGCAGCGCCTTCGCCTTTTCCGGATCGTACTTGAACGGCCTCTCCTCGAGCGCGCCGAGAAACCCCTTCGGCAGGAACGCCTGATGGACGACGTAGGTGGTCGCCAGAATGTTCTTCTCGATCCCGTCATAGTCGACGAGGTACTTCAGCGCCTCGCGCACCTCGGGTTTGGCGAGGTACGGGTTCTTCTGATTGAGTCCGAGATACATGAGCGAGCCTTTCCGGCTCGACTGCACCGCGATGTCGGGATTGCCGGCGAGCGCCGCGAGCTGATCATTGGTGAGGTTGCGCGCGATGTCGATGTCGCCCTTCTCGAGGAGAAGGCGCTGGGTCGCGGCTTCCGGAACGTGGCGGACGACGACGCGCCGGGTCTTCGGCGGCTTCGCCGCATGCTCGTTCGCCTCGAGCGTGTAGCTCTCGTTGGCGCGCCATGCGCGCAGCTTGTAGGGGCCGGAGCCCGCCGAGTTCTGCTTCAGCCATTCGTTGCCGTAGTCGTCGTTCCGCACGTGGCTCTGCACGGTTTTCGCATCGACGATGGAGGCGACGTTCGAGGTGAGGCAGTAGTAGAAGAAGGTCGGCGCGACCGGCTTCGCCGTGACGAGAACCAGGGTTTCGGGATCGATCGCCCTGATCGTCTCGGGGGCATTCTCCTTGTTGAAGCCGAACTGGGTCAGGATGAAGCCGGGCGACTTGTTGAGGATCACCGCCCTTTGCAGCGACCAGGCGACGTCGGATGCCGTCACCGGGTTGCCGGAAGCGAACTTCAGCCCCTTCTTCAGCTTGAACGTATAGGTCCGTCCGTCCTCGGCGACGCTCCAGGTCTCTGCGATCTGGCCCCGTATTTCGCTCACCTTGTCGAAGTTGAAGGTGAGGAGACGGTCGTAGATGTTGCTGTCGGCCTCGTTGCCGGAGAACTCGAACGATTCGGCGGGATCGAGCGAGATGATGTCGTCGATCTGCTTCGCCATGACGATCGTGTTCTTGGGTGTTTCGGCGACAGCGGCCAGCGGCGCGAGCGCTACGGCGGCAAGGAGAACGGCACGCTTCATGGAACCTCCGACATTCCCCCCGCGGGAGGCTAGCGCGCGGCGGTTTCGCCCGCTAGTGTCCCTCGTCATGAGCATTCGTGACGGATTTGTGGAGACGATCGGCAACACGCCGCTCATCAAGCTGAGGCGCGCTTCCGAGCTGACCGGCTGCACCATCCTCGGCAAGGCCGAGTTCCTCAATCCAGGAGGCTCGGTGAAGGATCGGGCAGCGCTCGGGATCATCAAGGACGCCGAGGAGAAAGGGCTCCTCGCGCCCGGCGGGATCATCGTCGAAGGGACCGCCGGCAACACCGGGATCGGGCTCGCGCTCGTCGGAAACGCGCGCGGCTACCGCTCGATCATCGTGATGCCGGAAACGCAGAGCCAGGAGAAGAAGGACATGCTCCGGCTCTGCGGCGCGGATCTCCGCCTCGTTCCCGCGGTGCCCTACGCCAACCCCGGAAACTACGTCCGCGTCTCCGAGCGGATCGCCAAGGAGACGCCCGGGGCGATCTGGGCGAACCAGTTCGACAACCTCGCGAACCGACGCGCGCATTACGAGACGACGGGCCCCGAGATCTGGGAACAGACGGGAGGCAAGGTCGACGGCTTCACCTGCGCCGTCGGCACCGGCGGGACGCTCTCGGGCACCGGCATCTATCTCAAGGAGCGCAACCCGGCGCTGAAGCTCTATCTCTCCGATCCGATGGGCTCGGCACTCTACAACTGGGCGGTCAAGGGGGAGCTCAAGGCGGAAGGGAGCTCGATCACCGAAGGCATCGGGCAGGGCCGGGTGACCAAGAACCTCGAGGGAACGCCGCTCGACGGCGCCTTCCAGATACCGGACGAGGAGGCGCTCCCCCTCCTCTACGATCTCGTCATCCACGAGGGGCTCGTGCTCGGCACTTCGACGGGCATCAACGTCGCCGGGGCGATCCGGCTCGCCAAGGAGCTCGGGCCCGGCCACACCATCGTGACCATCCTCGCCGACTACGGCACGCGGTACCAGTCGAAGCTCTTCAACCCCGACTTCCTGCGCTCGAAGAACCTTCCGGTCCCACCATGGCTGAGCTGATCTTTCGCGAAGACGCCTATGCGCGCTCCTGCGAC
The DNA here is from genome assembly GCA_019689675.1 of Rhodospirillales bacterium. Taxonomy (GTDB): domain Bacteria; phylum Pseudomonadota; class Alphaproteobacteria; order ATCC43930; family CGMCC-115725; genus JADGGZ01. The sequence goes on along the minus strand of JADGGZ010000103.1, from coordinate 2,280 downwards.
GCGACGGTGACCGCGGTCGATGCGCGCGGCATCCAGCTCGACCGGACCGTGTTCTATGCGACGGGCGGGGGTCAGCCGGGTGATACCGGCGTCCTCCGGCGCGCCGACGGGAGCTGCGTTCCGATCGCCGACGCCGTGAAGGGCGAGGCGCCCGACGAGGTGATTCACGTGCCCGCGCCGGGCGCCGCGTTGCCGGAGGTCGGGGAAAGGGTCGTCGCCGAGATCGACTGGGAGCGCCGCCACCGGCTCATGCGCATGCATACGTGCCTTCACCTCCTCTGCTCCATCGTGCCCGGCGAGGTGACGGGCGGGCAGGTCGGCGACGGCAAGGGGCGGCTCGACTTCAACGTCCCGGGCGAAGCCCTCGACAAGGACGCCATCACCGCGAGGCTCAATGCCCTCATCGAGGAAGCCCACCCGGTGCGGCCGCGCTGGATTTCCGACGAGGAGCTCGCAGCGCGCCCTGAGCTCGTCCGCACGATGTCGGTAAAGCCGCCGACCGGTACGGGACGGGTGCGGCTACTCGAGATCGAGGGCGTCGACCTGCAGCCCTGCGGCGGCACGCATGTCCGCAACACGGCGGAGATCGGCCGCGTCGAGGTCACGAAGATCGAAAACAAGGGAAAGCAGAACAGGCGGGTGAACCTCGCCTTCAGCGCCTAGCGGATTGGCGCCAACGCGCGGTCGGGCTAAGAGCTAAGGGCCAACAGCCGAGAGCCGCCATGTACGCCAATCCCGACGCCCTCGTTTCGACCGAATGGCTCGCCGCGCACCTCGACGCACCGGACGTCCGCGTCGTCGACGGCAGCTTCAAGTTCCCCGGGCAGAAGCCGACCGCGCACGAGGATTATCTGGCGCGTCACATTCCCGGCGCCGTCTTCTTCGACATCGACGAGATCGCCGATACCTCGACCGGGCTGCCGCACACGGTGCCGAGTCCGGAGAAATTCGCCGCACGCGTCAGAAAGCTTGGCCTCGGCGACGGCAACAAGATCGTCGTCTACGACTCCTTCGGCATCATGTCGGCCCCGCGCGTCTGGTGGATGTTCCGCCTTTTCGGTCACCGCGACGTCGCGGTCCTCAACGGCGGTCTGCCGAAATGGATCGCCGAAGGAAGGCCGGTCACGGATGTGCTGCCCGTTCCGAAAGAGCGCCATTTCACCGCCCGGCTCGACCATTCGCTGCTGCGCGACAAGGAACAGATGCTGCGCAACCTCGAGACCCGCCGCGAGCAGGTGCTCGATGCGCGCAGCCGCGGCCGCTTCGAAGCGACCGCCGAAGAGACGTGGCCAGGGCGGCGCGCCGGTCACATTCCAGGAAGCCTCAATCTCCCCTACGACCAGCTTCTCGATCCGAAGACCAAGGAGATGCTGCCGGCGGACGAGCTGGCGCGGCGTTTCGACGAGGCCGGGATCGACCGCAAGAAACCGGTCGCCCTCTCCTGCGGCTCCGGCGTCACCGCGTGCGATCTGGCGCTTGCGCTTCACCTTCTCGGCCACGACAAATGGGCGGTCTACGACGGCTCGTGGTCGGAGTGGGGGCTGCCGGGCGACACGCCCGTGGAGACCGGCCCGGCACGGCGTCCATGATCATCCGCGAGGCGACCGCGCGCGACGACGAGGCGGTCGTCGCGCTCTGGGAAACGTCCGGCCTTACCAGGCCGTGGAACCCGCCGGCGCGCGATCTCGCGCTCTTGCGCAGCAGCGGGCACGGCGTCCTCCTCGTCGGCGAGCAGGACGGCCGCATCGTCGGTTCGGTGATGGTCGGACACGACGGACATCGCGGCTGGATCTACTATCTCGCCGTCGCACCTGAAGCGCGACGCAGCGGATTGGGCCGCCGCCTCGTCGCCGAGGCCGAGGCCTGGTGCCGGCTGCGCGGGGTGCCGAAGGTCCAGCTCATGATCCGGCGCGACAACGAGGCTGTGCGTGGGGTGTACGAACGCCTCGGCTACGAGGAGCAGGCCGTCCTCGTGATGGGCAAATGGCTCTCGTAGAGGACGTCGTCACCTATCTCGAAATGACGGAGCGGCCGGCGCGAACGCCGGCGCCTGCCCCGCGCGGACCCTCGGCGCTGATGCGCGTCGAGAAATGCCCGGTCTCCTACTACCGCTATCTCTACAAGGAAGTCGGCGAGCCCTGGCTCTGGTACGAGCGGCGGCGGCTCGATGATGCGGCGCTCGCCGCCATCTTGCACCGGCCCGAAACCGAGCTCTTCGTCCTCTACATCAGCGGCGCGCCCGGCGGTTACTTCGAGCTCGACCGTACCGTCGAGCACGAA
>JADGGZ010000102.1 GCA_019689675.1 Rhodospirillales bacterium | reverse complement strand
GCCGATGACGTTGTTGCGCCCGAGTCTGCTCGCAGGAATCGCCACGGCGGTGCTGGCGCTTGCGCCCGCTGCGGCATCGGCTGCCTGGCAGCCCACCAAGTCGGTCGAGTTCGTCGTTCCGGCGGGCACCGGCGGCGGGGCCGATCAGATGGCCCGCATGCTGCAGGGGATCGTGCAGAAACACAATCTCATGAACCAGCCGCTCGTGGTGGTGAACAAATCGGGCGGCGCCGGGGCCGAAGGGTTTCTCGACGTCAAGGGCGACAAGGACCCGCACAAGATCATCATCACGCTTTCGAACCTGTTCACGACGCCGCTCGCGACAGGCGTTCCCTTCAACTGGAAGGACCTGACGCCCGTCGCGATGCTCGCGCTCGACGAGTTCATCCTCTGGGTCCCGGCGGACACGCCCTACAAGACCGCGCCGGACTACATCAAGGCCGTGAAGGACGCCGGGCCGAACAAGTTCAAGATGGGCGGCACCGGCTCGAAGCAGGAAGACCAGATCATCACCGCGGCGATCGAGCAGGCGACCGGGGTGAAGTTCACCTATGTGCCGTTCAAGGGCGGCGGAACGGTCGCGGTCCAGCTCGTCGGCAAGCATGTCGACAGCTCGGTGAACAACCCGATCGAGGCCGTCTCGCAGTGGCGCGCCGGCGCTCTGCGGCCGCTCTGCGTCTTCGACGCCGATCGGATCGCGGTCAAGGAGAAGATGACCGAAACGATGTCGTGGAACGACGTCCCGACCTGCAAGGAGCAGGGGCTCGACATCGAGTACACGATGTTGCGCGGCATCTTCACCGTTCCGGGCGCCTCGAAGGACGTCGTCGACTTCTACGTCGATCTCTTCAAGAAGGCGCGCGAGACCCCGGAGTGGAAGGACTTCATGGAGAAGGGTGCCTTCAACACCACCTTCATGACCGGCGAGGAGTTCAAGGCCTGGCTCGCCAAGGCCGAGCAGACCCACAAGGATCTGATGTCGAAGGCCGGCTTCCTGGCGAAGTAGCGCCCGATCCCGTTCCCTCCCCCGCTCCCGCGGGGGAGGGAACGGATGTCGCGGCCTCCGGAGCGCTTCTGGACATCTGGTTGGGACTTAGTCGATGAGCGACAATTCGCCAGCGGTATCGACCAGAACCGTCGATGCCGTCGTATCAGCGCTGCTGATCTCAGTCGGCGCCGTGGTGGTCTGGGACTCGCACCGCATCGGCGCCTCGTGGGCCTCCGATGGGCCGGAAGCGGGCTATTTTCCCTTCTATATCGGCCTCATCATCGTCCTCTCGAGCACGGTGAATCTCGTGCTCGCATTGCTCGGAAAGGGGCCGGGCGGCGGCTTCGTCGAGCGCGGGCAGCTCGTCTCGGTGCTGAAGGTGCTGATCCCGGCGGCGATTTTCGTCGCCGCCACCGGATGGATCGGCATCTACGTCTCGGCCGCGATCTACATCGCGATCTTCATGGCCTGGCTCGGGCGCTTCCGGCCGTGGCTGATCGCCCCCGTAGCGATCGGCGTGCCGCTCGCGCTCTTCGTCCTCTTTGAAATCTGGTTCCTCGTGCCGCTGCCGAAAGGCCCGCTCGAGGCGGCGTTGGGTTACTGATGGACGCGTTCGGCTCGCTCCTTCTCGGGTTCGGCGTCGCCGCCGACCCGATGAACATCCTCTACATGTTCGTCGGCATCACGCTCGGCGTGCTGATCGGCGTTCTGCCGGGCCTCGGCGGCGCGAACGGGGTCGCGATCCTGCTGCCGCTCACCTTCGGGATGTCCCCGACCTCGGCGATCATCATGCTCTCCTGCATCTACTGGGGAGCTCTTTTCGGCGGCGCCATCACCTCGATCCTCTTCAACATTCCCGGCGAGCCCTGGTCGGTCGCGACGACTTTCGACGGGTATCCGATGGCGCAGAAAGGCAGGGCAGGCGCGGCGCTCACCGCCGCCTTCACCTCGTCCTTCGTCGGCGCCTTCTTCGCGATCATCGTCGTCACCTTCCTCGCACCCCTCATCGCCGCCTTCGCGCTCAACTTCGGCCCGCCGGAGTTCTTCGCCGTCCAGCTCCTCACCTTCTGCAGCTTCGTCGGCATGGGACGGGAGACGCCGACAAAGACGCTCGCCGCGATGATGCTCGGCTTCGCGCTCGCGGCGGTCGGGCTCGACACCGTCACCGGCCAGCTCCGCATGACGTTCGGAACGACCGAGCTTCTGCGCGGCTTCGACTTCCTCATCGCCGTGATCGGCCTCTTCGGGATCGGCGAGATCCTGCTCACGATGGAGGAGGGGCTCGCATTCAAGGGCAGCACCGCGCGGATCGACCTTAAAGTGGTGCTCCGCACCTGGGCCGAGCTGCCGCGCTACTGGATGACCTCGCTGCGCGGCGCCGTGGTCGGCTGCTGGATGGGGATCACGCCCGGCGGCGCGACCCCCGCCTCGTTCATGAGCTACGGGCTCGCCAAGCGCTTTTCGCCGCGCGGGGCGAAGTTCGGCACTGGCGAGCTGGAGGGTGTCGTCGCGCCGGAGACGGCGGCCCACGCCGCCGGCACGTCGGCGCTTCTGCCCATGCTTACCCTCGGCATCCCCGGCTCACCGACCGCCGCGGTGCTGCTCGGCGGCCTTCTCATCTGGGGGCTGCAGCCCGGCCCACTCCTCTTCGTCGAGCAGCCGGACTTCGTCTGGGGGCTCATCGCCTCGATGTATCTCGGGAACGTCGCCGGCCTCATCGTCGTGCTGACGACCGTGCCGCTCTTCGCGGCGATCCTGCGCATACCGTTCAGCATCATCGCGCCGGTGATCGTGGTGATCTGCGCGATCGGCGCCTACACGGTGCACAACGCGCTCCTCGACATCAGCTTCATGCTGGTTTTCGGCGTCGTCGGCTATCTCTTCAAGAAGCTCGGCTATCCGCTCGCGCCGCTGGTCTTGGCGCTGGTGCTCGGCGACATGGCGGAGAGCTCGTTCCGGCAGGCGATGCTGCTGAGCCAGGGGAGCCTTTCCATCTTCTGGTCGAACTGGCTCGTCGGCTCGATCAGCGGTCTCGCGTTGGTAATGCTGTTCTGGCCGCTCATCGCCAAGGTGCGGGACTCGCTCCGGGGCCGGCCCAACGAACCCGCCGTTGCGGCCGACTGAAGCATCTGGTATACAAAATACCTGAGATGCGCCCGGAGGTCTCCAAGCTCGACATCAAGCCGCTCGATACCGGCGCGAGCTTCCGGACGCTCGCCTACACGGCGCTGAAGCAGGCGATCATGGGGGCCGACATCTACGGCCAGCCGGAGGAGATCCGGCTCGACGAACGGCAGCTCAGCCAGGCCCTCGGCGTCAGCCGCACCCCGGTGCGGGAGGCGATGACACTTCTCGAGCAGGAGGGATTCCTCCGGACGGAGCCGCGGCGCGGCGTCTTCATCGTGCGCAAGACCCGCAAGCAGATCGTCGAGATGATCGAGGTCTGGGCCGCGCTCGAGAGCCTTGCCGCGAGGCTCGGCTGCTCGCGCGCCAGCGACGAGGCGATCGCCGAGGTGCGCCGGACCATGGCGGAGTTCGAGCATGCCGACCCGCACGCGCACATGGACGAGTACTCGGACGCCAACATCGCCTTTCACCAGGCGATCCTGCGGCTCGGCGGCTCCGAGCTCATCGGCCAGATCACCGAGAATCTGTTCATCCATGTCCGCGCGATCAGGCGCGCGACGATCGCCCAGGGCGACCGGGCCGAGCGCTCGAAGCACGACCACCAGCGGATCATCGAGGCGCTCGAGGCGCGCAACGGCGAGCTGGCCGGGCGGCTCGTGCTCGAGCACGGGCTCGGGCTCGCCGCGCATGTCGAGCGGCACTGCACATTCCTGGACTGAAGCCAGGGCATCGAACGACCGGGACGAGGCGGAGGAAAGGCCCCGATGACGGAAGCGGCAGCAACGACGAAAACGGCGATGCCGAAGGGAGAGGCGGCGGACACGCAGGACCTGACGGACGGCTTCCACCTCGTCATCGATGCGCTGAAGCTCAACGGGATCGAGACGATCTACTGCGTTCCCGGCATCCCGATCACGGATCTGGGTCGCCTCGCGCAGGCCTCGGGCATGCGCGTCATCTCGTTCCGGCACGAGCAGAACGCCGGCAACGCGGCGGCGATCGCGGGATTCCTCACGAAGAAGCCGGGCGTCTGCCTCACCGTCTCCGCCCCCGGCTTCCTTAATGGCCTCACCGCCCTCGCCAACGCCACGACGAACTGCTTCCCGATGATCCTGATCTCGGGCTCCTCGGAGCGCGAGATCGTCGATCTGCAGCAGGGCGACTACGAAGAGATGGACCAGCTCGCGATCGCGAAGCCGCTCTGCAAGGCGGCCTATCGCGTGCTGAACGCGGCCGACATCGGCATCGGCGTGGCGCGCGCGATCCGCGCCGCGGTCTCCGGCCGACCGGGGGGCGTCTATCTCGACCTTCCGGCGAAGCTCTTCGGGCAGGTCATGGACGCGGAGGCCGGCAGGCGCTCGCTCGTCAAGGTCATCGATCCGGCGCCGGCGCAGATTCCCGCTCCGGCCGCCGGCGCGCGCGCGCGCGACGTCCTGAAGCGCGCCAAGCGGCCGCTCGTCATCCTCGGCAAGGGCGCCGCCTACGCGCAGGCCGACGAGGCGATCCGCGTCTTCATCGAGAAGAGCGGCGTGCCGTTCCTGCCGATGAGCATGGCCAAAGGGCTCCTGCCCGACACCCATCCGCAATGCGCGGGCGCGGCGCGCTCCCTCGTGCTCAAGGACGCCGACGTCGTGATGCTGATCGGCGCCCGCCTCAACTGGCTGTTGTCGCACGGCAAGGGCAAGACGTGGGGCGAGCCGGGATCGAAGAAGTTCATCCAGATCGACATCGAGCCGAAGGAGATCGACAGCAACGTCGAGATCGTGGCGCCGCTCGTCGGCGATATCGGCTCCTGCGTCTCGGCTCTCCTCCAGGGGATGGGGGACAAGTGGCCGGCCCCGCCGGCCGACTGGATCGATGCCATCAGGGCCAAGCGGGAGGAGAACATCGCCAAGATGGCGCCGAAGCTGATGAAGAATTCGGCGCCGATGGACTTCCACAGCGCGCTCGGCGCGCTGCGCAGCGTGATCCGGGAGCGGCCCGACGCCATCCTCGTCAACGAGGGGGCCAACACGCTCGATCTCGCGCGCGGCATCATCGACATGTACAAGCCGCGCAAGCGTCTCGACGTCGGCACCTGGGGCGTCATGGGCATCGGCATGGGGTTCGCCGTCGCGGCGGCGATCGAGACCGGCAAGCCCGTGCTCGCGGTCGTCGGCGACAGCGCCTTCGGCTTCTCCGGCATGGAGATCGAGACGATCTGCCGCTACAAGCTCCCGGTCTGCGTCGTCGTCTTCAACAACAACGGGATCTATCGGGGCGTCGACGTCAATCCCGGCGGCGGCCCGGACCCCGCGATCACCGCGTTCGTCCCGGGCGCGCGCTACGACAGGATGATCGAGGCGTTCGGCGGCGTCGGCGCGAACGCGACGACTCCCGACGAGCTGAAGCGCGCCGTCGATGCGGCGATGGACTCCGGCAAGCCGACCCTCGTCAACGCGGTGATCGATCCGGCCGCGGGCAGCGAGAGCGGCCGAATCGGAAATCTCAACCCCAAGAGCGGTCTCAAGAAGAAATGAGCCGGTTCGCCGCGCGCAGCACGCCGGGCGGCGCTGCGTCGGCACGGATCTGATCCTGCTAACGCCTACACGACGAGGGAACTTCGGAGAGGAATATGGGCAAGGCACTCGAAGGCGTCCGCATCCTCGACTTCACGCATGTGCAGTCGGGGCCGACCTGCACCCAGCTCCTCGCCTGGTTCGGCGCCGACGTCATCAAGGTCGAGCGGCCGGGGGTGGGCGACATCACGCGCGGCCAGCTGCGCGACATCCCGGACGTGGACAGCCTCTATTTCACGATGCTGAACCACAACAAGCGGTCGATCACGCTCGACACCAAGAAGCCGCAAGGCAAGGCGGTGCTCGAGAAGCTGATCAAGCAATGCGACGTCCTCGTCGAGAACTTCGCGCCGGGCGTGCTCGATCGCATGGGCTACCCGTGGGAGACGATCCACAAGCTCAATCCGCGCATGATCGTCGCCTCGGTGAAGGGGTTCGGTCCGGGCCCCTACGAGGACTGCAAAGTCTACGAGAACGTCGCGCAATGCGCTGGCGGCGCCGCTTCGACGACGGGGTTCGACGACGGCCCGCCGCTCGTCACCGGCGCCCAGATCGGCGACAGCGGCACCGGGCTCCATCTCGCGCTCGGCATCGTCTGCGCGCTCTATCAGCGGAATACGACCGGGAAAGGCCAGAAGGTCCTCTGCGCGATGCAGGACGGCGTCCTCAATCTCTGCCGGGTGAAGCTGCGCGACCAGCAGCGCCTCGCGCACGGTCCCTTGAAGGAATACCCGCAATATCCGAACGGGAAGTTCGGCGATACCGTGCCGCGCGCCGGAAACGCCTCGGGCGGCGGTCAGCCCGGCTGGATCCTGAAGTGCAAGGGCTGGGAGACCGATCCGAACGCCTACATCTACTTCATCGTCCAGGCGCCGGTCTGGGGCGCCATCTGCAAGGTGATCGGCAAGGAGGAATGGATCACCGATCCCGACTACGCGACGCCGGATGCCCGGCTGCCGCGCCTCATGTCGATCTTCGCCGAGATCGAGAAGTGGACCATGACCAAGACGAAGTTCGAGGCCATGGAGATCCTCAACAAATACGACATCCCCTGCGGCCCCATCCTGTCGATGAAGGAGCTCGCCGAGGAGCCGTCGCTGAGGAAGACCGGCACGGTGGTCGAGGTCGATCACCCGACCCGCGGCAAGTACCTGACCGTGGGCAACCCGATCAAGCTGTCGGACAGCCCGTCCGAGGTGAAGCGCTCGCCGCTCCTCGGCGAGCACACCGAGGAGATCCTGACTTGGCTCGGCTACGGAAAGGAGGAAATCGAGGCCATGCGGAAGGAAGGCGCGATCTAGGTCGGGGCCGCTTGCACTGGGCGCTCCGGGGTCTATGCTGCGCCGCAAAATAGCGACGTTCCGCAGCGAAAGGCGGCCCGAATGAACATCCACGAGTACCAGGCAAAGAGTCTTCTCAAGAAGTACGGCGTCGCGGTGCCTCGCGGCGGCGTCGCGTACACGGCGGAAGAGGCGGGCAAGGTCGCGCAGGAGCTCGGCGGCGGGCTCTGGGTCGTGAAGTCCCAGATCCATGCCGGCGGGCGGGGCGCCGGCCGCTTCAAGGAGGACCCGAACGGCAAGGGCGGCGTGCGGGTCGTGAAGTCGGTCGACGACGTGGTCGCGAATGCCCGCGCGATGCTCGGCAAGGTGCTCGTGACCAAGCAGACCGGCCCCGCGGGGCGCGAGGTGAAGCGCGTCTACATCGAGGAGGGCCTCGACATAAGGCGCGAGATCTATCTCGGCATGCTGGTCGACCGGGGCACGTCCCGCGTCACGGTGATGGCCTCCTCCGAGGGCGGCATGGAGATCGAGGAGGTGGCGGCGGCGCATCCGGAGAAGATCCTTCGCGTTGCGATCGACCCCGCGACCGGGCTGCAGCCCTTCCATGCGCGGAAGATCGCCTTCTTCCTGGGGCTCGAAGGCAATCAGATCGCCGCCGCGACGCAGTTCCTCTCCGGCATGTACAAGGCCTTCGTCGAGCTCGACGCCTCGATCGTCGAGATCAACCCTCTGATCGTGACCGGCGACGGCCGAGTCGTCGCGCTCGACGCCAAGATGAACTTCGACGACAACGCGCTCTTCCGGCACAAGGACGTGGCCGAGATGCGCGACGTGTCGGAGGAGGACCCGATGGAGGTCGAGGCCTCCAAGCACGACCTCAACTACGTGAAGCTCGACGGCAACATCGGCTGCATGGTGAACGGCGCCGGGCTCGCCATGGCGACGATGGACATCATCAAGCTGTACGGCGGCGAGCCGGCGAACTTCCTCGACGTCGGCGGCGGCGCCACGAAGGAGCGCGTCACCGCCGCATTCAAGCTCATCCTGGCCGACCCCAAGGTCGAGGGAATCCTCGTCAACATCTTCGGCGGCATCATGCGCTGCGACGTCATCGCGGAGGGCATCGTCGCCGCTGCGCGGGAGGTGAGCCTCACCGTGCCCCTCGTGGTTCGCCTCGAGGGAACCAACGTCAACCTCGGGAAGAAGATACTCGCCGACTCGGGGCTGCCGATCAAATCGGCCGACGATCTGGCGGACGCCGCCCAGAAGGTCGTCGGCGCGGTGAAGGAGGCGGCCTGATGTCGGTCCTCGTCGACAAGAACACGAAGGTCATCTGCCAGGGCTTCACCGGCGCGCAGGGCACCTTCCATTCCGAGCAGGCGATGGCCTACGGCACGAAGATGGTCGGCGGCGTCACGCCCGGGAAGGGCGGGACGAGGCATCTCGACTTGCCGGTGTTCGATACGGTAGGCGAGGCGGTCGCCGCGACCGGCGCCACGGCCTCCGTCATCTACGTGCCGCCGCCGTTCGCGGCCGACGCCATCCTCGAGGCGATCGACGCCGAGGTGCCCCTCGTCGTCTGCATCACCGAGGGCATCCCGGTGCAGGACATGATCCGCGTGAAGCGGGTCCTCGCCGGCTCGAAGACGCGGCTCATCGGGCCGAACTGCCCCGGGATCATCACGCCCGACGAGTGCAAGATCGGCATCATGCCGGGTCACATCCATCGCCGCGGCAGGATCGGGATCGTCTCGCGCTCGGGCACGCTCACCTACGAAGCGGTGGCGCAGACGACCGCCGCCGGGCTCGGCCAGTCGACCTGCATCGGCATCGGCGGCGACCCGGTGAACGGGACCAACTTCATCGATTGCATCGAGCTCTTCCTCGCCGACCCCGAGACCGAGGGCATCATCATGATCGGCGAGATCGGCGGCTCGGCGGAGGAGGACGCGGCCGAGTTCGTCGCCCGCTCGAAGACGAAGAAGCCGATGGTCGGGTTCATCGCCGGCGCGACGGCGCCTCCGGGCCGTCGCATGGGGCACGCCGGCGCCATCATCTCCGGCGGCAAGGGCACGGCCGCCGCCAAGATCGAGGCGATGAAGCGGGCCGGGATCGTCGTGGCGGACTCGCCCGCGGCGCTCGGCTCGACGATGCTGAACGTAATGAAGGGAGGGTGAGCGGCGCCGGCGTCCGGCGCCGCGATCGAGAATGACCGAGACCGACACTGCACCGCGCAAGCGGGTCAACCATCCGGGCTCCGGTCGGCGGCGCGCGCCGGCGCAACCCAAGGGACGCCCGGTCGAGCCGGAGGCGCTCGCCGAAGTGCGGGCGCTCCTCGGCTCGCGCGAGCGCCGGCGCGCCCTCCTCATCGAGCATCTACACCTCCTCCAGGACACTTACGGCTGCCTCCACGCCCGTCATCTCGCGGCGCTCGCCGCGGAGATGAGGCTGGCGCTCGTCGAGGTGTACGAGGTCGCCACGTTCTACGCGCATTTCGACGTGGTGATGGAGGACGAGACCCCGCCGCCACCGGTCACGGTGCGCGTCTGCGACAGTCTCACCTGCGCCCTGATGGGGGCCGGAAAGCTCCTGGCCGAGTTGCCGGCGAAGCTCGGCAGAGAGGTCCGCGTCGTGCGCGCCCCCTGCATGGGCGGCTGCCACAACGCGCCGGTGACCGCGATCGGTCACGCGCTCCACGAGCGCGCCACGGTCGAGAGCGTCGTGCGCGCCGTCGAGAAGGGAGAGACCCACCCGCACCTTCCCCCCTTCAAGAGCCTCGAGGCCTACCAGGCGGAAGGCGGCTACCGCCTTCTGGACGACTGCCTCTCCGGCCGGCGTAGCGTCGAAGATGTTCTCGCGGCGCTCGAGGATTCGAGCCTGCGCGGTCTCGGCGGGGCCGGCTTCCCGACGGGACGCAAGTGGCGCTTCGTCCGCGCCGAGCCGGCGCCGCGCCTCATGGCGGTCAACGCCGACGAGGGCGAGCCCGGAACCTTCAAGGACCGCTACTATCTCGAGCGCGATCCCCATCGCTTCCTCGAAGGAATGCTGATCGGCGCCTGGGCGGTCGAGGCGACCGACGTTTACATCTATCTTCGCGACGAATATCCGCAGGTGCGGCTTCTGCTCGAGCAGGAGATCCCGAAGCTCGGCGCTTTCGCCCGGCACACGGAGGTCCATCTCCGGCGCGGCGCCGGCGCCTATATCTGCGGCGAAGAGTCGGCGATGCTCGAGAGCATCGAGGGCAAGCGCGGTTTGCCGCGCCACAAGCCGCCGTTCCCGAGCCAGGTCGGGCTCTTCGGACGGCCGACCCTCATCAACAACGTCGAGACCCTCTACTGGGTGCGCGACATCCTCGAGAAGGGCCCCGCCTGGTACAAGAGCCACGGCCGGAACGGTCGCCAGGGCCTGCGTACCTTCTCCGTCTCGGGGCGAGTCAAGAACCCCGGCGTCAAACTCGCACCGGCGGGGATCACGTTGCGCGAGCTCGTCGACGAGTTCTGCGGCGGCATGGCGGAAGGCCACCGGCTCAAGGGCTTTCTTCCCGGCGGCGCCTCGGGCGGGATCCTGCCGGCCTCGCTGGCGGACGAGCCGCTCGATTTCGGCCTGCTCGAAAAGCACGGCAGCTTTCTCGGCAGTCACGCCGTCGTCGTCCTTTCCGACAAGGACGATATGAAGAGCGTCGCGTTGAATCTCCTGAAGTTCTTCGAGGACGAGAGCTGCGGCCAGTGCACCCCCTGCCGCGCCGGCACCGAGAAGGCCGTCAAGCTCATGTCGGCGCCGCGCTGGGACGAGAGCCTTCTCCAGGACCTCGCCCGGGTCATGAGCGATGCGTCGATCTGCGGCCTCGGCCAGGCGGCGATGAACCCGGTGCGCTCGGTGATGCGGTATTTCCGGGAGGATCTCGGATGAGCACGATCAAGTTCATCCTCGACGGGCGCGAGGTCGAGGCGGCGCCGGGCGAGACGATCTGGCAGGTCGCGAACCGGCTCGGCATCGAGATCCCGCATCTCTGCTACTCGCCGAAGCCCGGCTACCGGCCGGACGGAAATTGCCGCGCCTGCATGGTCGAAATCGAGGGCGAACGCGTCCTCGCCGCCTCGTGCATCCGCAAGCCCGCGCCGGGCATGAAGGTGCAGACCGCGTCCGAGCGCGCCAAGACCGCGCGCAAGCTCGTCTTCGAGCTGCTCGTCGCCGACCAGCCGCCGCGCGAGCGCGCGCACGATCCCGATTCGCGCTTCTGGCAGTGGGCAGACCGGGTGGAGGTCGCCGCGAGCCGCTTCCCGAAGGACGTGCGGCCGAAGCCCGACCGCTCGCATCCGGCGATGGCGGTCCATCTCGACGCCTGCATCCAGTGCACGCTCTGCGTGCGCGCGTGCCGCGAGGTCCAGGTGAACGACGTCATCGGCATGGCGGCGCGCGGGCACCAGGAGAAGATCGTCTTCGACTTCGACGACCCGATGGGCGCCTCGACCTGCGTCGCGTGCGGCGAATGCGTGCAGGCTTGCCCGACGGGCGCGTTGATGCCGGCGACCCTCGTCGACGAGGCGGGCGCGTACACGAACGCGCCCGACCGCGAGGTCGATTCCGTCTGCCCCTATTGCGGCGTCGGATGCCAGCTCACCTACCGGATCAGGAACGATCGCATCGTCGCGGTCGCAGGCAAGAACGGCCCGTCGAACCGCAACCGGCTCTGCGTCAAGGGCCGCTTCGGCTTCGACTACGTGCATCACCCCGACCGGCTGACGAAGCCGATGATCCGGAAAGAGGGCGTGCCGAAATCGGATGTCGCTATCGATCCGGCGAATCCCTGGACGCATTTCCGCGAGGCGACGTGGGAGGAGGCGCTCGACCGTGCCGCTGAGGGCCTCCGGCGCATCCGCGACCGCGACGGGCCGGGCGCCCTCGCCGGGTTCGGCTCGGCCAAGGGCTCGAACGAGGAGGCCTACCTCTTCCAGAAGCTCGTGCGGACCGGCTTCGGCAGCAACAACGTCGACCATTGCACCCGGCTCTGCCACGCCTCCTCGGTCGCGGCGCTCATGGAGGGGATCGGCTCGGGCGCCGTGACGGCGCCGTTCATGGCAGCCGAGCAGTCCGACGTCATCATCGTCATCGGCGCCAACCCGACCGAGAACCACCCGGTCGCCGCGACCTTCTTCAAGCAGGCGACGAAGCGCGGCGCCGAGCTCATCGTCATGGATCCTCGCGGACAGGCCTTGAAGCGGCACGCCACCCACATGCTGCAGTTCAAGCCCGGCCGCGACGTCCCGATGCTCAACGCGATGCTCAACGTCATCTGCGAGGAGGAGCTCTACGACCGGCAATACGTCCAGGCGCACACCGAGGACTTCGAGAAGCTGAAGGCGCACGTCAAAGACTTCCCGCCGGAGAAGATGGCTCCGCTCTGCGGCATCGACGCGGAGACGCTGCGTACCGTCGCGCGCAAGTTCGCGCGCGCCGAGGCGGGAATCATCTTTTGGGGGATGGGCGTCTCGCAGCACACGCACGGCACCGACAACGCGCGCTGCCTCATCGCGCTCGCGCTCATCACCGGCCAGACCGGGCGGCCCGGCACCGGGCTCCACCCGCTCCGCGGCCAGAACAACGTCCAAGGCGCCTCGGACGCCGGGCTCATCCCGATGGTCTATCCGGACTACCGTTCGGTCGAGGACCCGGCCACGCGCGCGTTCTTCGAGGAGCTCTGGGGCACCAAGCTCGACCCGAAGAAGGGGCTCACCGTCGTCGAGATCGTGAATGCCGCCTACGACGGCAGGATCAAGGGTCTCTACGTCATGGGCGAGAACCCGGCGATGTCGGACCCCGACGCGGGGCATGCGCGCGCAGGGCTCGCCAAGCTCGAGCACCTCGTCGTCCAGGACATCTTCCTCACCGAGACGGCGAAGTACGCCGACGTGGTGCTGCCCGCCTCGGCCTGGCCCGAGAAGGACGGGACCGTCACCAACACCAACCGCCAGGTGCAGATGGGACGACGGGCGCTGCCGTTGCCGGGCGACGCGCGCCAGGACTGGTGGATCATCCAGGAGATCGCGCGGCGGATCGGGCTCGACTGGAATTACACGCATCCGCGCGACGTGTTCGCCGAGATGACGAAGGCGATGCCGAGCCTCGCCAACATCACCTGGGAGCGGCTCCTGCGCGAGGACTCGGTGACCTATCCCTGCCCCGCACCCGACCATCCGGGCGAGGCGATCGTCTTCGCCGAGCGCTTCCCGACGCCGTCGGGGCGCGGCAAGCTCGTCCCGGCGTCGATCGTCCCGCCGGCCGAGGAGCCCGACGAGGAGTACCCGATGGTGCTGACGACGGGCCGCCAGCTCGAGCACTGGCACACGGGCGCGATGACGCGCCGTGCCGAGGTGCTCGACCTCCTGGAGCCCGAAGCGGTCGCGATGCTGTCGCCGCTCGACCTCCGCCGGCTCGGCATCGCCCCGGGGGAGAAGATCCGGGTGGCGACGCGGCGCGGCCGGATCGAGCTGAGCGCGCGGAGCGACGGCGCGGTGCCGTCGGGGCTCATCTTCATCCCATTCTGCTACGCCGAGGCCGCGGCGAATATTCTGACGAACCCGCAGCTCGACCCCTACGGGAAGATCCCCGAGTTCAAGTACTGCGCCGCCAAGGTCGAGAAGGTGGAGGCGGAGGCTCTCGCGGCGCAGTAGAAAGCGCGCTTGCCTCGTTCGCGTTGTTCACGTATTGTTCGACGCGAACTG
>JADGGZ010000101.1 GCA_019689675.1 Rhodospirillales bacterium | reverse complement strand
CGCGTGGCCGAGCCCGGGGCGTTCTACCAGCTGCCGGAAGGGCAGCGCGGCATCTTCGTCGGCGGCGGGGCCAGCGTCCGGGTGGCGCGGATCATCGGCGCGCACAGGATGGTCGAGATGATGCTGACCGGGCGGACGCTCGACGCCGAAGAGGGCCAGCGCCTCGGCCTGTCGCATTACCTCGTCGGCCCGGGCGAAGCGCTCGGCAAGGCGCTCGAGCTCGCCGAAAGGATCGCCGGCAATGCCGAGCTGTCCACTTACGCGATCCTTCAGGCGATCGCCCGGATCGACGACATGGGAGCCCAGGAGGGGCTTTTCGTCGAAAGCCTCGTCGCCGCGCTGTGCCAGACCGGCCCCGAGGCCAAGGCGCGTCTTGAATCCTTTCTCGCCCGTCGAAAGAAGACCTGAAAGGACTATTTACCGGGCGGGCGGGCCGTGCTATTTCCCGCGCATCTGGCGGGCTGCGGTTGTCGCGGCCCGTCTTTGTCTCGATTCAGCGCTAACAGCTAGAGGAGCACACGTGCAGGTTCTCGTTCGCGACAACAACGTCGATCAGGCGCTCCGCGCGCTCAAGAAGAAGATGCAGCGCGAGGGGATCTTCCGAGAGATGAAGCTGCGTCGCAACTACGAGAAGCCCTCCGAGCGCAAGGCGCGCGAGAAAGCCGAGGCGGTCCGCCGCTACCGGAAGCTGCTCCGCAAGCGCATGGACCGCGAGGGGTACTAGACCCCTCTCCCTCGGCGCTGTCGAAGACGAGCCGCTTCGGACCCGAGGCGGCTTTCGTTTTTGGAGCTCTACTCGCGCCGGAGCGCCTCGATCGGATCGAGCCGCGCCGCCCGCCGCGCGGGGAAGTAGCCGAAGATAACGCCCACCAGCGCCGAGAAGCCGAAAGCCACGACCACGACCGCCGGGTCGACGAGGAAGGGCACCTCGAGCGCCCGCACCGCCATTCCCGCGAGCCCGAGCCCGAGCAGGATCCCGACGATCCCGCCGAAGAGCGACAGCACGACGGCTTCGACCAAAAATTGAAAGAGGACTTGGCGTTCGAGCGCCCCTATGGCGAGCCGTATGCCGATCTCGCGCGTCCGCTCCGTGACCGACACCAGCATGATGTTCATGATGCCGATGCCGCCGACGAGCAGACTCACCGCAGCGACCGCGCCGAGAAGATTGGTCAGCATCGCCGTCGTCCCCGCCATCGTCTCCACGACCTGCTTCATGTCGCGCACCGTGAAATCGTCCTCCCCGCCGGCAGCGGAGGCACGACGCTCGCGCAGAAGCCGTTCGAGATCGGCCTGCACCTTGGCGGTGTCGACGCCCTCCTCGGCGGAGACGAGGATTCGGGCGACGTCGGTGTTTCCGGCGAGGCGGCGCTGAAAGGCGCGCAGCGGCATCACGACGATGTCGTCCTGGTCGGTGCCGAAACGCGACTGCCCCTTCGACTCGAGCACCCCGACGATCTCGCAGGCGACGTTCTTCACGCGGATGCTGCGCCCGAGCGGATCCTCGCGCCCGAAGAGCTCGTCGCGAACCGTGGTGCCGACGATGCAAGCGGCACGTCCCGAGCGCACCTCCCCGTCGAGGAACATGCGACCCGAAGCGAGCGGCCAGTCCATCGCCACGAAGTAGTCGTTGTCGGTGCCGCTCACGGTGCTGATGCGATTCTCGGTGCCGTAGACGAGCGTCACCGATTGCTGGGCGAGCGGAGCCACCGCGCGGACACGGCCGACCTGGCTGCGGATCGCCTCGATGTCGCGCATCTTGAAGGGACGCGCTTCCGCGCTCGCCCGGCCCGGGCCGAACTGCCCCGGAGAGACGAAGAGGAGATTGGTGCCGAGCTTGGCGAGATCGGCCGTCACTCTGGCCGTCGTGCCGTTCCCGATCGTGACCATGGCGATCACCGCGCCGACGCCGATCACGATGCCGAGGATGGTGAGGAACGAGCGCAGCGCATTGCGGCGGATCGAGCGCAACGCGAGCTTCAGCGTCTCGAACAACATCAGGCGGCCGCCTCGGCGAGCGTGTCGCTCTCGATCCGTCCGTCGAGGAAGCGAATTACGCGACGCGCGTAGACCGCCATGTCCGGCTCATGGGTCACCATGACGACGGTGATGCCCTGCTCGCGATTGAGGCGGACGAGGAGGTCCATGATGTCCCTGCTCGTTGCCGTGTCGAGATTGCCGGTCGGCTCGTCTGCAAGGAGGACCGCAGGCTCGGTGACAATCGCGCGTGCGATCGCCACGCGCTGCTGCTGGCCGCCCGAGAGCTCGGCGGACGTATGCGCCGCGCGTTGCGCGAGCCCCACCCGGGCAAGCGCCGCGAGCGCGAGCCGTCGGCGCTCTCGGACCGGGATGCCGCGATAGGTCAGCGGCAGCTCCACGTTCTCGACCGCGCTCGTCCTTGGGAGAAGATTGAACCCCTGGAAGACGAAGCCGAAGTAGCGGCGCCGGATGAGGGCCCGCCGCGTCCGGTCGAGACGGGCGACATCGACGCTCTTGAAGTAGTACGCGCCGGAGCTCGGCGTATCGAGCAGCCCGAGGATGTTCATGGCCGTCGACTTGCCCGAGCCCGACGGCCCCATGATGGCGACGAACTCGCCGCCGCCGACGTCGAGATCGATGCCAGCGAGCGCGCGGACTGCGGCGGCCCCGGTACCGAACACTTTGGTGACGCCGCGGAGCGCGATGAGAGGGGCTTCCGCCATCAGCGTCCCGCCAGGACCGCGTCGACGACGACTTCCTCGTCCGGCGCGAGCTCGCCGCCCCGGATCTCCGTGTACCGGCCGTCGCTTGCCCCGACGGTGACGTCGACCGGGACCGGCGCCCCGCCGCGCAGCACCCATATCCGACGGGCGCTGCCCCTCTCCTCGCGCGGGCTCGGCGGACGGAATCGGGGCGGTCCGGGAAGAAGGGAGCGCAGGAAGCCGCGGCTCTCGCTTTCCGGGGTCGATTCGGGCGGCGTGAAGCGGAGCGCCATATTGGGCACGAGAAGCGCCTCCTTCACCTCCTCGACCGTGATCTCGGCCGTCGCGGTCATTCCCGGACGGAGCAGCAGCTCCGAATTGTCGACGACGAGAATGGCCTTGTAGGTGACGACGCCCTGGATCACCTCGGACGCGAACCGCAGCTGGCGGATGACTGCGGGGAAGCGTCGCTCCGGATAGGCATCGACCGTGAAGGCGGCATGCTGCCCTTCCCGCACCTTGCCGATATCGGCCTCGTCGACATCCACCTGCACCTCCATCTCGCGCAGGTCCTCGGCGATGGAGAACAGCACGGGCGCCTGCAGGGTGGACGCAACGGTCTGACCCGGGTCGACATTCCGGGTCAGCACCACGCCGTTGATCGGCGAAACGATCCTCGCCTTCGCGAGGTTCGTCTCGTTGAGTTTCACTTCCGCGGCGGCGACCCCGACCTCGGCCTCAGCGCTCGAGAGGGCGGCGACCGCGCGCTCGTGCGCCGCCCAGGCGACGTCGAGCTCCCTATCGGCGACGATGCTGCGCTCGACGAGCGCCTTCTTGCGCTCGTATTCCCGCAGCGTCTCGCGCAAGGTCGCGGCAGCCTCGCCACGCCGCGCCTGGGCGACGAGGAGCTTGGCCCGCGAGCTTTCGAGCGTCGCCCGCAGCTTCTCGGTGTCGAGCTCGGCCAGCGTCTGCCCTGCGGCGACCACGCTGTTGTAGTCGACGAAGACCTTGCGCACCGTGCCGGAAAGCTCGCTCGAGATGTCGACCTGGTTGGTCGGCTGCACGCTTCCGGTCGCGGTCACCGTGACGGTGATGTCGCCCATGCGCGCGCGCTCGGTCACCCAGCGAGGCGCGGTTCCGGCCGTGCGCGCGAGGACGAGCCACAACGCGCCGGCCACGAGCGCGACGGCGCAGAGGGCAAGCAGGATCTTCGCCCAAGGCGGTCCCAGCGGGGCCGCGAGCTTCGCATCGGGCCCGAGCAGGGCATCTACATCCGCATTCTGCCGCGACGCGGGCTCCGGCAGGTTTCGACCGCCCTCAGCCACGCATCAGAAACAGCACGGATGCGAAAGACCCGACATGATATGGGTCAAGGCCTCGGAAAACCGCTGCGGCTCACTTCTTCTCCAGCATCAGCGTCCCTTCCTTGCCGATGCGCTTGCGAAGCATTTCGCCGAGGCGCCGGAGCATCCAGGGCAGCTCGACCTCTACCTCGACGACATCGTCCATCACCTCGATGCGGCCCGAGACGTCCTGCCCGAGCGCGGTCACGCGGAAGGACATGCGGTCCCCGGTCCAGCTTTCCTCGATCGCCGTCACGAAGGGAGCGATCTGCCGGCGCACCCCGTCCATCCCGTTCCCGATGCGGGCCCTGGCCTCACCGCGCGAGAGCTCGTGCGGAATTCTGACGACGAGAGGTTTCGCCATATCCGGCGAACACCCTCGGGCGCGGAAGGGCGTCACCCGAGACGACTATCGTCACCGGGCACGGTGGACGACGGCGGCTCTCCAGCCTCGAGGCGGCGAGCGCGAGCGGACCGCGCCCCCCCCCGCTCCTTTCCGCCTAGTGCTCCAGCGCCTTGACGATGTCCTCGCACATCTTCTTGGCGTCGCCGAAGAGCATCATCGTGTTGTCGCGGTAGAAGAGCTCGTTCTCGACGCCGGCGTAGCCGGAGGCCATCGACCGCTTCACGAAGAGAACGGTCTTCGCCTTCTCGACGTCGAGGATCGGCATGCCGTAGATCGGCGAGGAAGGATCGGTCTTCGCGGCCGGGTTGGTCACGTCGTTGGCGCCGATCACGAAGGCGACGTCGGTCGAGGCGAAGTCGCGGTTGATCTCCTCGAGCTCGAACACCTCGTCGTAGGGCACGTTGGCCTCGGCGAGCAGCACGTTCATGTGGCCCGGCATGCGGCCCGCCACGGGATGGATGGCGTAGCGCACCGTGACGCCCTCCTTCTTCAGGATGTCCGCCATCTCGCGCAGCGCGTGCTGCGCCTGCGCCACCGCCATGCCGTAGCCCGGCACGATGATGACCGAGGCCGCGTTCTTCATGATGAAGGCCGCATCCTCGGCGGAGCCGGACTTCACCGTCCGATCGCCGGCGCCGGCACCGGCCCCCGGCAGCGCGCCCTCGCCGCCGAACCCGCCCAGGATCACGTTGATGATCGAGCGGTTCATGCCCTTGCACATGATGTAGGAGAGGATCGCGCCGGAGGAGCCGACGAGGGCGCCCGTCACGATGAGCGCGGTGTTGCCGAGCGTGAACCCGATCCCCGCCGCGGCCCAGCCGGAATAGGAGTTCAGCATCGAGACGACCACCGGCATGTCGGCGCCGCCGATCGGAAGGATGAGAAGGAAGCCCAGCGCGAGGCTGACGAGCACGATGAGCACGAAGCCGAGCGCCGGCTCGTCCGCGGCAAACCAGGCGAGAAGAAGGAGGAGGACGACGCCGAGCGCCGCGTTGAGAGGATGCTGGAGCGGGAACACCAAAGGCTTGCCGGAGACGAGCCCCTGCAGCTTGGCGAACGCCACGACCGAGCCCGTGAACGTGATCGCCCCGATCGCGGTGCCGAGCCCCATCTCGATGAGGCTGCCGGTGCGGATCGCCCCTCTCGTGCCGATGCCGTACGCCTCGGGCGAAGCGAAGGCGGCCGCGGCGACCGCGACCGCAGCGAGGCCAACGAGGCTGTGGAAGGCCGCGACGAGCTGCGGCAGCGCCGTCATCTGGATGTTGAGGGCGATATAGGTGCCGATCGCGCCGCCGATGAGGAGGCCGACGATGATGATCCAGTACGAGACCACCTGCGGCGTCAGCAGCGTCGTGACGACCGCGATCGCCATGCCGGCGATGCCGTAAAGATTGCCGGCGCGCGCGCTCTCCGGGCTCGAAAGGCCACGCAGCGCCATGATGAAGCAGATCGACGCGATCAGATAGAAGAAGGCCGCAAGGTTCTCGCTCATGGCTGCTTTGCCTTCTTCTTGAACATCTGCAGCATGCGCTGGGTGACGATGAAGCCGCCGAAAATGTTGACCGCGGCGAGCGCGACCGCGACGAAGCCCATGAACTTCGCGAAGCTGAAGCCCGCGGGTCCTCCAGCGATGAGCGCGCCGACGATGATCACCGACGAGATCGCGTTCGTCACCGCCATCAGCGGCGAGTGGAGCGCCGGCGTGACGCGCCAGACGACGTAGTACCCGACGAAGCAGGCGAGCGCGAAGATCGTGAGGTGGAAGATGAACGGGTCGCCATGCGCTTCTGGCCGCGCCGCGAGCCGGCCGATCTCGGTCGAGAGAAAGCCGATGTTTTCGGCGAGCGCGCGCGCCTCTGCGGCGAGATCGGCGGCGCGCTGGGAAAGCGTCGTAGGATCCATCACGCGGCTCCGGAAGGCTCGGCGAGACCGGGATGCACGACCTTGCCCTCGTGGCTCAGAAGCGTGCCTTTGACGATCTCGTCATTGGTGTCGATCTTCAGCCCTTCCTTCGTCAGGACGAGGCCGAGGAAAGCGAGGATGTTGCGGGCGTAGAGCGCCGAGGCGTCGACCGCGATCCGCGAGGGATAGTTGGCGTGGCCGATGATCAGAACGCCGTTCTCGGTCGTCACGAGCTCGCCCAAGCGGCTGCCCTCGACATTGCCTCCCTGCTCGACCGCGAGGTCGACGATGACGGAGCCGGGGCGCATGTTCGCGACCATCTCCCGCGTCAGGAGGATCGGCGCCTTGCGCCCCGGGATGAGCGCCGTGCAGATGACGATGTCGGTCTTCTTCAGCGCCTCGCCGACGAACTCGCGCTGGCGGCGCTGGAAGTCCTCGCCCATCTCCTTGGCGTAGCCGCCGGCGGTCTCGGCCGCCTTCATCGCCTCGAGGTCGACCACGAGGAACGTGGCGCCGAGGCTCTCGACCTGCTCCTTCGCAGCGGCGCGCACGTCGGTGGCCGACACGACGGCGCCGAGCCGCCGCGCGGTGGCGATGGCCTGCAGCCCGGCGACGCCCGCCCCCATGACGAGGACCCGCGCCGGCGGCACCGTGCCCGCCGCCGTCATCATCATCGGAAAGGCGCGGCCGAAGAGCGAGGCGGCGTCGAGCACGGCCTTGTAGCCGGCGAGGTTCGCCTGGCTCGACAGCACGTCCATCGACTGCGCGCGCGTGATCCGCGGGATGAGCGACATGTCGAACGCGGTGAGCCCGGCCTCGGCATAGGCCTTCGCCTCCTCGCGGTTCTGCAGCGCCTGGACGATCGCGATCAGGACCGCGCCGCGCTTCAGCCGGGGCAGCTCCTCCGGGAGCGGCCGCTGTACCTTCAGGACGAGGTCGGCGCCCTCGACCGCGTCGGCGGCGATGCGCGCCCCGGCCGCCTCGTATTGTTGGTCGGGATAGAAGGCCTCGGCACCTGCTCCGGGCTCGACCACGACCTCGTGCCCCTGCGCGACGAGGCGCTTCACCGTATCCGGTGTCGCCGCGACGCGCCGTTCATACTCGCGCCGCTCCTTCGGGATGGCGATTTTCATTCCCGCCCCTATTTCCGTCCTGTGCGGCACGGACAATGCCGCGCGCGCGGCGTTTTCTCAACGGATGAGCGCATTGGCCCGCTTCAGCGCATCCTCGCACAGTTTCTCGCGGCCCTTGGTGCGGTCCTTCTCCGCCTTCTCGACGAGAAGCTGCACCTCGAGGCGCCGGTCGGCATCCTTTACCTCGGCGAGCTTCGCTTTGACCTGTTGCAGATCGGCAACAGTGCAGGCGGCGCGAGCAGGCAGGGCGAGCGTGACAAAAATAAATGCCAAAGCCGCAGCTTTTGGCATCTCTCCTCCCCCCATGCTAAGGTGCGGAAACGGCAACAGTTTTGCCGAAGCGGCGCGCGCGTGCAACCCCCCGCCACCGCGACACAATCACTGATGGAATAATTCCGATAGGCCCCCGTTGTCGCTCCGTCAGCCCACTGCGGGCAGACCCGCCGAACCGGGCAGAACGCCGGTGAGCGCCAGCTTCAGCGACCAGCTGGTAGCCGTGCTGCCCCGCCTCCGCCGATTCGCGCGCGGTCTGACCGGCTCTGCCGTCGAGGCGGACGATCTCGTCCAGGCTGCCTGCGAGCGCGCCCTTTCGCGCCAGGAGCAGTTTCAGGAGGGGACCCGCTTCGACAGCTGGATGTTCCGAATCGTGCAGACGATCTGGATCGACCAGATCCGCGCACGGGGCGTCCGGAAGGAAGAGTCGGACGAGCTGGGCATGGAGCGGCTCGGATCCGACGAGCCGGTCCGCCGCGTCGAGGCGCGGCTGCAGTTATCGGAGGTGCGGGCGGCGCTGGGGCGTTTGCCCGAAGAGCAGAGGGCAGCATTGCTGCTCGTTACGGTGGAAGGTTTGAGCTACAAGGAGGCTGCGGAGGTCGCTGGGGTGCCGATCGGAACGATCATGAGCCGGCTCGCGCGGGCGCGCATGGCTCTCCAAGTCCAGATCGAGGCCACCGGCGCGCTTCGAAGGAGCAGGCACGATGCTGAAGCGGAGTGACGAGCGCATCGCGGAACTCCTCGTCGCCTATGCGGACGGCGAGCTCGAGGGCGCGCGTCTCGCCGAGGCCGAGGCCCTTCTGGAGCGCGACCCCTCGCTGCGCGAAGAGGTCGCGAAGCTCCGCGAGACGGCCGCCCTGATCCGCGAGGCTTTCGCACCCGACCTCCGCGAAGACGTGCCGGAACGGCTTCTTGCCGCCGCGCGTGGCGAGGCCCCTTCGGCACGCTCGGCGGAAGTCGTGCCCTTCCCCGTCAAGTCGGCCAAGCCCCGGCCGCAGGTGCGCTGGTGGATCGGCGCCGCGGCCGCCGCCTCGCTCTTCGGCGTCGTGGTGGGCACCGGGCTCGGCTACTACGGGATCCCGAAGCCGACGCCGTCCGCCATCGAGCGCCAGGTGGCGGAGGCCAACAATGCGCTGAAGATGGCGCAAGGCTCCTGGCTCGACAACATCGCCGGTTACCACAAACTCTTCGCTGCTGCGGTCCAGAAGCAGGAGGAGCAGCGGCCGGCGTTCGTCGACTTCCCGTCCGAGGGCGACAACAACACCGAAGTCATCAAGCAGATCAGCGAGCGCGTGACGCAGCAGGGCATGCGCGTGCCGAACCTCAAGCCGTGGGGGCTGAAGTTCCAAGGTGCGCGGATGCTGGTGATCGAGGGCCGCCCTGCCGCGCAGCTCTTCTACACGACCGACAACAAGGCGATCGGCCCGCTGACGGTCGTGATCGCGACGTCCAAGCGACAGGACATCGCGCCCAGCTTCGAGCACCGCGACGACCTGAATATTCTGTGGTGGCGCAACCGCGGGCGCGCCTACGCGATCGTCGGCCAGACCGACATCGGCTATCTCTGGGGCCTCGCGAACGACATCGCCTGGCAGCTCGACGCGGTCTGAGGCCGCCGCGCCGGCCGGTGCCGGCTCACCAGAACCGGACCCGTCCGGTGTCCACGTGAAGGAAGTTGCCCTTCCGGTAGGTGCCGACGCCGCCGGCGCGGAGCGCGACCGCGGCCTTTCTGATGTCGATGAGCCGGACGCGGTCGAAGTGGATGTCGGCCGCCTTGCCCACGAGATGGAGGCTGTTCTCGGCCGCATTGTAGCCTTCCGCCCTGAGCGCCGCGTTCGTCAGCAGCGAGCGGTAGCCGGACATGATCGTCATCGGGCGGCGCGGGTCGACCCGCGTCTGGATGCCGTGGAGAAGGTCGATGAGGCGCCGATCCATTTCGGCGACCTCGTCGACATGATGGTCGCGCATGAGATAGTTGATGCGGCGCATCGCCTCCGGGATGTACCGGCCCTTCTCCCAATAGATGTCGCGGAAGACCTCGCCGGTATGGGGGTTCTGGAGATAGAGCCGACGCGCGGGCGGCGTCCGCAGCGGCCGCGCCACCGCGGGAGCCGCGAGGAACGTGACGGCCGAGGCGACCCCTGCACCGAGCAGCGACCGCCGCGTCCATCCGTTCTCCCCCTTCCCAAGCATCGGTGCCCTCCTCCTGGTTGCCTCGTTTCGAGGCGAAGAAACATACCGGCGCGCCGGCCGTTCGCTCTCCAGTTGCAGAACGGCAACACGCAAGCAGGACCTTCAACTTGGAGGACAGCGGCTGAATGAAGAGTTAATCGAGCCCGTCTTTTCCGGCGCCGCAAACGACGATGCAGGCTCGTTCCCCATCGGCGGGCCGCCAGCGCCCGGAAGTAATGGCGGCGAGCGCCGCGGCGCCGCTCAGCTCGGCGGCGATGCCCCATTCGAACCAGAGGAGGCGCGCCGCCTCGCGCATTTCCTCGTCGCTGACGAGCACGATCGATTCGACGTTCGCCCTGACGATTTCGAGATTGAGGGATTCGCTTCGGCGCGGCGCGAGCGTGCCTGCAACCGTCGTGATCGCATCGAGCTCGACCACTCTCCCCGCCTCGAGGCTTCGCGCGAGGGTCGGTGCCCCTGTCGGCTCGACGCCGATGATGCGGATCGAGGGCTTCAGCGCCTTCGCCGCGAGCGCGATGCCGGAGACGAGCCCGCCGCCTCCTATTGCGACGAGGATGGTCTCCGTCTCGGGCGCCTCCTCCAGCACCTCGAGGGCGATCGTGCCTTGCCCTGCAATGACCTCTGGCTCCGCGAAGGGGTGTATGTAGGCGGCGCCGGTCGCGGCCGCGTGCGCGAGCGCCGCGCGATTGGCCTCGTCCCAGACCGCGCCCTCGATGACGACGTCGGCGCCCCAGGCGCGGAGCTTGGCCGCCTTCTCCGGAGGCGCGCTCGTCGGCAGGAAGATCGTCGCAGGCACGCCGCCGACATGGCCTGCATAAGCGACCGCCAGCCCGTGATTGCCCCCCGATGCGGTGACGAGGCCGCTGCGTGCGCGCTCGGGCCCCAGCGACAGGAGCGCGTTCATCGCGCCGCGCGCCTTGAAGGAGCCCGTCACCTGCAGGCATTCGAGCTTGAGCGAGAGAACGCCCGGGAGCGCCGCTTTGGTGGGCGGCGCGGCGAGGAGCGGCGTGCGGCGGATCCGTCCCCGGATCCGCTCGGCTGCCGCCCGTACGTCGGAAAGCGCGATCATCCGTATTCGGGGCCGGCGATGGCGAAGACCTTTTCGGGCGCGCCCGGCGGAAGGGCGCCGATCGCCATGCGCGTATAGGGCCGCTGCTCCGTCCAGCCCGCCCCGACGAGGGAGCGAAGGAAGCCCGCACGCTTCTCGAAAACGTCGGCGATCACGGGGCGCCCCTCGGCGCGGAAGCATGCGGCGCGCAGGAGCGCGAGCGCGGTCGCATCGTCCTCGGCGACGATCGGGCCGATCTCGCACGCGACCCGCCCGAAGCGGCCGAGTGCATAGCCGGCGAGGCGTCCCTGGCGGCGGCACCCGATCGCAAGCGCCGGCGTGCGCTCCGCCAATTCCCGAAGGACGGCGGCGCGATCGATGCCGACGGCCGGCCGGTCGAAGGCGAGGATTTCGGCGAGCTCGACGCCGGACGTGTCCTCTGCACGCCCGAAGCCGGGCGGCGCCGCAAGGCGCAGGATGCTTGGACCGTCGGTGAAGCCCAGGCGGCGATAGACTTCGCGGCCTGCCGGCGTCGCGTCGAGCGCGGCGACGAGTCCGTGGCGACGGCAATGCGCGA
This sequence comes from Rhodospirillales bacterium, assembly GCA_019689675.1. GTDB lineage: Bacteria > Pseudomonadota > Alphaproteobacteria > ATCC43930 > CGMCC-115725 > JADGGZ01. The sequence continues at coordinate 2,138 of JADGGZ010000101.1, read as the reverse complement.
CCGCCCAGTCCATCATCGCGGTCGCGATCCCGCGCTTGCGATGCGAGAGCGCGACGAGGACCATCGCGATCCAGCCGACACGACCGTCGAGCGGCAATACGATCGTCGTGCCGACGAGCCGCCCGCCGTCCTCGACGCCTATTCCCGCTCCGGCGCCGAGGAGAAAGCGCCAATCGGCCTCGCTCTGGTTCCAGCCCGCCTCGGTCGAAAGGGCGAAACCTCCGGCGACGTCGGCGGGCGTGAGCCGCCGCAGCTCAGAACTGCCCGTCACGCGCGTCGAAATGCGTCGGCTTGCCGAGGCTAGCACCGCCCCGCTTCACCCACTCGGCGGTCCAGTCGACGAGCTTGGCGAGCGGCACCTGGGGATAGCCGAAAAGGCGCTGCGCCTCGCCGGCGTTGTTGACCCAGCCCATCGGCGCCTCCTCGCCCGCAATCACCGGCTCCTTCCCGAACCGCTCGCCGAAGGCGAGCGCCAGGGCGCGTACGCTCGCTGTCTCGGGGCCGGTCACGTTGAGCGGGCTCGTCGGCGTCGTCACGTGACGAAGCGAGCGCAGCACCTGGGAGTTGGCATCGCCCTGCCAAATCACGTTGACGTGCCCCATGGTGACGCCGACGGCGCGATCGGCGAACACCGCCGAGGCGATGTCGTGGAGAACGCCGTAGCGCATGTCGATCGCGTAGTTGAGCCGGATGAGCCGGCCCGGCGTCCCCGTCTTCTCCGACCAGTAGCGGAACATCGCCTCGCGTCCGACGCAGCTCCACGCATAGGCGCCGGACGGCGGTACCGCCGGCACCGATTCGGTCGCACCGCCGCCCATCACCGGCACGTAGGGATAGACGCAGCCGGTCGAGAACACGACGATGCGCGAGCCCGCATAGCGCTCGGCGACGAGCGACGGAACCATCACGTTCATCGCCCAGGTGAGCTCTTCGGCGCCGGCGGTGCCGAATTTCCGCCCCGCCATGAAGATGACGTTCGGCGCATCGGGCAGACGCATCACGGCCTCGCGCTCGAGCAGATCGGCGGGGATGCATTCGATTCCCCATGCCTCGAGCTTCTCACGCAGGCCCGTCTCGCTGAAGCGGGCCACGCCGATGACCCGCCGCTTCGGATCGGCGCGTTTCGCCAGGCGTGCGAGGGTCGGCCCCATCTTGCCGCCGACGCCGAGGATGAGGATATCGCCGGGAACGGCAGCGAGGTCTTCGACGAGGGCGGGCGACGGCCGCGTCATCACCTCTTCGAGCTCCGCCTCGTCGCGGAAGAAGTCGGGAAGCGTCATCGAATCGACTGCATCAGAATACCCAATCTCGTTCTCCACGAGCTTCCGGGGAACAGGTCGGCCTCGCCCAATGCGGCGGTCATCGGCGCCATTCCCGATCCGCTTGCGAACCGGGCGACACCATATCGTTTAAGGAACGCAGCCGCCAGCGAGCGCGAGCGCCGTCCGAAGGCTCATCGGATGTAACCGAGGCTGCGCGGCAGCCAGAGAGAAAGCTCTGGTATGAACGTGACGAGAGCGAGCGCCACCACCATGGCGCCCACGAGCCAGAGGACCCATCGGACGGTCGATTCCATCGTGATCCCCGCGATCCGCGTCGTCACCATGAGATTGACCGCCATCGGCGGGGTGAACTGACCGACCGCGAGATTCATCGTGATCATGACCCCGAACCAGACGAGATCCCACTTGAACGCGAGCGCCACCGGAACCAGCAAGGGCAGGAGAATGAGGAAGACCGAGATGGCATCGAGGAACATGCCCAGGATCAGGAGCAGCACGTTGAGGGCAATGAGCGCCACCACCTCGTTCGCGGCGACGGCGATGAGGAGACGCGCCGCCTGATCGAATGCGCCGAGCGTCGATCCCGCCCAGGCGAAGACGCCCGCCAGCGCGATGATGAGGAGCACGATCGCGGAGAGCTCGGCGGCCTCGGCGAGCACCTCGTAGAGCATGCGCCAGGAGAGCGTGCGGTAGATGAAGACGCCGACGATGAGCCCGTAGAAGACTGCGACGACGGCAGCCTCGGTCGGGGTGAAGGCGCCCGTCCTGAGCCCGCCGAGAATGACGACCGGCGCGATGAGCCCCCAGACGGCGCCCTTGAACGATTGCCAGAACGGCGGCCGGGGTCCGGTCGCG
>JADGGZ010000007.1 GCA_019689675.1 Rhodospirillales bacterium | reverse complement strand
GATCTCGTCGAGGCAGAGGACCGGGACGAAGAGCGATTTCTCGGATCCGAAATTCCGCTTCTCAAGGCCGATTGCCATTGCCAGCTTGATCAGCTCGATCAGGCGGAGCGGCTCTGCGATGCGGTTCCGGACGACTATGTCAGCTATGCCGTCAAGGGGAGTCGCCGAGGCACTAAGCACACGGTGCTTGACGAGATCCGCCGCAGGCGTGGCTGCGGGTGCTCCTGAGCAGAATGGCGAAAATGCGCGCGAGCCGGCTGAAGCCGCCCTTCCTGAAGCGACTGGCATTGCTGGAAGGTCGCATTGTGCCGGGCCGCTTTCCTTTCACGCTGCCCTATGCCGTGCGTCCGCTGGAGCTCGCCTTCGATTCCGCCGTCACTTTCCTCGTCGGCGACAACGGGACCGGCAAGTCCACGCTCATCGAGGCCATCGCGGAGCAATGCCGGCTTTCGCCGCGCGGCGGCTCGCGCGATCACGCTTACGACGCCGGCGAGGGCGATGCTTGGAGCCTCGCCGCCGCGCTTCGCCTCTCCTGGCTGCCGAAGGTGCCTGCGTTCTTCTTTCGCAGCGAGACCTTCTTCGATCTCGCAGGCTTCATCGACAGCGTGTCTCCCGGGCGGGATGCTGCGCGCGAGCTGCTTCAGCTCAGCCACGGCGAGGGTTATCTCGCGTTCGTCGAGAGCCGGCTCGCGCGAAAGGATCTCGCACTCTACCTTTTCGACGAACCGGAATCGGCGCTCGCGCCGGAGCGGCAATTGGAGTTCCTCGCGATCCTCGACGCCAAGCGCCGCAGCGGTTCCGGACAGTTCATCATCGCGACGCACTCGCCCATTCTCGTCGCGCTGCCGGAAAGCGACATCCTGCTCTTCAACCATCGCGGCATCCATCGCACGCGCTTCGAGGACGTGCCGCATATCGGCTGGTATCGCCGGTTTCTCGCCGACCCGCAGGGTTACGTCGCAGATTACCTCGCCGGACGAACCAGCAACGAGGAAGGCTGAGGTTCGAGGGCTAGGGAGCGGCGAGGGCGGCGAGCGCCGCGCGGAGCTCGGCGATCCCGCGCCCCTCATGCGCGCTCGTGACCGCCACCTCGGGATGGGCGGCGACGTGACGGGCGAGCTCCCGGCCGAGCTTCTCGAGGCCGCGCGCCAGATCGACCGGCTTCACCTTGTCCGACTTCGTCAGCACCACTTGGTAGGAGACCGCCGCCTCGTCGAACATCTGGAGCCACGGCCGGTCGATCTCCTTCAGGCCGTGGCGGGCGTCGACGAGGAGCAGCGTGCGGCGCAGGCTCACCCGGCCCTTCAGATAGTCGCGCACGAGCCGCGTCCAGCGGGCGACCTCGTTCTTGGGCGCCTCGGCATAACCGTAGCCCGGCATGTCCACGAGCATCAGCCGGCCGCCGAGATCGAAGAAGTTCAGCTGCTGGGTGCGCCCGGGGGTGTGGCTCGTACGCGCGAGCGTCGTGCGCCCGGTCAGCGCATTGACGAGACTCGACTTGCCGACGTTCGAGCGGCCCGCGAAAGCCACTTCGGGAAGCGTGTCGGGCGGCAGCGCCGCTTCGTTCGCGGCACCCGCGACGAACCGGCACTCCTGCGCGAAGAGAAGGCGGCCGGCCTCGATCTCCTCCGGAGTCAGGCCGCCTTGTTCTTGCGCATGATCACCCATTGCTGCGCGATCGACAGAAGGTTGTTCCATGCCCAGTAAATCACGAGTCCTGCCGCGAACTGCGCCAGCATGTAGGTGAAGATGAACGGCAGCAGCATGAACATCTTCGCCTGAATGGGATCGGGCGGTTGCGGGTTCAGCTTCTGCTGCAGGTACATGGTGACGCCCATGATGATCGGCCAGGCGCCGATGTGAAGGATCGAGGGCGGGTCCCACGGAATGAGGCCGAAAAGGTTGAAGATCGTCGTGGGGTCGGGCGCCGAGAGGTCGCGAATCCAGCCGAAGAACGGCGCATGGCGCATCTCGATGGTGACAAAGAGCACCTTGTAGAGCGCGAAGAAGACCGGGATCTGGATCACGATCGGCAGGCAGCCGGCCAGCGGATTGGCGCCGACGCGCTTGTAGAGCGCCATCATCTCCTGATTGAGCCGCGCCTTGTCGTCGCCGAACTTCTCGCGCAGCTCCATCATCTGCGGCTGCAGCGTCTTCATCTTCGCCATCGCCGCGTAGGATTTGTTGGCGAGCGGGAAGAAGAGCAGCTTGATGATGACGGTCAGCAGAAGGATGCCGAGGCCGAAATTGCCGAGCAGCCGGTGGAAGAAGTCGAGGAGGTGGAAGATCGGCTTCGTCAGGAAGAAGAACCAGCCCCAGTCGACCGCGTCGGCGAAGCGGTCGACGCCGGCGTCTTCGTAGCTTTCGAGCAGCTTCACCTCCTTGGCGCCGGCGAAGAAGCGGGTGGTGCTCTCAACCGAGCCGCCGGGCGGTATCTGTCGCTCGGCACCGAGAAAATCCGCCTGGTAGATGTCGGCCCTGTCGCGCAGCGCATGGCTGAAGCGGCCTTTCACCGGCTCTTTCTGATCGGGAACCAGCGCGGTGAGCCAATACTTGTCCGTGATGCCGAGCCAGCCGCCTGTCGTCGTCAGCGCGACCGGGCCGTCCTTCAGATCGCCGTAGCCGGGCTCTTTGAGCTTGCCGTCGAAGACGCCGACTGGGCCTTCGTGCAGGATGTAGTAGCCGGAGGTGTGCGGGGTGCCGGTGCGCTGTATCAGTCCGTACGGCAGAAGCGCGACGGGCTCGGTGCCGGAATTCTCCACCCGCTCCGTCACCGTGAACATGAAATTATTGTCGACCGCGATCGTGCGCGTGAATTTCAGCCCCTCGCCGTTATCCCAGGTGAGCACGACCGGCGCTTCGGGCGTGAGCGTGTCGGAGGAGGCGGACCAGAGCGTGTCCGCACCGGGCAAACGAATCCCGGGCCTGCTCGGAACCCAGCCGAACTCCGCAAAATACGCATCGACGCTGCCCGTCGGGGAAAGGAGCACGATCTCCGGACTCTTCGGATCGACCGACTCGCGATAGCGGACAAGGCGAATGTCGTCGATACGGCCGCCCAGAAGGGCAAACGAGCCGTCGATGTTCGGCGTCTTGATCTTGACCCGCGGCGCGCTGCGGAGCGCGGCCTCGCGGCTTGGCGGCATCGCAGCGCCCGGCGCGCCCGGGACCGGGGCCGTTGCCGAGGGCGTCCCGGTCGTGGTCGGCACTTCGCCCTGCGGCGCCGTCCCCGGCTGCGTCTGCTGCGCCTGCTGCGTCTGCTGCGCCTGCTGCTGACGCTCGAGGCGCGGCTTCTCGAACAGGAACTGGAATCCGAGCAGGATCCCGATCGAGACCGCAATGGCGATGAAGAGGTTGCGCTGCTGCTGTTCCATATCGCGGGAGTAAGGAGCGGAAGGGGTGTGCCGCGTCAGCGTCGCGCTGGCGTGTCGTCGGGGACGCAGGCGTGGTGGAGATGGGATGCTGAGCACCCGGCGCCAAGCGGCGGCACCGGATCGTAGCCGCTTCCACCCCACGGATGGCAGCGAAGGAGGCGGCGCAGCGCGAGCCACGCGCCGCGGCCGAGGCCGTGCGTCGCGAGCGCCTCGAGCGCGTAGTCCGAGCAGGTCGGCAGATACCGGCAGCGCGGGCCGATGACCGGCCGGATCAGCAGCTTGTAGCCCCAGATGAGGCCCTCGAAAGGCAGCGTGGCCGAGCGCTTCAGCGGCACGAGGAAGCCTCCTCCCAGGCGCCGATGCGCTTCAGCGCCGTCTCCAGATCGGCCAAGAGCGCCGCGAAGGGGCGGGTCGGCGTGTCGGCCCGGGCGATCAGGACGTAATCGGTGCCGCGCGCGGCATGGCACGGCAGGATGCGCTCGGCCGCGGCGCGCAGGCGCCGACGCGCACGGTTCCGGATCACGGCGCCGCCGACTTTCCGGCTGGCGGTGAACCCGACCCTTATCCCGTCATCGTCCGCCTCGCGCCGGCATGCCTGGAGCAGGAGACCGGGTGCGGCCCATTTGCGCCGGCCGCCGGCGACGCGCAGGAACTCCGCCCGCCGCTTGAGGCGCGTGAGCCGCGCCTTCACCGGGTCAGGCCGAGAGGCGCTTGCGCCCCTTGGCGCGGCGCGCGGCGATGACTTTGCGGCCGCCCACGGTGGCCATACGGGCGCGGAAGCCGTGCCGGCGCTTGCGGATGAGCTTGCTTGGCTGATAGGTGCGCTTCACGGCGCGAAATCCCTTGGAAAAAACGAGCGCGCCGTATAACGGAGCCTGCCCGGCAAGTCAACGCCGGGCAGCCTCCTCGCGTACCGCCAGCGTCGCCATCAGGCCGACCGCGCTCATCGCCGGGAGCATGGCGAAGGCGAGCCGATAGGCCTCCAATCCGTAAACGCGGACTCCGCCCGCCATCGTTCCGTCCCAGGCCGCATCGAGCAAAAGGCCGAGGAGGGGCTGGAACAGCGCCCCCGAGCCGACGGTCGCCGTATTGACGAAGCCGTAGGTCGCGCCCGCGTCCTCGGGTGCGACATGAACGCGCGCGGCGCCGTAGGTGAGGATCATGGAGGCCCCGCCGACGCCGCCGAGAAAGAGCGCGACCGCCGCCGCCCAGGGCGGGAGCGGCAGATAGACCACCGCCACGGTCGAGATCCCCAGAACCGCCGCCCCGGCGACGAGAAGCGGCTTGCGCCGGCCGAGACGGTCGGCGAACCAGCCGACGGCGGGCGCGCCGAGGCCCCATCCTATGAACACGGTGGAAGTGAGCGCCGCCGCCTCGGCCCGGTCCATCCCGTAGAGCGTCCCGAAGAACGGAACCGCCCAGAGACCGGCGAAGCCCAGCATGGGAGCCGTCAGCGAAAGTGCGATCACGGCGGCGATCCAGCTCTGCCCTGTACGCGCCACCCGACCGAGCCCGGCGAGGAGGTGGCCGGACGGCGCGGACGGCGCATGGTCGCGCGCGCTGAGCCAAATTCCGATCGCGATGAGAAGAGCGAGCCCGGCAAGGGCGAAGCCGACGCCCCGCCAGCCGATTGCGGTCACGAGCTCGCCGAGCGGGGCCTGACCGAGGACCGCCCCCGCCATGCCCAGGGCCTGTCCGATCCCGGTCAGGAGCGAGAACCGGTGCGCCGGGAACGACTGCGTCGCGAGCACCAGAACCCCGACCCAGGCGGAGGCGACGCCGAGCCCGACGAGAAGGCGGCCCACTCCGGCCGCGAGGAAGAAGGGGCTCGCCGCGAAGAGGACGCTCCCGACTGCGGCGATGAGCGCGGCTCCCGTCATCAACCGGCGCGGCCCGATCCGGTCCATGAGAACGCCGACCGGCATCTGAACCGCGACATAGGCGTAGAAGTAGAAGGCCGAGAGATGTCCGATCGCGGCGGCGCCGACGGCGAATTCGCGCATCAGCTCGTCGATCATGACGCTCGGGGCGACGCGCTGCACGAAAGCGTAAAGGAAGAAGAGCGCGCCGATCGTCCAGGCGATCACGGCGCGGCCGGTGGATGGCTGCATCGAGGCGCTACACTAACAGTAGCGCGAGGAATCTTTCCTGTGCCGATTGCGCAGCACAGCTTCGCAGCGGCGGGTCCCGCGCCGCCGCTCGGGGCGCCGTCCGCTGAAGATGGCGCTCAGCGGAGTATCATCTGCTCCGCGACCCGGCGGAGCTCGGCGTTGTCGACGAAGGGAGCGATCCGTTCGACGGCGACCGCTGCAGCGTCGTCGTTTGCGGTATCCGTCTCGGCCGGCGCGACATAGCCCCAGGCAATGGCTGCGGCCAGCACCGCGGCGTACCAAAGCACCGACCAGGGGTGTCGTGCGGACTTCATGACAGCCGTCCTCGACGCTCGCTCCTCCCTCGGCAGTTACACGTCGCCGACCGGGAGAGTTCCTGAGGCAAGGCGCGGAGTCGGGTATTCAGCCGACGGTTGCCGCGGCGGCGCCGGCAGGCGCCTCGCAGGGGAGAGCGCACCTTACCCCCGATGCGCACCGTTTCCCGCGCATGGAATTCGCTCACCGCTCGACGAAGTCCGAGACGATGGATGATGGTCCCGTCGGCCGAGCGGTGCTGCGCGATCTCGCTCGGGTCAACAGCCTCACCTCGGCCTTCGTGCCGATTCGGCGCTTCGTGCGCCGCGCGGGCGCGGAAGGGACGCTGCTCGACGTCGCATGCGGATACGGCGACCTCCTCCGCTCCCTCTCGCGGCGATTTCCCCGGCTCGCCCTCTCCGGGATCGACCTCCATGTCGCGGCGGCTCGCGCCGCGAGCCCTCCCGCGATCGAGCTCCTCGAGGGCGACGTTTTCCTGCTCGACCGCAACTTCGACCTCATCGTCAGCTCGCAATTCGCTCACCACCTCGACGACGCAGGCATCATCCGCTTTCTCGGCTGGCTCGAAGCGCATGCCGAGCGGGGCTGGTTCATCTGCGATCTCCATCGCCACCCGGTTCCGCACCGTCTCATCGGCCTCATCGCGGCCGCGCTGCGGCTCGACCCGGTGATCGCGCACGACGGCGCCATCTCGGTGGAGCGCGGCTTCGTGCGCGGCGACTGGGAGCGCTACGCGACGGTCGCCGGGATTCCCGGGATCGCAATCCGATGGTGGCTTTTCCGCTGGGGTGTGGCACGGCTGAAGTGATCGTCATCGGCGGCGCGGTCGCCGGCGCGGCGACAGCGGCGCATCTCGCCGCTGCAGGAATCCGAGTGCTCCTCCTCGAGCGAGCTTCAGTCCCGGTCCACAAGGTCTGCGGCGAGTTCATTTCGCCCGACGCCTCGGCGATGCTCGCCGAGCTCGGCATCGATCTCACGGGCGCGGCGCCGATCGAGCATGTGCGTCTCAGCGCCGGTGCCGGAAGGGCGGACGCGCCGCTCCCGTTCCGCGCGCTCGGATTCTCGCGGCGCCTCCTCGACGAGCGGCTCTTGATGCGCGCCGAGGCGCTCGGGGCCGAGGTTCGGCGCGGCGTCATGGTGCGTGCCGTCGCTGAAGGGGGCGGCGTGGCGCTCGCCGACGGCTCGGTTCTCGGCGCCGAGCGCATCGTCCTCGCGACTGGAAAGCACGACTTGCGCGGCGCAGGGCGTCCGCGCGGGACGATGCTGGGGCTCAAGATGCACTTCGCGAAGGTACCCGCGGATCTCGTGGGCAAGATCGAGCTGCGCCTTCTATCACGCGGCTATGCCGGACTGGCGCCGCTCGAGAACGGTCGCCTCAATCTCTGCGTCGCGCTCGAGCGCGACGGGTTCGAGAGCTGGCCGGCGCTTCTTGCCGCGCTCAGGATGGAGGGTGCCGAGCCCCTCTGGCCGCGGCCCCTCGCCGTAGCCGCGATCCCTTACGGCTATCGTCACCGAGGCGAGGGGCCCGCCTATCGCGTCGGCGACCAACTCGCGGTGATCCCGTCTTTCGTGGGCGACGGTATCGCAATCGCGCTTCGTTCGGCGCGCCGCGTCGCCGAGGCGATCGTCGCGGGCACTTCCCCTGCCACGATCCACGCATCGCTCGCGACCGAGCTCGCGCCGCAGTTCCGCCGCGCCCGCATGCTCGGATGGGTGCTCGCGCGGCCCCGCCTCGCGGTCGCGGCGGCGCGCCTCTTGCCGCGGCTTCTCGCGAGCGCTGCGAGCGCGACACGGCTCCGCTTCCCGATGTAGGCTCCGTGCATGCGGCGCCTCGCCGGGCTCTTGCTTCTCCTCGCGCTCTCCTCGGGCGTGCCGGCGCGGGCCGCCGGACCGCCTGTCGACCTCGCGCTCGTTCTCGCGGTCGACGCCTCGCGCAGCGTCGATACCGAGGAGTTCGATCTGCAGCGGATCGGCTACGCGCGCGCGTTCCGCGACCCTCGGGTGCTCGACGCGATCCGCGGCGGGCAGATCGGGAGCATCGCCGCCGTCCTCTTCCAATGGTCGGGGCCGCGCGTGCAGTACGTAGCGGTGCCGTGGACGGTGCTGCGAGAACCGGCGGAGATCGCAGCCTTCGCAGACGCGATCGAGGCGTCCGAGCGTACCGTCTTCGGCGGCGGCACGTCGATTTCGGGCGCGATCGACTTCGCCGTCTCGCTTCTCGCCTCGGTTCCCGCCGAGCCCGTCCGGCGCGTCATCGACATTTCGGGGGACGGGAGCAACAACAACGGCCGGTTTCCTATCTACGCCCGCGACGAGGCCGTCGCGCAAGGCATCACGATCAACGGGCTCGCGATCCTCAACGACGAGCCGCTCCTCGACCGCTACTACCAGTCGAACGTGATCGGCGGTCCCGGCTCGTTCGTGATCGCGACTGCCGACTACGAGACCTTCGCGAACGCGATCCTGTCGAAGCTCATCCGGGAGATCGCCTACGGAACGCGCTCGCCCGAGCGCTCGAACTCGTCGACCTGGCGCGCCGCTTCCTCCTCCGAGATGCCGTAGCGCTGCTGGAGGCGGCCGATGAGCTGCTCGCGCCGGCCCGCGATGACGTTCCAATCGTCCTCGGTGACCTTGCCCCAGCGCTCACGCAGCCGGCCTTTCCACTCCTTCCAGTTTCCCGCGATCCGTTCCCACATCGATACCTCCCGGCTGGATCACGCGAAGCGCGTTTGGCAGCAGAGTGAATTCGAGCGGCGGCCGAAGCGCCTCGACTTCGCCGTCGAGCTCGACAAGAAGCCGCTCGCGGCGCGACTCGATCACCGCGCGCTCGAAGACGAACCGGTCGTAGGCGTCCTCGCCGAGGCGCCCGAAAAAGGCTTTGACCCCCATGCGAAAGAGCGTCCAGCGCCCCGCGTCGTGCGCGACAAGAAGCGTCAGCTTTTCGGCGTCGCCGTGCCGCTCGAGGCCGTAGGCGTCGAGGATGTAGCCGTTGTTGGCGACGAAGAGAAAGGGCGAGCGGCGCGTGCGCGCCTCGCCTGCGATGCGGATGCGGAGCCCGAAGGTGCGGTAGCTGCGCAGGGCCTCGAGCGTCGCGACCGCCATCGCCGTGAACTTGCCGAACCCGCGCTGCCCGCGCAGCCGCTCTCGGTGAGCGACCATGTGCGGGTAAATTCCGACACCCGCATGATTGATGAAGACGCGGCCATTGACTGCGGCGATGTCGCGAGGCCGAGGCGTTCCTGCCGCCACCGCACGCGCCGCGCCGTCGAGATCGAGCGGTATCCCGAGATCCTTGGCGAAGTGATTGAAGGTTCCGAGCGGGAGAACGCCGAGGGCGGCACGCTTGCCTGCGAGGCGCGCAGCGGCGGTCCGGAGGGTTCCGTCGCCGCCGCCGACGACCACGACATCGGCCGCCGCGGCAGCAGCATCGATTGCCGCCGGGAGCGCGTCCGCGTTGGTGCACTCGACGCTCGGCTTCAACCCGACTTCCGCGAACGCCTGCGCGACGGTGTCGATCGACTCCTCGCGCGTTCCGCGAAGGAGGGCGCCAGCCCGTGGGTTGAGGACGACGTGAACGCGCATGCCTCCGCGTTAACGGCGGCGGCCGGCGTTCCTCCCGCCGCGGCCGTCGGGCGGGGTTCAGAAGCCTTCGAACAGTGGCGTCGAGAGATAGCGCTCGGCGTGGTCCGGCAAAACGACGACGAGGGTCTTTCCGCTCATCTCGGGGCGCGCCGCGACCTCGTAGGCCGCTGCGAGCGCCGCCCCTGAGGATATCCCCACCGCGAGCCCTTCGAGCCGGGCCGCCTCACGGGCGGTGCGGAAGGCGGTCTCGTTCCCGATCCGCAGCACCTCGTCGATGACGGAACGGTTGAGGACGTCCGGCACGAAGCCCGCGCCGATGCCCTGGATCTTGTGCGGACCGGGAGGCCCGCCGGAAAGCACAGCGCTGTCCTCGGGCTCGACGGCGACGATGCGCAGCGTGTGCTTGCGCTTCTTCAGAACCTCGCCGGCGCCGGTGACGGTGCCGCCCGTGCCGACGCCGGATACCACGACATCGACCGCGCCGTGCGTGTCCTTCCAGATCTCCTCCGCCGTCGTCCGGCGGTGGATCTCGGGGTTGGCCGGGTTCTTGAACTGCTGCGGCATGAAGGCGCCCGGGTACCGCTTCAGGATCTCTTCGGCCTTGGCGATCGCGCCGCGCATGCCCTGCGCCGCCGGCGTCAGCTCGAGCTCGGCGCCGAGAAGCTTCAGCATTCGACGCCGCTCCACCGACATGCTCTCCGGCATCGTCAGGATGAGGCGATAGCCCTTCGCCGCGCAGACGAAGGCGAGAGCGATGCCCGTGTTTCCGGATGTCGGTTCGACGATGACGTTGCCGGGCTTGAGCCGGCCTTCGCGCTCCGCCGTCTCGATCATCGCGGCGCCGATGCGGTCCTTCACCGAGGCGAGCGGGTTGAAGAACTCGCATTTCGCCAGCACGTCGGCTTTCGCGCCGTGCGCCTGCGACATGCGTTTCAGACGGACTAGCGGAGTCGCACCGATCGTCTCCAGGATGCTGTCGTACACACGGCCGCGGAACTCGCCGGGTCTTTCCGTCATCGCGGTGCTCCCGTCAGATCGTGAAATCTACCTTCGCGCCGTACTCGCCCGGCACGCCCGCCTTGTAGGCTTTGAGGCAGAGCTCCTCCAGCGTTACTTCGTCGAGCCGCCGCATCGCCGTTTCCTCGAGCTCGAGCCAGAGCGGGCGAACGACCACGCGCCCGAGCTCGCTCCCGGCCGGGTCGGCGATGGGATCCTCCGCCGTCTCGAGCTTGCGTACCGAGCGCACGATGTCGCCGACGCTGACGCGGCGCCGCTCGCGGGCGAGCCGGTAGCCGCCGCGCGGACCGCGCTCGCTCTTGAGAATGCCGTCGCGGACGAGCTGCTGCAGAACCGGCTCGAGGAAGCGGCGGGGAATGCCCTGCCGCTCCCCGATCTCTGCCGAAGGAACGGGGGCGTCGCTGGCGTTGTAGGCGATGTCGGCGACCGCCTCGATCGCGAAAAGAAGCTTCTTGGAGAGGCGAAGAATCATCGTCCGGTAGACCCGAATCCGCCGGCGCCGCGCGCCGACGGCGGCAGTGAGGAAACCTCGTCCCATTCGAGCCGCGCCACGGGGGCGACCACGAGCTGCGCGATACGTCGGCCGCGCTCGACCGTCACGGCGCGCTCGCCGAGATTGACGAGGATCACCTTGATTTCGCCGCGGTAGTCAGCGTCGACCGTACCGGGCGCGTTGAGGACGGTGAGGCCATGCTCGAGCGCGAGGCCGGAGCGCGGGCGCACCTGCGCCTCCCATCCTTCCGGCAGCGCGATCGCGAGCCCGGTCGGCACCGCGGCGCGCGCGCCGGGCGCAAGCGTGAGCGGCGTCTCGACCGCAGCGAGAAGATCGACACCGGCGCTGCCCGGCGTCGCGTAGGAGGGGAGCGGCAGGTCTCTCGCCTGCGAAAGCCGCTCCACGGCAATGCGGACGGAAGTCACGGGGCGAGGCGCTCCGCGATGCGCCGGGCGAGGCGCTCGGCGACCTCCGTCTTGGCGAGAGGCGGCCAGTCCTCGACGCCCTCCGCGGTTACGAGGTGGACCGTGTTGCTGCTGCCGCCGAACGTGCCCGTGCCAGGCGACACGTCGTTGGCGAGGATCCAGTCGCAGCCCTTCTTCAAGCGCTTCTCCTGTGCGTGCTCGATCACCTTTTCGGTCTCTGCCGCGAAGCCGACGACGAGCCGCGGTCGCTGCGCGTGCCGGCTCAGCGTCGCGAGAATGTCGGGGTTCTCGGTCATCCGCAGGATCGGTGGTCCGCCTGCACTCTTCTTGATCTTCTCGCCTGCGATCTCTGCCGCGCGCCAGTCGGCGACCGCGGCGGCGCAGACCGCGACATCGGCGGGCAGCGCCGCCTCGCAGGCGGCGAGCATCTCGGCAGCGGTCGTCACCCGGACGACGCGGACGCCCGGGGGATCGGGCTCCTGCACCGGTCCCGAGACCAGAGTCGTCTCGGCGCCGAGCCGCGCCAGCGCGGCGGCGATCGCGTGGCCCTGCTTGCCCGACGAACGATTGGAGATGTAGCGCACGGGGTCGATCGGCTCCTGTGTCGGCCCGCTCGTGACGAGCGCGCGCCGTGCGGCGAGCGGGCCGCCGGCACCGAGAATCGCCGCCGCGGCTTCGACGATCTCGAGCGGCTCCGCCATGCGTCCCCAGCCGCTCTCGCCTTCCGCGAGCTCGCCCGCATTGGGGCCGATCCGCCTCACCCCGCGCGCCTCCAGAATGTCGATGTTGGCGCGGGTCGCGGGGTGCGCCCACATGCGGTGATTCATCGCCGGCGCGACGAGGATCGGCCGGTCCGTCGCCAAGAGGGCAGTAGAGGCGAGATCGTCGGCGAGCCCCGCCGCCATCTTGGCGAGAAGATCGGCCGTGGCAGGCGCCACCACGACGAGGTCGGCCTCCTGGGCGAGCCGAAGATGCCCCATCTCGCTCTCGTCGGTGAGCGACCAGAGATCGGTGTAGACCCGCTCGTGGCTGAGCGCTGCGGCTGCCAGGGGGGTGACGAATTGCTGCGCGGCCGCCGTCATGATGACGCGCACGGCGGCGCCGCGCTCGCGAAAGCGGCGAATGAGGTCGAGGCTCTTATACGCCGCGATGCCGCCCGAGATCACAAGCAGGACGCGCCGACCCGGAAGTTTCACCGGCGAAGGTCCGTGCGACATTTCACATGCATGGTGAGGAGTTTAATGAATAAGCACCGGTGGATCGAGCCGAATGCTCATGTGCGCGCTTCGGCGGCCGCGCTCGCGCCCGCGAGCCGCCCGAAGACGGCGCCCGACATGAGCCCGGTGCCGCCCGGATAATTGAAGTAGAAGAGGCCGCCGACCATCTCGCCGGCCGCATAGAGGCCGGGCATCGGCCCGCCGTCGGAATCGACGACCTGCGCCGACGTCGTCACCTTGACGCCGCCGAAGGTGAAAGTGATGCCGCAGGTCACCGCGTAGGCCTCGAAGGGCGGCGTGTCGAGCGGGTTCGCCCAGTTGGACTTCGGCGGCGCGATCCCGACCGTTCCGCGGCCGTCCTTGATCGTCGGATCGAACGGCACGTCCCGGCGCACGGCACCGTTGAAGGCGCGCACGGTTTTAAGGAAACCCTCGGGATCGACGTCGGTGAGCTTCAGCGCCAACTCCTCCAGCGTCGAGGCGCTCGCTTTCGTCACCTGCCGGATGCGGTACTCGTCGCGAAGGAGATGCTTCACCTTGGCGTCGAAGACCTGCCAGGCGAACTGGCCCGGCTGCTCGAGAATGATGCGGCCGTACTTCGCATAGGTGTAGTTGCGGAAGTCGGCGCCTTCGTCGACGAAGCGCTCGCCGCGCGCATTGACCAGAATTCCGAAGGGATAGGAGTGCTTCTGGAACTGGTCCCCGACTGCGAGGTCGCCGAAATCGGGCGCGTTCCGCTCCCAGCCGACGGCGTGACAGCCGGACCAGTGCCCCCACGGCATCGCGCCGGCCTCGAGCGCCATCCGGATTCCGTCGCCGGTGTTGAAGCGCGTGCCGCGGACTTTCGCGAGTTCCCAGCCCGGCCCGAGATACCGCGTGCGCCACTCGCTGTTGGCCTCGAATCCGCCGGCCGCGAGCACTACGGCGCGTGCGGGAACCTCCTCCTCGGCGCCTCCGGCACGGACCCTCACGCCGGCGATCCGCCCGTTCTGCATCAGGAGCGCTGTCGCACGGTGCCCGTAGCGAACGACGATGCCGCGCGCCCGCGCGGCGGCCGTGAGCGCGGCGACGAGCCCCGGACCGCCGCCGCGCGCCTCGACCGTGAGGCCGCCCCAGAAGCGGAACTTGCCGCTCGGCGTCTTGAAGGCCTGCCGGCCGTAGATCGGGACGAAGCCGATGCCCTTGCTGCGAAGCCACACCATGGTATCGAGGCTGCGCCGGACGAGGACCTCGACGAGGTCGGGATCGGCACGGTGCTGGGTCACGCGCGCCATGTCGTCGAAGAACTGCTCCTCGGTATAGGTTCCGAAGTCGGTGTTCTCGATCTCCTGCGGCGAAAGGTCGGGGATGATCTTTCGAAGGTCCTCGACGCCGCCGTAGACGCAGCGGAATCCGCCGGCCGTGAAGCGGCTGTTGCCGCCGGCCTCCTCCTCGGGCGCGCGCTCGAGAACAAGGACCCTGGCACCGTTCTCCTCGGCCGCGAGCGCTGCGCAGAAGGCGGCATTCCCGCCTCCGACGACGATTACGTCGTATCTGCTCACGTTCTCTCTCGTCCCCATCTTCAACGCCGGGCGCGCTCTCGGCGGCGATGCGCCATCATGCGCTGAGATACTCCCGCTGCACGTCGGCGTCACGCGCGAGCGCGTCCATCGTGCCTTCGTACCGGATGCGGCCCTTCTCGATGATGCTGGCGCGGTCGGCGACGAGCCGGGCGAAATGCAGGTTCTGCTCGGAGAGGAGGATGGCAAGCCCTTCGCGCTTCAGCGCGAGGATCGTTTCGGCCATCTGCTCCACCACTTTCGGCGCGAGACCTTCGGAGGGCTCGTCGAGGAGGACGAGCTTCGGGTTGCCCATCAGCGTCCGGGCGATCGTCAGCATCTGCTGCTCGCCGCCGCTGATCCGTCCGCCGCTTCGATTGCGGAGCTCGGCGAGGTTGGGAAAGAGCGCGAAGAGGCGCTCCGGCGTCCAGGCCGGGGTGTCCTCGCGCGGCGGCTGCCGTCCGACCTCGAGGTTCTCGGTCACCGTGAGATCGGTGAAGATGCGCCGATCCTCGGGAACCCAGCCGATGCCGAGCTGCGCGATGCGATTGGGCGGGAGCCCGTCGATGCGGCGCCCTTCGAACAGGATTTCGCCGGAGGCGGGCGGCACGAGGCCGATGATGGTCTTTAGCGTCGTGGACTTGCCGGCGCCGTTCCGGCCGAGCAGCGCCAGCACCTCGCCTTTGGCGAGCGCGAGGCTGACGCCCGCGAGGATATGCGCGCGGCCGTAGAAAGCGTCGATGCGGGCGAGGCTCAGCATCAGGCGAACACCGCACCGGAGCCCAAATAAACCTCGCGCACCTTGACGTCGTCCCGCACCGAAGCGGGCGTTCCTGCGGCAATGAGGCGGCCGCGGTCGAGCACGAGCACACGGTCGGCGTGCGCGAACACGACATCCATGTCGTGCTCGGTGAAGAGGACGCCAAGGCCCCGCTCGCGCACGAGGCGCGCGGTAAGCGCCATGAGCTCGATACGCTCGCGCGGCGCCATGCCGGCGGTCGGCTCGTCCATGAGGAGAAGCCGCGGCGCGCCGGCGAGCGCGATCGCGAGCTCGACGCGCTTCAAGTCGCCGTAGGCGAGCACCGCGCAGGGCCGCTCGGCCTGGTCCTCCATCCCGACGTCGCGCAGCAGCGCGTCGGCTTCGTCCCGGTGAAGCTCGGTGGCGCGCACGAAAAACGAGAAGATTTGCCGATGCCGGGCAAGAAGCGCCGTCTGCACGTTCTCGCGCACGGTCATCGAGCTCCAGACCTGCGTGATCTGGAAGGTGCGGGCGATCCCGAGCCGCGCGATCGCGCGCGGCGGCATCCCCGCGAGGTCGCGCCCGTCGAAGAGAACCCGTCCGGCATCGGGCCGGAGCTGCCCGTTCAGCATGTTGAAGCACGTCGTCTTTCCCGCGCCGTTCGGGCCGATGAGCGCGACGAGCTCGCCGGCAGCGACCGCGAACGAAACGTCGCGCACGGCGTGGACGCCACCGAAGCGCTTTTCGAGATGTTCGACTCCCAGAATCGTCATGCGCGTCGCGCGACAAGACGCTGGGCGGCGCCGGCGATGCCCTGCGGAAAGGCGAGAACGAGGAGGATGATGATGAGTCCGAGGAGGAGCCGCCACAGCTCGGTGGCCCGCGCGAGCTGCTCCTGGAGGCCGACGAAGAGCGCCGCGCCGATGACGGGTCCGGTCAGCGTCTCGACGCCGCCGAGAAGCACCATGAGAAGGGCATCGACGGAACGCGAAATCGAGATATACGTGGGAAAGACGCTTCCAGTCGCGTAGGCGAAGAGTCCGCCGGCGAGGCCGGCGAAAGCCGCGGCGATCGAGAAGGCGACGCGCTGCACGAGCGCGAGGTCGATCCCGGTGGCTTCGGCCCGGAGCGGCGAATCGCGCCCGGCACGGAGCGCGAAGCCGAACGGGGCGAAAATCATGCGCCGCAGCAGCAGTATCGAGGCGCCGCAGAGCGCGAGCGCGAGGAGATAGTATGCCTCCTTCGCGTGCGCCCACTCCGACGGCCAGACCCCGAGCACGCCGTTGTCGCCGCCGGTCACCTCGACCCATTGAAACGCGATCGACCAGACGATCTGCGCGAAAGCGAGCGTCAGCATCGCGAGATAGACCCCGCTCAGACGCACGCAGAACCATCCGAACACCACGCCCATGAATCCGGCCGCCAGCGGCGCGGCGAGGAGACCGAGCGCCATCGGCGCGGCCCAGTACTTCACCAGTAGGGCCGCCCCGTAGGCGCCCAGCCCGAAATAGGCCGCGTGCCCGAACGAGGCCATTCCGCCGGGGCCCATCATAAAATGAAGGGAGGCGGCGAAGAGGGCGAGGATCAGGATCTCGGTCAGCACCGTGAGCGCGTAGTCCCCGCCGGCGAAGGCGAGGAGCGCGAGGGCGGCGATGACGGCGAGGCCGAGCCCCGGGTAATCGCTCTTCCCGTAGCCGCGCGCGGCGAGCGCGTCGCCGGAAGCGCGCTGCGGCGCGAGCGGCCGGCCGAGGAGGCCGTAGGGCCGGAAGACCAGCACCACGGCCATGACGAGGAAGATGAGCGCGAGCGTGATCTTCGGGAAGATCACGATCCCGAAGGCGTGCACCACCGCGATGAGGAGGGCGGCGAGGAAGGCGCCCGGAATCGAGCCGAGCCCGCCGACCACGACGACGACGAAGACCTCGGCTATGATCGCGAGGTCCATGTGAAGGCTCGCCGCCTCGCGCGGAACCTGAAGCGCGCCGCCGAGTCCGGCCAGGAACGAGCCGAGAGCGAACACGCCCGTGAAGAGCCAGGCCTGATTGACGCCGAGCGCCTGCACCATCTCGCGGTCCTGGGTCGCCGCGCGGACGAGCACCCCCCATCGCGTCGCATGGAAGAGCAGCATCAGGAGCCCCAGCACCGCCGGCCCGATGAAGACGAGCACGAGGTCGTAGGCGGGGAAAGGCTGGCCGAGAATCGTCACGGCGCCGCGAAGCCCCGGCGCGCGCGGCCCAAGGAGGTCCTCCGCGCCCCAGACCGCGAGGGCGATGTCCTGGACGACCAGCACGACGCCGAAGGTCGCGAGCAGCTGGAAAAGCTCCGGGGCGCGGTAGATGCGGCGCAGCAGCACGAGCTCGACGACGAGGCCGATCGCCGCCACGGCGAGGGCCGCCGCGAGGACCCCGCCCCAGAAGCCGAGCGGCGTCCTCGGCAGATGCTCGAGCGCCGAATAGGCGATGAAGGCGCCCAGCATGTAGAAGCTGCCGTGCGCGAAGTTCACGATTCGCGTCACGCCGAAGATGATCGACAGCCCCGACGCGACGAGAAAGAGCGAGGAGGCTCCCGCCAGCCCCGTCAGGAGCTGAACGAGCGCCTGCTCCGGGTTGGCAAGGAACGCTTCCACACGGGGAGGCTTCCCCGCCGCTGCCCGCGCGTCAAGGCCTAGGCGACGCCGTGACGCTTGAACCAGGCCTGGAGGCGCTGCCAGCCGTCCTTTGCCGCCGCCTCGCGATAGCTCGGCCGGTAATCGGCATGGAAGCCGTGCGGGGCACCATCGTAGACGACGATTTCGCCCGGCTTGCCCGCGGCCGCGAGAGCCGCGCGCATCTTCTCCACGTCGGCTGTCGGAATACCCTGATCGGCACCGCCGTAAAGTCCGAGCACAGGCGCGTTGAGAGCCCCGACGAGGTCGAGCGGGTGGGCCGGACGCGTTTGGGTCCGCTCGCCCCGAAGCTGCCCGTACCAGGCGACGCCGGCCTTGAGCTTCGGGTTGTGCGCAGCGTAGAGCCAGACGATCCGTCCGCCCCAGCAGAAGCCGGTGATGCCGAGCCGCGCGACGTCGCCCCTCTCGCTCTTCGCGAAGAGCACCGCGGCGTCGAGATCCGTCATGACGCCCTTGTCGGCGACCTTGGCGGCCGCGGCCCGGGCCGCGTCGAGGGAGACGAGGCTCGACGGTTCGGCGACGCGCGCGAAGAGCTCCGGGGCGATCGCGTAATATCCGAGCTTCGCAAACCGGCGACAGACGTCCTTGATGTATTCGTGAACCCCGAAAATCTCCTGCACGACGAGGACCGTCGGAAACGGGCCGCCCGCGGCCGGCATCGCCCTGTAGGCGGGAATGCGGCCCTCGACGAGGGGCACCGCCACTTCGCCCGCCGTGAGCCCGTTCGTATCGGTCGTGATGACGCTTTGCGCATTGACCGGTCCCGTCGCGAGGGTGAAGCCGGCCGCGAGGCCGGTCGCCAGAAAATGCCGTCGGGAAAACTCGGTCGACGATACGAGGCTGCGGATCTGAGCGTCGAGACCGTCCATCGGCACACTCCTGATCATTGCGCCGCCTAAAAAGGTAACAAGTTGCCGCTGCGGGCGCCAATCGCCCCCAGAGGTGATCAGTCTTCGAGGAGCTGGCTGATCTTGAGCGCTACGCCCATCGACCCGCTCACCTTCAGGCGGCCGGTCATGTAGGCGAGGGTGGGGCTGAGGGTGCCTTCGATCAGTTTCGTGAGGTCGTCGGCCGAGATGCCGATCGTGGTATCGGCCTCATCGCCCTCGTTCGTGATCTGCGGCGCGGCCTCGGTTCCGTCCCAGAAGATGACGCCATCGTCGCCGAGGTCGAACTTGACGCGATAGCCGAGCGGCGGATTGGTGGCCGCGCGCTGCCGAATGCGCTCCGTCAGCTCTTCGAGGGTCATCGATTCATGATCGCAGGTTTGATTTGGGGCTGGCAACCGGCGATCATGCGGCGCGATGGCGATAACGCGCGAAACGCTGATCGACGGGTCCTTTCTAGCCATGATGGCGCGCGTCGATCCCAATGCGCGCCTTCTCTCCGATGCCGAGCGGTGCGCCTCCATCGAGGCGCTCTTCGGTTCCCGACTGGGGACCGAAGACGTCTGGGTCTTCGCCTACGGCTCGCTGATCTGGAACCCGACCTTCCGATTCGTCGAGCGCAGGCTGGCGGTGCTGCGCGGCTGGCATCGCCGCTTCTGCCTTTGGACCTCGCTGGGGCGCGGAACCCCGGAGCGACCCGGGCTGATGCTGGGGCTGGAGCGAGGCGGAAGCTGCCATGGCGTCGCGTACCGCATTGCCGCCGCGGAGGCTTCCCTCGAGCTGGATCTCCTCTGGCGGCGCGAGATGGTTTCGGGCGCGTATTGCCCGCGCCTCATCAGCGCCAGGACGGAAGAGGGTCCAGTCGTCGCGGTCGCGTTCACGATCAACCGCCGCCACCCGCGCTACGCCGGAAAGCTCCCGGAAGATGCCGTCGCCGAGGTCGTCGGGAGTGCCAAAGGCCTCCTGGGGCCCTGCGCCGAATACCTCGTCAACACGGTCGATCACCTCAACGCCCTCGGGCTGCGCGACCGAGGGCTCGAGCGTCTGCGCGCCCGGCTGCACACGCCCGCCTAGGAGTCCGGCTTGTTCTCGGCCGCGCTCGACGCAATCGGTTGTCGACTGCACAAAAGCACTATCGGACCCGCCTTGGAGAGCGCGGCACGGCGACTTATCCTTCACGCGGTGGAGCGCACCGGCGCAGGCGGCCCCGCGGCGCGCCGCTCCCGGCGGAGTTTCTCGGTAACGGCGTACGAGGCGACGGGCATGACGGGAGGTGCGCGGATCGACGGTGGTTCGGTGCCGCATCTGCCGCGGCACGTTAAGTTCCGATTCGACGAGACGCGAAAGCAGTGGGTCCTGCTTGCGCCCGAGCGGCTCCTTCTTCCCGATCACATCGCCGTCGAAATTCTGCAGCGCGTCGACGGGCAGCGGAGCGTCGACGAGATCGTCGGACTTCTTGCCGAGAAGTTCGAGGCGTCGCGCGAGGAGATCGCGGCCGACGTGCTCGCGATGCTGCAGGATCTCATCGAGAAGGGCTATCTCGGGCACGGTGATCGCGGACCGTGAAAGTCGCCGCATCCCGCTTTCTCGCCCGTTCGGCCGTTCTGTTCCTCGTTCTGGCGATGGCCTCCTGCACCGGCGGCCTCTTCGTCGACTACCCGCTGTTCCCGCGCCAGACCTGCCCGAGCTGCTGGGACGACCTCTATCAAGGGTCGGATCCGCCACGGCCGCGGTGACCCCCCGATCGGACGTCCGGAATTTACCGTACGCGACAGACCTGAATTTCGGCAGCCGCTGCAAAGAGTGATCCTCCGCGCCGCCAAGGAGGTCAGAATGCTCGTCAATGCCGCTGTCGCTCGATCGACCCAATCGTTTCCCCCGGCGGTGGGCCGAGGGCTGCCCGCCGGTGACATGGCGCCGCTCGATCGCCTCGGCACGCTCGTCGACGTGGCCCGCGACGCGACGCTCTTCTACGAAGGCGATCTCGCCGACCACCTCTACCGGGTCGTCTCCGGTGCGATCCGGCTCTGCAAGGTCTTGCCGGATGGCCGCCGGCAGCTCGCAGCGTTCTTCCTTCCCGGCGACCTCGTCGGCCTGGATCTCGGCAGCAGTCATTCCTTCGCTGCCGAGGCGATCACCGACAGCGTCGTCCTCAAGCTGCCCCGCCAGCGCGTCGAGACCTTGGTCGGCGAAAATCCGCGTCTCGGCCGCGCCCTCCTTTCCCTCGCGGTCGAGCGGCTCGTCGCTGCTCAGAGCCAGATGGTCCTGCTCGGCCGGAAGAACGCGACCGAGCGACTGGCCTCGTTTCTGCTGGGGCTTATCGAGCGCACGGGCCAGGCCGCGTCGGACCGGCCGACGCTCACGCTCACGATGACGCGCGCCGACATCGCCGATTATCTCGGCCTCACGATCGAAACGGTGAGCCGCACCTTCGCGCGCCTGAAACAGTTGAACGCGATCGCGCTTCCGCATCCCCAGCGCGTCGTCGTCCGCGACCGCGAGCTTCTGGAGGAGCTCGCCGAAGAGGCCGATTAGAGGCCTTGTAACGGGGGCGGCGCCCTGCCGGAAGGCGGGGCGCCGTCCTATGCCGCTTGGTCTTATCGAAGCAGAGCCGCCCCTTGCGCGCGGGCGCGTTCTCGCCCACAAGAAGCCCGCAACTTCGGAGGGCTGAAGCAGGTTATGGCGGCCGGCACGCGCGAAGTCTACGTCGTCGATGACGACGAGGCGATCCGGGATTCGCTCGACACGCTCCTGTCGTCGGAGGGTTACGATGTGAAAACCTTCGCGTCGGCCCGAGCCTTTCTCGAAGGCTGCGACCGCCGCGCGATCGGCTGCCTCCTCCTCGACGTCAACATGCCGGGGATGGACGGGCTTTCTCTTCAAGAGCGCGTGGTCAAGGATTGGCCGGGCCTTGCGGTCGTGATCGTCACGGGCCACGCCGACGTCCAGACGGCGGTCCGCGCGATGAAGGCCGGAGCGGTCGATTTCATCGAGAAGCCGTTCGACCGCGCTGTGCTGAGCGAGATCGTGCGCCAGGCGGTGGAGCGCTCGAAGACGGCCGCTGCCGAACGGGCGCAGAGCGATGAATCGCTGGCACGGCTCGCGCTTCTCAGCACACGCGAGCGCGAGGTGCTGGAGGGGCTCGTTGCCGGGCTGCCGAACAAGACGATCGCCTACGATCTCGAGATCAGCCCGCGCACGGTCGAGATCTATCGGGCCCGCCTCATGGACAAGATGCAGGCGAAAAGCCTTCCGGAGCTGATCCGGATGGCGGTGGCCGCCGGCGTCAAGCCTCGCGACGCCCAGCACGTCAGGAAGAATACGTAATTCGGCACTCCCCGCGGACTTTCTATCTTCGGACTTTCGGACCAGTCCGCGCGACACTGGAAGTGCAAGAGACGATATACATCGTGGACGATGACGAGGCGGTTCGAGACTCCGCCCGGGCGATGCTCGAATCCCATCTGTTCGAGGTCGAGGATTTCGAGTCGGGCAACGCCTTTCTCGAGCGCTGTCGCGGGAATCGCGTCGAAGGATGCCTCGTGCTCGACATCAACATGCCGGGCCTCGACGGCTTCGCCGTCCTGCGGGAGCTCGCCGCCCCGCGGAAGGAGTTGCCGGTCGTCGTGATAACCGCGCGGGCCGACAGCTCGACCGAATCGCGGGTGCGCTCGGCCGGCGCGGCCGCTCTCCTGGAGAAGCCCTTCACGGGCGACCAGCTCGTCGCCGCGGTGCGAAACGCTATGCGGCGGGCGGGCTGACGGCGGGGGGCCCCGCCCCTGCGTCGCCGTGCCGCGCACCCGCCCTCACAAGAGCGAGGAGGGCCCGGTGGTCGAAGGGCTTCGCGAGGAGCGTGGCGCCCGCAGCCGCGGTACGCTGCCGCACCGCGGAATCGGGGTTCCCCGTGATGACGATGACCGGCACGGTGAAGCCGCGCGCGCGCAGGCCCTCGAGGAAATCGAGCCCGTTCATCGACGGAAGATTGACGTCCAGAACGAGGCAAGCGACCCGCTCAGTGCGGTTCGCGAGAAACTCCTCGCAAGAGCCGAACTCGAGGACCGTGTCGAACTCGCACTCGAGCAGCGTGCGGATCGAGTCGCGGACCGCCGGATCGTCTTCGATAACGCAGACCGCTGCTGCCGGTCCTCCGCTCATGACGGCGACAATGCGCCCGAAGCGTCGGTAAAGCCTTGACCGGTATCAAAATGTGTCGGAAGGCGTTGCGCGGCCCTGACGATGATCGCGTTCCCGCGCCGCCCGGCTCACCAGCCGGGGTTGGTTTCCTTCAGGCGCACCGCAAGCAGCGGATCGAACATCGGCGCGCTGCCCATCGTCACCCCGGCGGCGCCGGCCGAGAAATAAGCTCCGACCTCGGATGGCCCCGCGACCCCGCCTACGGCGACGACGGCAAGGTCCAGCTTCTCCCGCTCGATGAGCGCGACGGCCCGCCGCACGACATCGAGGCAGAAGGGGAACACGCCCGCGCCGAGGACGCCCGAGCCTTCGCGCCCGGGTCCGAATGCAGGCTTCCCGGCGGCATCGACGACGCGGCGCGAGAGACCGTTGACCAGGGTCACCCCTGTCACGTGTCCCGCAACCGCGCGCAGATACGCGCCGAGCGCTGCGTCGTCGGCGAAATAGCCGGCCTTGAGGAGGATCGGGAGCGTGCCGGCGCTCGCGCGCATCGCCCGCGCGATCTCGCCCGAGAGTGCCGGGTCCTGGAAGATCTGCCCCTCGGCGCTGGTCACGTTCGGGCAGGAGAGGTTGGCCTCGACGATCTGCGCACCGGCTTCGCGCGCCATTGCCGCGAGCCGCGCGAAATCATCGACGAGCTCGGCAGGGCCGGCCCCCGGCTCGGGCGTGCCGACGACCGAAACCACCAGAACCTGGCCGTCGCCGAGCGCGCTTCGGGCGCGTGCCACGTCGGCCATCCATTCCGCCGGCTCCTTGGAGGGCATTCCGAACGAAACCGAGCTGGTCGGAAAGCCGGGAGGCTCGGCTCCGCTTCCCGAGGCGACGAGCGGCGCGCCGGAACCGTCGAGCGGCACGCCGGGGTCGAGATAAACCCAGTTGGGCACGGGGTAGCAGGCGCGGTGCCGGCTTCGCACCGTCTTGTAGGTGAGGATGTCGAAGCCGAGCCGTGCGTATGTCTCGACCCAACGGGAATTGAGCAGAAGGCCGGCGGCTATGCCGAGACGGGAGGCGACCTCGTAGCCGAGGAACGTCTTGCGCGGGGTTGCCGGGACGGCCGGGTAGGGGCCGTCGAAGACCGGCCCGTTCTCGTAGTTCCAGTCGTAGCTGCGATCGATGCGGTACGTGGCCACGACGGCAGCTCTACCGCCTGCGGCCCCCAACCGCAACGCCGCGGATCGGGCGAAAACGCGAGGCCGGCTCGCGCCGTGAGGCGGCTCAGCCTTCTTCGGCGCATGCGCGCGATCGGCGAGGGGGCGGTCGCGACGCTCGTGTTTCCGCCCGAGCGGCTCCTCCGAAGCGGGGACGGCGGCATCTCAGGGTCAAATCGCTCGAGCGACGTGATGGTTTTCACCGTGCGGCGCGCCGGTCGCCGCGGTAGCTTCCGAGGACCACGGTTCGGCGAAAGGGGCGGGAAGCCCGGCCCCTCTCGGGGCGCTTGATCCCGATCAACGCGTTGGCCGGCCTGCGCGGCAAGATTGGAAACATTCGGAGGTTCCCGGAATGAATGCCGCCGATGCGATGACCCGGAACGTGATAACGGTCGAGGAGAAAGCTCCCATCGAGCAGGCCGTCCGCCTGATGCTGCAGCATCGCATCAGCGGTCTGCCGGTGGTCGACGCTGCGGGCCGCCTCGTCGGCATCGTGACCGAGGGCGACCTTCTCCGCCGCGCCGAGACCGGCACCGTCAAGCGGCGCCCGCGCTGGCTGGAGCTGCTTCTCGGTCCGAGCCGGCTGGCGGCAGATTACGTCCAGAGTCACGGTCGCAAGGTCGGCGACGTCATGACGCGCGATGTCGTGACGGTGGACGAGACGACGCCGCTCGAGCAGCTCGTTCGCATCATGGAGGAGCGGCGGGTGAAGCGTGTCCCGGTGCTGCGCGACGGCAGGCTCGTCGGGATCGTCAGCCGCGCGAACCTCGTTCGCGCCCTCGCTGCCGAGATCGTCGAGTCGAAGCCGGGCTCGCTCGACGACGAAGAAATACGGGACCGCCTCGTCGCCGAATTCGAAAAGCAGCGCTGGGCGCCGCCGACGGCGCCGAATTTCGTGGTGCGGAACGGAGTCGTCCATATCTGGGGGCTCGTCACCTCGGAGGATCAGCGTGCGGCCCTCAGGGTCATGGCCGAGAACATTCCCGGAGTGAGAGAGGTGCGCGATCATCTCGTCTGGATCGAGCCCTACTCCGGCATGATCGTGGAACCAGTCGCAGAGGAGGGGGAGTCCGACGCGTTCGCGTCCGAGACGCCTCGGCCGCCGCCAGCATGAACGCGCCGCGCTTTGCGCGGTCTGGCCGACGCTCGCGTGGACGCAGCGAGTCCCTTCTCCTCGTCGCAACGCTGGGTGCGCTTCTTGCGCTCTGCGGCTGGGTGCTCGCGAAGTGGGAAGGCGTCGTCGCGGCGTTCATGGTCGCGCTCTTCCTCCTCGCCACTCTACGCTTCGCACCCGCGAACTGGGTCCTCTCGATGTTCGGCGCGCGGCCGGTCCGGCGTTCGGACGCACCGGAGTTCTTCGCCGATCTCGATGCGCTCGCGCGAGCCGCGGGCATCGGTGCGGCGCCTTCCGTCTACGCCTCTCGAAACCCGCTCATCGTCGCGGCGACCCTCGCCGGCGCGGGAGCACCGGCGATCGTCGTCGGCCGCAAGGTGCCGCAGGTCTTGACCCCGCGCGAGCTGCGGGCTGTCCTGGCCCACGAGATCGCGCACATCGCCAACGGGGACTTGCCGCTGATGCAGCTCGGCCGTGCGCTGACGGCGGTCACGGGCAGCGTGTCGCGGTTTGCCCTGATGCTGCTGATCATCGAGCTGGCGCTCGGCCTTTTCGACCGCATCGCCCTGTCGTGGTGGGAGCTCGCCGCGCTGGCCCTGGCGCCGATCGCCGCCAATCTCGTGCTGCTCGCGCTGTCGCGGAGCCGCGAATTCGGCGCCGACGCTGCCGCGAGCCGCCTCACCGGCGACCCTATGGCGCTCGCCTCGGCGCTCGCCAAGCTCGACCGCTTACAGGCGGGAATCCTCGAACGCACGCTGCCCGGTTTCGACGTCGCCCGTATTCCCACCTGGTTGCGCACGCATCCGAGCTCCGAAGAGCGCATCGAGCGCCTTCTCGGCGCGCGTTAACCTAACGCTGTCGGCACTTGCCCGCGCCCGCCGCCCGGTGCATCAAAGCGGCAAGCACGGACAGGGGAGAGACATGCGGAGCGTCGCCTTTCACCTTCTCGGCATCGCCGGAGCGTTTCTCGCCGGCTTCGCCGTAGTGGAGTTCGTCGACGGATCGTCGAGCCTGCTCGCCTCCGCGGCGGAGACGGCAGCCGGGGTCGGCGTCATGTGGCTCGCGCTCGCAGCGCTGAGCTGAGGCGGCTCAACCCCCAGGGTTGCCGGCCCCCTCGGGGTTGCGCGGGGCGCGGCAGACGGCTAGGACGCGACGCGGTGATGCGGGAGGAGAGGAGATGACGAGCGAAGCCACCCCTGCGGAGCGGCTTCCGGCGCTTCCCGAGGAGCGTCTCGACGAGGCGCAGAAGGCGGCAGCAGCCGAGTTCTTCGAGCTGCGACGGACGCCCGTCTTCGGTCCCTTCGTGCCGCTCCTGCGCAGCCCCGAGCTGCTGCGGGCGGCGAACCGGATGGGGCTGCACCTGCGCTACAACTCGACGCTGCCTTTGCGCATCAGCGAGTTCGCGATCCTGCTCGTCGCCCGCGAGTGGTCGCAGCCGGTCGAATGGCACATCCACCACCCGATCGCGCTCGAGGCGGGGCTCGACCCTTCGATCGTCGCGGCCGTCGCGGAGGGACGCCGGCCCGAGCGGATGGCCGAGGACGAGGCGGCCGCCTGGGACTTCGTCACCGAGCTCCAGCGCAACAAGGGCGTGAGCGATCCCACCTACGCGCGGGCCGTGGCGGCGTTCGGCGAGACCGGCGTCGTCGAGCTCGCCGGCATCTGCGGCTATTACGGGCTCCTCGCGATGACGATGAACGTCGCCCGCACCGCCTTGCCGCCCGGCGCGCGCTCCGGGCTGAAGAAGCTGCCGGATTGAGCCAAGGAGAAGCCGCGATGAAACTCGTCACCTTCGAGCGCGGCGGACCGCGCCTCGGTATCGTCGTGGGCCAGGAGGTCGTCGATCTCGCCTCCCTCGGCTCTCGCGAGCTTCCGGACACGATGATCGAGCTGATCGCCGCCGCGCCGCGCTTCCTGCCGCGCCTCGAAGAGCTCGCCGCCTCGCGCGAGGGGGAGCGGCTTCCGCTCGGCTCCGTACGGCTCCTCGCACCCATTCCGAGGCCGCGCAAGAACGTCTTCTGCGTCGGCCGCAACTATGCCGCGCACGCGGCGGAGGGCGCCCGGGCGCAGGGGCGCGAAGTGGTCGTGCCGGAGTTTCCCGAGTTCTTCACGAAGCCGCCGACCGCGGTGACCGGCCACGATGCCGAGGTGCGGATCGATCCCGAGGTGACCCGGAAGTTCGACTACGAAGTCGAGCTCGCGGTCGTCATCGGCGCCGGCGGCAAGAACATCCCGCGCGAGCGCGCGCTCGACCACGTCTTCGGGTTCACCATCGTCAACGATCTCACCGCGAGGGACCTCCAGCGGCGGCACGGGCAATGGTTCAAGGGCAAGGGGCTCGACGGCTCCTGCCCGATGGGACCCTGGATCGTCACGAAGGACGCCCTGCCGAACTTCGCCGACCTCGCGATCGCGCTACGCGTTAACGGCGAAACGCGGCAGCAGAGCCGGACGTCGAAGATGGTGCACGACATTCCTGCGATCATCGAGCACCTCTCGCGAGGCATGACGCTCGAGCCGGGCGACGTGATCGCCACGGGCACGCCCGAGGGGGTCGGATACGCCATGGATCCGCCGCGCTTCCTCGCGCCCGGCGACGTGATAGAGGCCGAGATCGAAGGAATCGGCATCCTCCGGAACCGGATGGCGTGACTGGGGCCGGCGCCGGCGGGCTCAGCTGCCGGCGAGCTCGCGCGCGTAGGCGACGATGCGGTTGCCGGCTTCGGCGAGGACGGCGTCGTCCGCCGTGAGCGAGATGCGGAGCTGGCCGACGGCGCTCGGCCCGAAGCCGTCGCAGGGCAGCACCGCGACGCGATGCCGCTCGAGAAGACCCTCCGCGAACGCCTCCGAGGCGAGCCCCGTGCCGCGAATGTCGAGAAGCACGAACATTCCGCCCTCGGGCGGCGCGACGCGGCAGCGCGGGGCTGCGGCGAGGATCCCCGCGAGGAGACGGGAGCGGCGCCGGTAGTCCTCTCGGAGAGAAGCGACCTCCGGGAGCTCGTTCGTCAGCGCCGCGAGCGCGCCTTCCTGCGTGAAAAGCGGGCCGCCGTAGAGCATGCAGAGGAGAAGGTTGAAGAGATGGGGCCCGAGCGCCGCGGGACCGGCGATCCAGCCGAGACGAAATCCCGGCACCGCATGCGACTTCGAGAGGCTCGAGACGACGAGCGTCCGGTCTTCCATGTCGGGAAGGCTCCACGCGCTCGCGTGCGGGCGGGCGAAGGCGAGATCCTCGTAGACCTCGTCCGAGAGAAGCCAGAGATCATGGCGGCGACAGAGCGCCGCTACGGCCTCCATCTCTTCCCGCGTCATGACCGCGCCCGTCGGATTGTGGGGCGAATTGACCCAGATGACGCGCGTCCTGGGCGTGACCGCCGCGGCGAGTCCGTCGAGATCGAGATGGAAGCCGCGCTCGGGCAGCAGCGGCACGTTGACGAGGCTCGCGCCGCTCGCGCCGACCACGGCCTCGTAGGTCGCATACATCGGCTCCGGCACGATCACCTCGTCGCCGGGTCCCGCGAGGCACTGCAGCGCGCAGAAGAGCCCGGCCTGCGCCCCCGGAACGATGGTGACGTTGTCGGCGGTGCAGGGACGGCCGGTCCGGCGCTCGATGCGCGCGGCGATCGCCGCCCGCAGCGCGGGACTTCCCGAGATCGGCGAGTAGCCGGTGCGGCGCTTTCGAAGCGAGTCGATCGTCGCGTCGATGAGCGCCGCCGGAGGCGCCTGGTCCGGATCTCCGACCGTCAGGAAGATGATCTCCTCGCCGGCGGCACGGCGGCGCACGGCCTCGAAATGGATGCGCCACGCCCCGGCGCCCCTGCCGGCGACGCGGTCGACGAGCGGCGAGAAGCGCATCTCGCGAAAACTCCCGATCGGTCAGTGAGAGGCGGCGTTCCTTAGCACATTGCCGTAGTCGTCGAGAAACCCGGCGAACGCGTCGAGGAAGCCGTCGAGATCGCGTCTGGTCATCGGCAGCGAAAGATTGACCATGCCACGTCGGGCGAGGTGCTGGCCGCGCGCCAGCATCTCGAGATGGAAGAGGGCCTTCGCTTCCTCCCTGCTCTGCGCGAGGTCGGCGGCGCACCTGATCGGGCCGTCGACGAAATGGACGGTCATCATCGAGCCGATCCCGGTCGCCTGCACGGGAAGGCGTCGCTCGCGGGCGATCGAATTGAGGCGCTCGCGGAACGCCTCCCCGGTCCTCGTGAGCGCCTCGGCCCGCTCCGAGGTGTAGACCTCCGTCATCGCCGCGACGCCGGCCGCCATGCTGAGCGCGTTGTTGTTGAAGGTTCCGGCGTGGACGAGCGCGTCGGGGCGGAGCGGATCGAACCGGTCCATGATGTCGGCACGGCCGCCGAAGGCGCCGAAGGAGAGGCCGCCGCCGACGTATTTGCCGAGCGTCGTCATGTCGGGGGTGACGCCGGTGATGCCCTGCAGCCCGGCCCCGCCGAGGCGCGACGTCATCACCTCGTCGAAGACGAGGAGGATCTGATGGCGCGTGCACGCCTCGCGGAGCGCGGCGAGGAACGCGCGCTCGGCCGGGATGCAGCCGCCCGAGCCCTGCATCGGCTCGATGATGACGGCGGCGAGGTCGCGCGCCTCGCGCTCGATCGCGGCGAGCGTGCGCTCGGCGTCGTTGTAGGCGCCCATCACGACGGGAAACGGCGCGTTCTGCCGCGACGGCCCGTCCCTGAACAGAAGCACGCCGCCGTGATAGCCGCCCGGAAAGGCCATGATCTTCTCGCGCCCGGTCACCGCGCGCGCCGTGGTGAGCGCCATGAGGTTGGCCTCGGTCCCGGAGTTGCAGAAGCGCACGCGCTCGAGCGAGGGGAAGCGCCGGCAGAGCGCGGCGGCGAGGCGCGCCTCGTCCTCGATGTGCCCGCCGTGCACCCAGCCGCGCGCGAGCGCGCGCTCGATGGCGGCGCGGATCGTCGGATCGGAATGACCGAAAAGCCCCGCCGTGTACTCGCCGAGGAAATCGGCGTACTCGTGGCCGTCGAGATCCCAGATCCGCGCGCCTTCGCTCCGCGCGATCACGATCGGGAACGGCGGGTAGAAGATCACGCTCCGCGTGTTGCCGCCGGGGAGGTACGACCTCGCATGGTCGATCGCGGCGCGGCTTTTCGGATTGCGCTCGACGTAGCGCCGCTCGGCCTCCGCCAGCGCGGCCGCGAGATCGAAATTCGCCCTTTTGGTCATCTCGGCCCTCTTCCGCCAAGCATCTTGTAAGCGCGCCCGCGCCGAGACAAGCTTGGATCGAGAGAACAAACACAGGGAGGAAGAGATGAAGCGCCGTACCGTCATTGCAGGCCTGGGCTGCGTCGCGCTGAGCGGCATCGGTCGCGCGCGGGCGCAGAGCGAGCCGCCGAAGCCGCGTCAGATCGTGGTGAACGCCTCCGGCGGCGCCATGGCGACCGCGCTGCGCAAGGCGTATTTCGACAGCTTCGAGAAGGAATACGGGATCCGGATCGTCGACACGAGCCCGACCGACTTCGGCAAGCTGCGCGCCATGGTCGAAAGCGGCAACGTCGAATGGACCGTCACGGAGCTCGGCGGGCAGGACGCGATCCGCGTGGCGCGCATGGGCCTCGTCGAGAAGATCGATCCGAAGATCGTCGACCGCTCCGGCTTTCCCGAGCAGGCGCGCTCGGAGACGGTCTACACCTCCTCGCTCTACTCCACCGTCCTCGCGTACCGCACGGACGTCTTCAAGCCGGGCAGCCACCCGAAGAGCTGGGCCGAGTTCTGGGACGTGAAGAAGTTCCCGGGGGCGCGAAGCCTGCGCAACCACCCGGTCGACAATCTCGAGTTCGCGCTCCTCGCCGACGGCGTCCCGCTCGACAAGATCTATCCGATCGACATGGACCGCGCGTTCAAGAAGCTCGACGAGATCAAGCCGCACGTCACGGTGTGGTGGACGACCGGGGCGCAGCCGGCGCAGCTCCTCGTCGACAAGGAGGTGGTGCTGGCGACGGGCTGGAACGGCCGCTTCTACGACGTGATCAAGAAGGGTGCTCCGATCGCGATCGAGTGGAACGGCGGCTCCATCAAGGAGGGGACGTTCGCGATCCCGAAGGGCGCCAAGGACGCTTATTGGGGCCAGAAGCTTCTCGCCTGGATGTCGGATCCGAAGCGACAGGCGGTCTACGCGACCGAGCTCGGCTACCCCGGCCCCCATCTCGAGACGACGAAGTACGTCGACCCGAAGGTCGCGCCGCAGATGCCGAACTATCCGGAGAACCTGAAAAAGCAGTTCTGGAACAACAAGCAGTGGTGGGACGAGAACGGCGAGAAGGCCGCCGAGCGCTGGAACCAGTGGCTCTTGAAGAAGTGAGCCGCGGAAGGAGCGCCGGCACGGATCTCGCGCTCCGCAACGTCACGAAGCGGTACGGCGCGGTGTCGGCGCTCACCGACGTGTCGCTCGCGGTCGAGGCCGGCGAACTCCTGACGATTCTCGGCCCTTCGGGCTCGGGCAAGACCACGCTTCTCAAGGTGGTC
Source organism: Rhodospirillales bacterium (assembly GCA_019689675.1). Classification (GTDB taxonomy): domain Bacteria; phylum Pseudomonadota; class Alphaproteobacteria; order ATCC43930; family CGMCC-115725; genus JADGGZ01. The sequence continues at coordinate 12,925 of JADGGZ010000007.1, read as the reverse complement.
GCCGGCTTCGAGCTTCCGGAGGCCGGAATCGTCATGCTCGGCGGCAGCGACGTCACCGAGCGTCCGCCAGCCGCGCGCAACATCGGCATGGTGTTCCAGAACTACGCGCTTTTCCCGCATATGACGGTGCGGGAGAACGTGGCCTTCCCGCTCGAGATGCGGCGCGTGCCGCGCCGACTAATCGAGGAGAAAGTGGCGCGCGCGCTCGCGCTGGTCGAGCTCACGGGCTACGAGGCGCGGCTGCCGACGCAGCTCTCGGGCGGGCAGCAGCAGCGCGTCGCGCTCGCCCGTGCGATCGTCTTCGATCCCATTCTCCTGCTCCTCGACGAGCCGTTCGGCGCGCTCGACCGCAAGCTGCGCGAGCAGATGCAGCTCGAGGTTCGCCGTCTGCAGCGCCAGCTCGGCCTCACGACGCTCTTCATCACCCACGACCAGGAGGAAGCCCTCGTCCTCTCCGACAGGATCGCCGTCATGAGTCACGGGCGCATCGAGCAGATCGGCGCTCCCGACGAGATCTACGAGCGTCCGGCGAACGGGTTCGTGGCCGATTTCGTCGGCGAGTCGAACGTGATCGCCGGCCGTGCAGCGGCGCGGAAGGACGGTCTCGTCGAGATCGAGCTCGAGGACGGCGCGCGCATCTGTGTCGCCGGCGATCGCATTCCGGATGCCGGGGCCGAGGTGCGCGTCCTCGTTCGCCCCGAGCGGCTCGAGCTCGCGTCCGACGGGGCCGCCATCAACCGTGTCGCCGGGACGGTCGTCGAGACGGTTTATCTCGGCACCTCGTACAAGTACCGGCTGAGAGTGCCCGGCGGCCGGGAATGGCTGGTACGGCGGCCCGTTCGCGCCGGAGAGGCGCCTCTGGCACCGGGCGACAGCGTCGCGGTCGGCTTCGCTCCCGGCGACGCCCACCTCATCGCCGGATGACCGAGGCCGTCGCGACGCTGCCCCTTGCGGCCGGGGACCGGGTCCGGCGGCGGCATGCGCGCTCGGTGCTCGGCGCCCTCGCCCTATCGACGCCGGCGTTGGTTCTGCTTCTCGTCTTTTTCGCGCTGCCGCTCCTGCGCCTCTTCTGGCTCAGCGTCGATGCCGGGACGTTCCTGCCTTACGAGAAGGCTCTCACCGAGCGGCTCTACCTCACCGTCTTCTGGGAGACGTTCAAGATCGCGGCCGCGGTGACGGTGCTGACGCTGCTTCTCGGCTACCCGGTCGCCTATTTTCTCGCGACCACGACGCGGCTCTGGCAGTTCGTAGGCTTCGCCTTCGTGATGCTGCCGTTCTGGACGAGCATCCTCGTGCGGACCTACGCGTGGATGGTCCTTCTCGGTCGCAACGGCGTCGTCAACCGCACCCTGCTCGATCTCGGACTCATCACGGAGCCGCTGCCGCTCCTGCACAACTTCACGGGCGTGCTGATCGGCATGGTTCACGTGCTGCTGCCGTACATGATCTTTCCAATCTACAACGCGATGCGAAAGGTCGACGCCGATCTCGTTCGCGCCGCCGAAGGGCTCGGGGCGCCCGGCTATGCCGTGTTCCGGCGCATCTATCTGCCCTTGACCATGGAGGGAGTGCTCGCCGGGACGACGCTCGTCTTCATCCTCTCGCTCGGCTTCTTCATAACGCCGGCTCTGCTCGGCGGCGGCCGCGTCGCGATGATCGCCGTCATCATCGAGCAGCAGGTCCGGGAGTTTTTGAACTGGGGGTTCGCCGGCGCGCTCTCGGTCGTCCTGCTCGCGTCGACCCTCGTCGTCTACGGCCTCGTGCATCGGCTTCTGCGGCCCCGCTTCGCAGAGGGCGTTCGATGAGACGGCGCCGAATCTCCGCCGGCCGGATCGCGCTCGACCTCTTCGTCGGGCTCGTCTTCTTCTTCCTCGTTCTGCCGCTCCTCATCGTCTTCCCGATCTCGTTCAGCTCTGCGCCCTATCTGCAGTTCCCGCCGCCCGGCTTCTCCTGGCAGTGGTACGAGCGCTACTTCGGCGATCCGGTGTGGATCGACGCGACGATCCTGAGCTTGGAAGTCGCGGCAGCGACGACGGTACTCTCGCTGGCCGTCGGCGTGCCGCTGGCGTTCGCGCTGACGCGGGTCCGCTTTCCGGGCCGCGAGGCGATCGAGAAGCTCTCGGCGACGCCCATCATCGTCCCGACGATCATCTACTCGATCGCGGTTTACGGGCTCTTCGCGAAGCTGCGCCTCATCGGCGAATGGTACGGGATCGCGATCGCGCACACGCTCCACGCCCTGCCGTTCGTGGTCATCGTCGTCACCGCGGGGCTGCGGCGCTTCGACATCAATCAGGAGCTCGCGGCGTGCGGGCTCGGCGCGAGCCGTCTACAAGCGGTGCGGCGGGTGACGCTGCCCCAGATCAAGCCGAGCCTCGTCACAGCCGCGTTCCTCGCCTTCATCACTTCGTTCGACGAGCTGGTGATCGCGATGTTTCTCGCCGGCTCGAACATGACGTTGCCGAAGAAGATGTTCGACAACATACGGATGGAGATCGATCCGACGATCGCCGCCATTTCTGCGCTGCAGATCGTCTTCGTCTCGGTGCTGCTCGTGCTTGCCGGACGGTTCGGAGAAGACCAGAGGGGGATCGCCAATGCCAGGTGAACGCGACATCTACGCCAGCGACTTCAAGGCGCTTCCCTACTGGTGGGAGGCTTGGCGCCCGCGGGAGACGGCGCCGCCCGACCTGCCCAAGGCAACGGACGTGGCGATCGTCGGCGGCGGCTACGCCGGACTCAACGCCGCGCTCGAGCTTCATCGAAACAGCATCGCGGCGGTCGTGCTGGAGGCGAACGATCTCGGCTTCGGCGCATCGACCCGGAGCGGCGGTGCGGTCAGCGGCGGCATCAATCTCGGCAAGGGGCTCGGCGGGCGCAAGGGCGGCGACCGCGATGCCCTCGTCGCCGCGCTCCTCGGCGACGGCGCGGCGTCCTTCGCGTTGCTCGAGGACATCATCCAGCGCGAGAAGATCGAGTGCTTCTGGCGCCGTTCCGGGCGGTTCATCGGCTGCGCGACCAAGAAGCACTACGAGGACCTCGCCGCCAAGGTCGAGTTCTACAACAAGGGGGCAGACGCGGGCGCTTCGATGGTGCCGCGCGAGCGCCAGCGCGAGGAGATCGCTTCCGACTACTACCAGGGCGGGATGGTGGTCGAGCGTTCGGGCCAGCTGCACCCATCGCTCTATTATGGCGGCCTTCTCGCCGCGTGCCGGCGCGCCGAGATCGTGCTCTCGCCGAGGACGCCGGTGCAGCGCATCGTCGGCGAGCGCGGCGCGTTTCGTGTCGAGACCTCGAGAGGTGCGCTGCAGGCCAAGGAGGTCGTGATCGCGACCAACGGCTATACCGGCGCGGCGACGCCGCAGTTCCGCCGCAAGCTCATCCCCGTCGCCAGCCACATCATCGCGACCGAGGAGCTGGATCCGAAGCTGGCGGCAAGCCTCATTCCGAAGGGACGCACGATCAGCGATACGCCGCGCGTCCTCTGCTATTACCGGATGTCGCCGGATGGCAGGCGCATGCTGTTCGGCGGCCGCGCCCGGTTCACCCCCGTGACGCCGGAGAAGAGCGCGCCCGTGCTCTACCGCTTCATGACGGACCGCTTCCCGCAGCTTCGCGGCGTCAAGATCACGCACGCATGGACCGGCAACGTCGCCTTCACCTTCGACTTCCTGCCGCACATGGGGCGCGAGGACGGCATCCATTTCGCGCTCGGCTGCAACGGAAGCGGCGTCGCGATGATGACGTATCTCGGCTATCAGACCGCGCGAAAGATCATCGGCGGCGGCAATCGCGTGACCGCGTTCGAGGACCTGCCGTTCCCGGCCCAGCCCGGCTATACCGGCACGCCCTGGTTCCTCCCCGTGGTCGGCGGCTGGTACCGCTTCCGCGACCGCCTCGACCGGATGCTCGACGGCCGCGCCTGATCCTAGACGCCGAGATACGCCTGGCGGATCGAGTCGTCGTCGGCGAGCGAGGCGGGGGTCCCTTCGTGCGTCACCCGCCCGTGCTCGAGCACGTAGATCCGGTCGGCGACAGCCATTGCCGAGCGGGCGTCCTGCTCGACGAGGAGGATCGCGGTGCCGCTGTCGCGGATGTCACGGATCGCGCGGAATATCTCGTTCTTGAGCCGGTGCGCGATCCCGACCGAGGGCTCGTCGAGAAGAAGGAGGGAAGGCCGGCCCATCAGCGCGCGGCCGATCGCAACCATCTGCTGCTCTCCGCCCGAAAGCGTGCTCGCCTGCTGGGTGCGGCGCTCGCGCAGCACCGGGAAAAGCCCGTAGACACGCTCGAGGTCGGCGGCGATCCCGTCCTTGTCGTCGCGGAGATAGGCGCCGAGCATCAGGTTCTTCAGCACGGTGAGCTCGGGAAAGAGCCGCCGCCCTTCCGGGCAGTGGCAGATGCCTTCGCCGACCACCTTGTGTGCCGGCATCGGCCCGAGGTCGCGGTTCTTGAAGGAGAGGCGGCCCGAGGCCGGGACGACGCGCGAGACGGCCTTGAGCAGAGTGGTCTTGCCCGCGCCGTTGGGCCCGAGGACGCCGACGAGCTCGCCCGGCTCCACCGTGAGCGTCACGCCCTCGAGCGCGATGGCCTTGCCGTAATGGACGACCAGCCCTTCGATCTCAAGCAGCGGCAACGTCGGCCTCCGCCTTGCCGATATAGGCCTCGATGACTCTGGGGTGACGAACCGTCTCGGCGGGCGTCCCCGTCATGATGATCTCGCCGAAATCCATCGCGATGACGCGCGAGACGAGCTGCATGAACTCTCTCAGCTTGTGCTCGATGATGAGGATCGTCAGCCCCTCCTCGTCGTGCAGGCGCCGGATCAGCGTCGCGAGCGGCTCGATCTCGCTGGTGCCGAGTCCGGCGAACGGCTCGTCGAGGAGGAGGAGCTTCGGACGCGTCGCGAGCGCGCGCGCGATCTCGAGGCGGCGGAGGTCGCCGTAGGGAAGCACGTCGACGAGCGCGTCGGCGGCATGGCCGAGCCCGACCTGGTCGAGGATCTCACGCGCGCGGCGCTCGGTCGAAACGTGCACATCCCTGACGCGCGGCGCGAGGCAGCCGACGATGACGTTCTCGACGACGGTCATGCCGAAGAACGGCCGCGTCAGCTGGAACGTGCGGGCCAGACCCCGGTTGACGATGCGGTGCGGCTTGAGGCCGCGAATCGACTGGCCGTCGAAGGCGATACGCCCGGTGTCGGCGGGCAGGAATCCGGAAAGAAGATTGAAAAGCGTCGTCTTGCCGGCGCCGTTGGGGCCGAGGATGCCGGTGATCTCGCCGGCCTCGACGGTGAACGACACGTTCTTCAGCGCGGCGAGGCCGCCGAACCGCTTCGAGACGTTGTCTACCTCCAAGAGGCTCATGCGATCGCCTGCCGCTTCTTTTCGCGCGGCCGGGCGAGCCGATCGCGGATCCGCGTCCAGGCCGGCGCGATCAGCCCGTTCGGCAGGAAGAAGAGGATCAGCATCAGCAGCAGCGTGTAGATCCAGAGCCGGTACTCGCTGAAGGCACGAAGCGACTCGGTGAGGATGTTGAGGAGGAGCGCGCCGCCGACGGCGCCGTAGATCGACCCCATTCCGCCGACATAGACCATGATGATGATGTTGATCGAGAGAATGACGGCGAAGAGGTCCGGCCCGACCTGAAGCTGGTAATGCGCGTAGAGCGCACCGCCCAAGCCGGCGAAGACCGCGCTGATGACGAGCGCGGCGATCTTGTAGAAGGTGACGTTGATGCCGGCGGCCTGACAGGTCGCCTCGTCGCCGCGAATCGCGCGCAGGATCGTACCCCAGGGCGACAGCGCCAGCGCTTTCAGCACCATGAGGGTGACGAGGAGGAAGAACAGGGTCAGCCAGTAGTAGTCGCGCTGCGAGTCGAGGATCGGAAAGATCCCGTTGAGCCCGTCCTGCCCGCCCGTCACCTGGGAGAAGATGATGACGAGGTATTGCATCACGGTGGAGGCCGAGAGCATCGCGAGGGCGAAATAAGGACCTCGCAGGCGCAGCGTCGGAAACCCGATGAGGATCGCCGACACGCCCGCGGTCAGGGCCGCGGCGGGCAGGCTCCACCAGGGATCGAAGCCGAACTCGACGTTGAGGAATCCGGCCGTGTATCCGCCGATGCCGATGAAGAGGGAGTGGCCGAAATTTTCCCGTCCCGTCAGTCCCGACATGAAGTCCCAGCTCGCCGCCCAGATCGCGAAGCAGACGCAGACGGTGAGGACGCCGATCGTGTAGGTGGTGACGCCGAAAAGCGGGATTGCCGCGAGCACCGCGAAGACGATGGAAGCGGCCGCAAGGTCGATCTTCGAGATCTTCGGCATCGCTCAGAACGCCGCCCGCTTGCCGAGCAGCCCGGCCGGGCGCAGCACGAGGGTGAGGAGGACGGCCGCCACCGAAACGATCTGCGACCACTCGATCGAGACTTCGAAGGCGATCAGCGTCTCCGTGTAGCCGAGGAGGAGCGCACCGAGAATGCTGCCCGGGATCGAGCCGAGCCCGCCAACGATGACGATCGAAAACGCCTTGACGAGCGGCAGCAGCCCCATCGACGGAATGACGGTCTGGAACGGCGCGACCAGCACGCCGGCAGCGGCGGCGATGCCGGCCGAGATGCCCATCACGATCGAGTAGATGCGGTCGCTGGGGATTCCCATGTAGCGCGCGGCCTCGGCGTCCTGCGAGATGGCGAGGATCGCCGAGCCGAGGCGCGTGTGCTGCATGAAGAGCCAGAGCCCGGCGAGGATGACGATGCTGGCCGCGAGGGCGAGGAGTCGCTGCGCGCTGATGTCGGCGCCGAGAATCTCGTAGGCGCCCTCGACCATCGAAGGCACGTTGCGCGCCTCGGAACCGAAGGTGAGGAGCAGGACCTGCTCCACCATGAGGCCGACCGAGAGGGTGATCATCAGCACGGCGAGCTGCGAGCGGCGGAGGGGGCGCACCAGCACCCGCTCCACCGCGACGCCGAACAATCCGACGCCGACGACCGCGATCGCCGCTGCGACGAGGAGCGGCACGTGCAAATTCGCGGTGAGCGCGTAGACCGTGTAGGCGCCGAGCGCGTAGAACGCGCCGTGCGCGAGGTTGAGGATGCGGGCGACGCCGAAGATCAGCGTGAAGCCGACCGCCAGCATGGCGTAAATGGCGCTGATGACGGCGCCGTAGACGAGGATTTCGATCACGTTCCGACGAAGGTTCGGGGTCTGGCGACGCGGCTGCCCCGCCCGCCGTCATAGCGGCGGGGCGGGGCCATCACCGCGGCTTTGCTCCGCCTACTGGAGCCAGGGCGGGTTGATCATCTTGTTGCCGGCCGCGAGCTCCTTCGGCCAGACGACGACGCGCTTGCCGCCTTCCTGCCATTGGACGAAGAGCTCGTTGACGTAGCCGGGCCCGTCCTTCACCTCGTGCAGCTCGTCGAAGACGACGCGGCCGCGAACGCCGACATAGTCGGTCTTTTCGAGCGCCTTGATGACGTCATCGGTCTTGGTGGTTTTCGCGCGCTCGACGGCCTCCTTGTAGATGTAGACCGCATCGTAGGCGCCCGAGGCCGTGTAGACCGGCGGCGTGCCGTAGAGCTTCACGAACTTGTCCCACCAGGGCACCGTCTTCGGGGTGAGCGGCGCGCGCAGGACGAAGTTGGTCGTCACTTCGCTGATCGACTTGCCGCCGACGCGCTCGAAGAAATTGGCGTCCTGGCTCTTCACGTCGATACCGCCGATCGGCACCGGCACCTTCGCATCGTACCACTGCTTGACGAACACGTCAGAGGCCGCGTGGCTGAGGATCACGAGAAGGTACTGCGAGCCGTTCTCCTTCACCTTCGAAAAGATCGGCGAGAAGTCTGCCGTCTGGGGATCGAAGAACTCGGCCATCGGCACCTCGAGCCCGGCATCGATCGCCCCCTTCTTCAGCATCGGGACCATGTCCTGGACCCATTTCGCATTCTCGCCGATAATCGAGATCTTCTTGTAGCCGAGCTCGCCGGCGAGCTTTCCCGAGATGAAGTCGAGCAGGCCCTGAGCCTGCTTCGCCGAATTGATCGGGTTCACACGGAAGATGTACTTGTACTGATCGTAGTTCTCTTTGACCTTCGCCTGGATCGCCGGCGAGGCGGAGCCGATCCCGAGAAAGATCGTCTTGGCGCGGCTGATATGCGGCAGCTCGGCGAGAGTGACGCCGCTGTCGTAGCCGCCGATCAGCACGTCGACCTTGTTGTCGCCGGTCAGCTTGTTGACCGCGGCGATTCCCACCTTGGGTCCCTCCGTCGCCGCCTCGCCTTCGTCGGCCGTCACCATCTCGAGCTTTCGTCCGAGGACGCCGCCCTTCTCGTTGATTTCGTCGATCGCCATCTTGACGGCGTTCACGGCGTCGCGCCCTACCTGAAGCTGCAGCGCGGTGTTGACGCCGATGAGGATCGGTTTGTCGGCCTGGGCGAAGGCGCTTGGCGCCGCGCCGGCGAGCAGCGCGGCAGCGAGACCGGCGCCGAGAATGGTCCGTCTTTTCATCTTCTTGGCTTCCCTCCGATCATTTGTCGCGCCGCGTACGGCTCGACTTCTTGCCGACATTCTAGACTCCGCGGACGGCCGATTGACAAGGACCACGCGCGCGGGTCGCGCCCGACTTGGGCGTCAGCGGCGCGCCACCTCGATCGCTGCCCAGATCCGGGCGGGTGTCGCCGGCATGTCGATATGCGTGACGCCGAGCTCGGAAAGCGCGTCGATCACGGCATTCATGACCGAGGAGAGCGAGCCCGCACAGCCGGCCTCGCCGCATCCCTTGGTGCCGAGCGCGTTGGTCTTCGCCGGCACCGGATGGCTGCGGAACGAGAGATTGATGACGTCTTCGGCGCGCGGCAGCGCGTAGTCCATGTACGACCCGGTGAGGAGCTGCCCCTCGTCGTCGTAGACGGTACGCTCCATCAGCGCCTGCCCTATGCCCTGCACGATGCCGCCATGCACCTGGCCTTCGACCAGGAGCGGGTTGACGATCGTCCCAAAGTCGTTCACCGACTCGTAGCGCGCGATCGTCACCACGCCGGTTTCGGGGTCGATCTCGACCTCGGCGACATGGCAGCCATTGGGGAATGCGGAGGGGATCGGCTTCGTCACGTGGCTGACGTCGAGCGATGCCGGCACGCCCTCGGGCAGGGGCCCTGCGCGCCGCAGTCGTTCGGCAAGCTCCAGGATGTCGATCGACCGGTCGGTGCCGGCGATCGTGAAGCGGCCATGCGCGAATTCGATGTCCGCGACCGAAGCTTCGAGGAAATGCGCGGCCGCCTGCTTTCCCTTCTCGATCACCGCGCGGCTCGCCTCGTCGATCGCCTGGCCGCTCGCGGTGATCGACCGCGAGCCGCCCGTCCCGCCGCCGGCGACGAGCTGGTCGCTGTCGCCCTGCAGCAGACGAATGCGCTCGAACGGAATGCCGAGTCGATCGGACAGAACCTGGGCGAACGGCGCCGCGTGGCCCTGACCGTAGTCGAGCGTCCCGGTGAGGATCGTCACCGTCCCGTCCGGCTCGAACCGGATGCCGCCCATCTCGGGGTTGGGGGGCGCGGTCACTTCGAGATAGCTGCCGATGCCGCGGCCGCGCAGCTTTCCCTTCGCCCGGCTCGCTTCGCGGCGAGCCGGAAACCCGTCCCAGTCGGCGGCCGCGACCGCCGCCTCGAACACGGCCGGAAAATCACCGCTGTCGTAAGTCATCCCGGAGGGCGCGGCGTACGGCATCTGCTCCGGCCTTATGTGATTGCGCCGGCGCAGCTCGAGCCGGTCGATCCCCATCTCGCGCGCCGCCGCGTCGATGAGGCGCTCCATGAAGTAATTGCCCTCGGGGCGCCCGGCTCCGCGATAGGCGCTCACCGGCGTCGTGTTGGTGAGGAGGCACTTGGTCGCGACCTCGATGAGCGGCGTCGCGTAGACGCTGACCGTGTTCTTGACGATGTTGAGCGTCGGCATCAGCGGTGCGACGGTCCCGAGATAGGCGCCCATGTTGCCGTAGTTGACGATCCGGACGGCGAGGAAACGTCCTTCGGCGTCGAGCGCGAGCTCGGCTGTCGCCTCGTGGTCGCGCCCGTGCTGATCGGAGAGAAAGCTGCCGGAGCGCTCGTCGGTCCATTTGACGGGGCGGCCCAGCATTTTCGCGGCGTGGAGGATCGCGACGTACTCGGGATAAGGCGCCGCCTTCATGCCGAAGGAGCCGCCGACATTCCCGGTGAGAATTCGCACCTTCTCGGGCGGAACGCCGAGGATGTCGGCCATGCCTGCCCGAAGTCCGAAGACGCCTTGGCAGCCCACGCGGAGCACCCAGCGCCCGTTCTCGATCGAGCCGATCGCGGCGCGCGGCTCCATCGCCGAGACGACGACCCGGTTGTTGACGAGCTCGAGCCGGGTCACGTGCGCGGCCCGGGCGAATGCTTCGGCGACCTTCTGCGCGTCTCCGTAGTGGTAGTCGAGAACGACGTTGTCCGGGACCTCGTCGTAGAGGACCGGCGCGCCCGGCGATGCCGCCTCGCGTGCGCGCGTGACCGCCGGAAGAGGGTCGATGTCGAGCTCGACGAGCTCGGCCGCGTCCTTCGCGGCGGCAGGGCTTTCGGCCACGACGATGGCGACCGGGTCGCCGACCCAGCGAACCTTGTCGACGGCGAGTGCCGGACGCCTCGGCTTCCGCATCGGCGAGCCGTCGCGATTGGGAAAGTTCACCGCGCATTTGAGGCTGCCGTATCCAGCGGCCTCGAGATCCGCGCCGGTCCAGACGCCGAGCACGCCGGGCGACGTCCTCGCGGCCGTCGTGCCGATCCCACGCAGAACGCCGTGCGCCACCGGGCTGCGGACAATGGCCGCGTAGGCTTGTCCGGGAAGCGCGAGGTCGTCGGTGTAGCGGCCGCGCCCCTGCACGAGCACGGGATCCTCGGTCCGCGGAACCGGCTGCCCGATGCCGAATCTCTGCACGCTCCAATCCATCGATTCCACCCGGTGTCGTCGCGAGGCGGGAAAGCATACCCGGGTCGTGGAACGCGTCCATCCCGGTCGAAGGCAGATTACGGGGTTTGGTGTCTCGTCTGCGGCTACGCCGGCGTCAGCACCACCGTGCCGAGCGGCGGCAGGCGGAGCGCGAGCGAGTGCGGCTGGCCGTGGAAGGGAACGTCCTCGGCCTCGGCCCAGCCGGCGTTTCCGACTCCGCTGCCGCCGTATTCGCGCGCGTCGGTGTTGAGGCGCTCGCGCCAGCCGCCCCCGTAGGGGCAGCCGACGCGGTAATTCTCGCGCGGCACCGGGGTGAAGTTGCAGACGACGAGCGCAACGTCGCGCGGCCCGCGCCCGCGGCGCAGATACGAGAGCGTGCTCTGCTCCCAGTTGGCGGCGTCGATCCACTGGAAGCCGTCCGGCTCGCAGTCGAGCTCGTGCAGCGCCTTCAGCTCGCGATAGAGCCGGTTGAGGTCGCGAACGAGAAGCTGCACCCCGCGATGCACCGGGTATTGCAGGAGGTGCCAGTCGAGACTCCGGTCGTGGTTCCACTCCGCGCTCTGCCCGAACTCGCCGCCCATGAAGAGCAGCTTCTTGCCGGGGTGGGTCCACATGAAGGCGTAGTAGGCGCGCAGATTGGCGAAGCGCTGCCACTCGTCCCCGGGCATGCGGCCCAAAAGCGAGCCCTTGCCGTGAACGACCTCGTCGTGACTGAGGGGCAGGATGAAGTTCTCGCTGAACGCGTAGAGGAGGCCGAAGGTCAGGTCGTTGTGGTGGTGCTTGCGGTGTATCGGATCCTTCGACATGTAGCGGAGCGTGTCGTGCATCCAGCCCATGTTCCACTTGTAGCCGAAGCCGAGTCCGCCGAGGTGGACGGGCCGCGACACGCCCGGCCAGGCGGTCGACTCCTCCGCCGCCGTCGCGATGCCAGGGTACATTCCGTACGAGAGCTCGTTGAAGCGCTTCAGGAAGTCGATCGCCTCGAGATTCTCCCGCCCGCCGTAGCGGTTCGGGATCCATTCGCCTTCCTTGCGACTGTAGTCGAGATAGAGCATCGAGGCGACCGCGTCGACGCGGATTCCGTCGATGTGATAGCGGTCGTACCAGGACAGCGCCGAGGAGAGGAGAAAGTTCGCCACCTCACGCCGGCCGTAATTGTAGATGAGCGTGTTCCAATCCTTGTGGAAGCCCTGCCGCCAGTCTTCGTGCTCGTAGAGCGCCGTGCCGTCGAAGCGCGCGAGGCCGTGCGGATCTGTCGGGAAATGTCCGGGGACCCAGTCGAGGAAGAGCGCGATGCCTTCGCGGTGGCAAGCATCGACGAAGAAGCGGAAATCATCGGGGGCGCCGAAGCGGCTCGTCGGCGCGAAGAGGCCGATCGGCTGATAGCCCCACGACCCGTCGAACGGGAACTCGGTGATCGGCAAAAGCTCGATATGGGTGAAGCCGAGATCGCGCACGTAAGGCACGAGCTCCTGCGCGAGCTCCCGGTAGCCGAGATAGCGCCCACCCTCTTCGGGCTTGCGCCGCCAGGAGCCGAGATGGACTTCGTAGATCGATATCGGCGCCGTCCGATCGTTGCGCTCGTGGCGCCGCGCCATCCAGTCCTCGTCGCCCCAGGCATGGCGCGTGGGCGCCGCGACGATCGATGCGGTGCGCGGCGGCCGCTCCGCCTGGGCCGCGTACGGATCGGCCTTGAGCGGCAGGAGGGCGCCGTGATGGCCGAGGATTTCGTATTTGTAGACGTCGCCCGGCGCGACATCGGGCAAAAAGATTTCCCACACACCGCAGGCGGGGTGGAAGCGCATCGGATGGCGCCGCCCGTCCCAGCCGTTGAAATCGCCGATGACGCTGACCCGGCGGGCGTTCGGCGCCCAGACCGCGAAGGCGACTCCCGAGACACCCTCCAGCTCGGTCGGGTGCGCGCCGAGCTTCTCGTAGCTCCGCAGATGGCTGCCTTCTGCGAGGAGG
>JADGGZ010000423.1 GCA_019689675.1 Rhodospirillales bacterium | reverse complement strand
GGAGACGTCGATGCGCTCTATCGCGCCGTCGTCACCTTGGTCGAGAACGCCGAGCTGCGCCAACGGCTCGGGATGAACGGCCAGCGCCATGTGCGCGAAGTTCTCGCCGCGCCGCTCGTCCTGAAGCGGTACGAGGAGATGATGCGGGCGCCGACCGCTTTGCCGATCGTCGGCGACGAGGTTCAGACACCCGCGTGAGCGTCGGAAAAGAGGACGCCGCGTGCTGACCGCCTCACGGCTCTGCGACCGCGTCTTCAAGGCTCTGAGAGAGGCAGAGTGCTCGATTACGCCGGTTCGTTGCAGGAAGGGCCGTCTCGGCGAGATGCCGGAGAGGCGCCCACGAATGCCCGCACTCTGTTGATCAGCATTGGGAGGCCGAGAGCCGCATGACTAGGAAAGTCGCACTGATCCTCGGCGTGACCGGCCAGGACGGGGCGTATCTCTCGGACTTCCTTCTCCGCAAAGGATACGAGGTCCACGGTGTCAAACGGCGCTCGTCGTCGTTCAACACCGGTCGGATCGATCACCTCTATCACGATCTCCATAAGCCGGGCCTGCCCTTCTATCTTCACTACGGCGACCTCACCGACGCCTCGAACCTCATCCGCATCGTCCAGGAGACCGAGCCGACGGAGATTTACAATCTTGCGGCGCAGAGCCACGTGAAAGTCTCCTTCGAGACACCGGAGTACACGGCCAATTCCGACGCGCTCGGCGTCCTTCGCCTCCTGGAAGCCATTCGAATTCTCGGTCTCTCGAAAACCTGTCGCTTCTATCAGGCATCGACCTCGGAGCTTTACGGGAACGCGCCTCCGCCGCAGCACGAGAGGACTCCCTTCCGGCCACGCAGCCCTTATGCGGCGGCGAAGCTCTACGGATACTGGATCGCCGTGAACTACCGTGAAGCGTACGGGATTCACGCTTCGAACGGCATTCTCTTCAACCACGAAAGCCCATTGCGCGGCGAGACCTTCGTGACCCGCAAGATCACCCGCGCCGTCGCCGCGATCGAGCACAAGCGGCAGAATCAGCTTTTTCTCGGCAATCTCGATGCAAAACGAGACTGGGGCCACGCGCGGGACTACGTCGAAGCAATGTGGCTCATGCTTCAGCAGGACGAGCCGGACGACTACGTGGTCGCCACGGGCGAAGCCCATTCGGTCCGCGAATTCGTCGAACGCGCCTTCGCTCATGTCGGACGTCGGATCGAATGGCGCGGCCGCGGCGTCGAGGAGGACGGCGTCGACGAGCGCACGGGGGAGGTCCTGGTCAAGATCGACCCCAGCTACTTCCGGCCGACGGAGGTCCCGTTCCTGCTCGGCGACCCGACCAAAGCGCGAGCCCGCCTCGGCTGGCGACATCGGGTCGACTTCGCTGGGCTCGTGAAGGAAATGATGGAAGCCGACCTAGCAGCGGTCGCGACAGAGGAGCCCAGGAACGGCTCCTACGACTGAGCGCGCGTTTCGGCGCGGCACGCGATTGCCCGCGCCGCGGCAGTTCAGAGGAAGTTGACTGCATCTTCTCACCGCCGGGCCGCACGGCGCAGCGCGACGAGTCGCACCGCTCCGCCACGACGCCACTACTGCGGCTCGTATCGTCGCCGCCGCCGGCCGCCGGGGCAATCGAGAAGGCCGGCGTCGACCCGCCGGGAGGTCGAGCTAGGCGCGCCGCTGCAGCGTCGAACGGCTTCTCCCCGCCTACAGCGCGATCCTGGATCACCCGCGCAAGGACGGAGAAATCGCAACTGTTTTTCGTCACGCCGTATTTTTTCTTTACGCCGGGACCGCTGCATTGGTATTATCTTTTTCGACAAGACCGAACGAGATAACGAAACACGCAAGCCAGCATCGTCCGCACGAAAATACGCCAGTCGCGTCGCCCCGTGGGAACACAGAGGAGTCGTCATGGACGCCAGCAGCCTTGCCCTTCGGGACCGTAGAACGACGTTGCCGATCCTGGGCGAACCTGTTGTTCGCCCCGACGTCGACGCGTTGATCTCGG
>JADGGZ010000422.1 GCA_019689675.1 Rhodospirillales bacterium | reverse complement strand
GCCGGCATCGATGGGATACAGCGGCTTCTCGCGACCGAGCGGATAGAGGCGGACGAGGTCGAGCGTCTGACGCTGATGGTGCCGCCGCTCGTCCACCGGCTGGTCGGTCGCCCCTACCGGGAGGACATGACGGTCAGCTACGCGCGTCTCTGCTTCCAGTACGTCGGGGCGGTGGCGCTCCGGTTCGGTACCGTCGACGTCGCGGATTTTCGGCCCGAGCGTCTCGCCGATCCCGGCCTGCGCGATCTCTCGCGGCGGATCGAGGTTGTGGTCGACGGGAACCCGGATCCGAACGCGCTGGTTCCGCAGACGGTTCGCGTCCGCTTGCGCGGCGGCGCCGTGCGGGAGATTTCGGTCGAGCACATGCTCGGAAGCCCCATGAACCCGTTGAGCCAAGCGCAGCGGGAGGACAAGTTCCGTCGCGCCTGGAGTGGGGCCGTGCGATCGCTTGCGCCGGAAACCGCCGATCGCGCGATCGCCATGGCGGCCCGGCTTCAAGAACTCGACGATGTCCGCGCGTTCGTGCGCCTCGCGATCCCTTGAGGCGGGCGGCGCGCATCAGCCGGATTTCCGGATCGTCATGAAATAGGTGAACCGCTCGCCCGGATGGACGCTGTCCGACACCTCGAGAAGACGGTCGTCGCAATCGTAGTAGAGGCGGAGCGTGCGCAAAGCTGGCCCGTGGACCTTCGCCTTCAGGTTCAAGGCGTCGTCGCGCGACAACGATACGGCGGCCATCTGCTGCTCCACCCGCGCGACGGTCACCTTATGGTGCTTCTCGATCAGCTTGTAGATCGCATCATCCCGGCTTCTGAGCCGCCTGGCGAGATCGTTGAAATCGGGATTGATGTAGACGCGCGTCAGGCACACCGGAAAATCGTCGTCCTTCCGGTAGCGTATCCCGACGCCAAAAAGCCATCGCTCCCCCACGCTGATGGGGATCTCGCGCGCGAGGTGCTGATCGATCTCGACCGTTCCCGTGTAGAGAAGCCGCAATTCCGTATCGGCCGCGTATTGCAAGAGATCGTCGAGCGAGCCGAGCGCCTGCGTGAACGGCACACGGCGCTCCTTGGCGATGACCGTCGTGCCGGCGCGTGGCCGGCGCACGACGAGACCGGCGTCGAGCAGCTGCCGAAGCGCCTCGCGTGCCGTGAACCGGCTGATACCGAAGCTCTCGCAGAGCTCGTGTTCGGTGGGCAGCGTGGAGCCGACGGGATAACGGCCTTGGGCGATCGCGGCCATCAGGGCATTCGCGACGGCGACGTAGCGTGGCGGCTGCTGGAGCTTCGAAGGCGGCGCGCGCTTCGGCCCGTCGGCCCTTCGGACCGCCCGGGCGGTTGCTGATCTCGTCATGCGCGCAAAATACGTGATGGCAGTTTAGAGAGGAATCGCTCCACGAGCCCAGCCGGGGCGCGTATTGACGCAAGGCAGCCTCGGTAAATATTGTCCGTACAAATACTAGGTCCCGTCGACCGCCGCCGATGACGCGACGCCGCAATCGTTTCCTCGCACCGATCACGGACCCGACCGTTCGTGAACGAGATCGGTGGGCTGCGCGGCGAAGGAGTGATCCGAAGTGAAGCTCGAAGGCATCCGCGTCATCGATCTGTCGATGTTCCTGCCCGGCCCGCATCTGACGATGATGATGGCGGATCACGGTGCCGAGGTGATCAAGGTCGAGCCTCCGGGGCAGGGCGAGCCGGTCCGGCATCTCGGCTACCGCGCGGGCGGGGAGAGCGTCTGGTTCCGCAACACGCACCGCGGGAAGAAGAGCATCGTCCTCGACCTCAAGAGCGACGAAGGGCGCGAGGCGCTCCTTTCCTTGGCCGAAACCGCCGATGTCATAGTGGAGGCGTTCCGTCCCGGGGTCGTGGCGCGCCTCGGCGTCGATTACGAGGTGGTCGAGAAGCGGAACCCGCGCATCGTGTACGCCTCGATCGCGGCCTTCGGGCAAACCGGGCCCGAGCGCGACAGGCCGTCGCACGACATCGGGATGGAGGCGCTCGC
>JADGGZ010000421.1 GCA_019689675.1 Rhodospirillales bacterium | reverse complement strand
GCGCCGTCGTCGGCGACCCCGACACGAGCTTCGAGCTTCAATGGGGCCCGGGATTCGCGTCCCGGGAAACACCCCCCCTACCCCCCTCCCGCGAAGCGGACTATCGGCTTCAATGGGGCCCGGGATTCGCGTCCCGGGAAACGCGACCGCATCCGGATCGTCACGGGACACGCGGGCGAGGCTTCAATGGGGCCCGGGATTCGCGTCCCGGGAAACATATTGCCGCTCACTGTTGTTCCGGCTCTAAACATGCTTCAATGGGGCCCGGGATTCGCGTCCCGGGAAACGCTCGAGGAGGAGGCCTTCGCGCCTCCTCCTCGTCAGCTTCAATGGGGCCCGGGATTCGCGTCCCGGGAAACAGCAAACATGCCAGCAAACATGCCAGAACAGAAGAGCTTCAATGGGGCCCGGGATTCGCGTCCCGGGAAACCGGGCATGCTCCGACCACTCGGAGATCCCCGTCTTGCTTCAATGGGGCCCGGGATTCGCGTCCCGGGAAACGGCGAGTCCGCGGAGAATCGGACGCAGGAGATCACGCTTCAATGGGGCCCGGGATTCGCGTCCCGGGAAACAGCCGGTGCTCGACGAAGAGCCGGAGCGCGGTACCGCTTCAATGGGGCCCGGGATTCGCGTCCCGGGAAACGGGGCTCCCGTCCTCCGCCCCGATGGCACGCCGACGGTGGCTTCAATGGGGCCCGGGATTCGCGTCCCGGGAAACGAGCACCGGTCCGACAACGGTGGGGACGGCGATCGGCCTGCTTCAATGGGGCCCGGGATTCGCGTCCCGGGAAACGCGAGCCGCCCAGACTGGGACCCGTCGCGGGGCGAGCAGCAGGCTTCAATGGGGCCCGGGATTCGCGTCCCGGGAAACCGCTCTTCGCTACCCCCGAGGAGGCGGCGCAGCTCGCGGAGGCTTCAATGGGGCCCGGGATTCGCGTCCCGGGAAACGATGGCGGACATGAGCGTCGCCCTCGGCCAGGACGTGCTTCAATGGGGCCCGGGATTCGCGTCCCGGGAAACATCCGTGTCCCCCTTCACTGGGACTGGTGGGGCCGGGGCTTCAATGGGGCCCGGGATTCGCGTCCCGGGAAACGGCGGGCGAGCGGCTGGGACTCGAGGACAGCGTCGCTTCAATGGGGCCCGGGATTCGCGTCCCGGGAAACAGACCGGATACCGGTCAGGATCGCTGCCGAGCCGGGCTTCAATGGGGCCCGGGATTCGCGTCCCGGGAAACGCCGAGGCGACGAGACTCGAGACCGCCGAGACAGTCTGGCTTCAATGGGGCCCGGGATTCGCGTCCCGGGAAACGAGCTCCATGCTGGCGGTTTGCCGTTGGTGGTGGAGCTCGTGCTTCAATGGGGCCCGGGATTCGCGTCCCGGGAAACTCTGGGAGACCGTCGAGGAATCCCTCGCCTATCGGGGGCTTCAATGGGGCCCGGGATTCGCGTCCCGGGAAACGCTCACCGAACTCTCACCCTGGGCGGAGCAACAGTGCGAAGCTTCAATGGGGCCCGGGATTCGCGTCCCGGGAAACGGAAGGCCCACCTCGAGGCCAAGCTCGCGGCCGAGCAGGCGCTTCAATGGGGCCCGGGATTCGCGTCCCGGGAAACAACGCGGGCTCTCTTGTGCTCTCGATTCGTTGCGTGCTAAACGCTTCAATGGGGCCCGGGATTCGCGTCCCGGGAAACATGCGGACAGCGGCCTCGTCGTCATCCAGGGGCTTATGCTTCAATGGGGCCCGGGATTCGCGTCCCGGGAAACGACTCTCGACTGTTTCCCGAGTGGTCGCTGTGTGGTGCTTCAATGGGGCCCGGGATTCGCGTCCCGGGAAACAGCCTCTGCGTAAGTCCAGGAGCCATGCGGTCTCGCAGGGCAGATTGCGAGCGGTCTCGCCGACGGCCGGTCGGGACCGGCGCCGGCGCGCGACGGGAAGGCTCTCTGGAATCGTGGAAGTTGTCAAGGTGCGGGGGTTTTCGCCCGGTGCGAGCGGTCCCCGGCTCGCGTGGCAGCACCTCGCCGCTCG